>JAYUUT010000304.1:0-30690 GCA_043754455.1 Myxococcales bacterium
CCAGTGGAGACTCCAGGCCTGTGCGTCGTAGTGCGAGGCCAGACGATGTGACACCGTCCGGCGTGCGGCTGCCGCCAGCGCTGGTGTGCGCCGAAGCGAGATCGACGTGCCGGGGAACACCCCGAACAGATGGGAGACGTGGCGGTGCCCAGGCTCGGGCTCGTCGTAATCCTCAATCCATTCTTGCAACCGCCCGGTTCGGCGGCTGACCTGCAACGGGGGTAGCCGTTTTAATGTGGTCTCCAGATCGCGCTTGAAGGTCTGTTCGGCCGGATCCGCAAGCGCGTCGATGGCCGCCAAACAGTTGCGAAACAAATCGTCCAGGATCTGCAGATCCATGGTTGCGGCGTAGGTGAGACTGACGTCGCGCCCTGCACGCCGGAACCGGTTTTCGGGCGAATGCGAAGGGTTGGTGACCAGCGCGCCCGGAAACGCCGTTTGAGGTGGCGCGGTGACCAGGAAATCCATCATGAACTGTGCCGCGCCCTTCATGATGGGGTAGGCCAATGACCGGAGGAAGGTGATGTCGAGGCCGTGCCGATAGTGCTCCCACAGGTGGCGCGAGATCCATGCGCCCCCCATCGGCCACAGCCCCCACGGGCCATCCATGGGTGTGGTACAGCCGAAGATGTCGGACACGTGATGCATGACCCAGCCCCGGGCGCCGTAGTGTCTTTTGGCGGTCCGTTCGCCCGACGGGATGATGGCCTTCAGCCAGTCGAAGAGGGGGCGATGGCACTCGGCCAGATTGGCCACTTCGGCGGGCCAGTAGTTCATCTGGAGGTTGATGTTCGGGTGGTAGTCGCTGTTCCAGGGCGCCTCCATGCGTTCGTTCCAGATGCCTTGCAGGTTCGAAGGTAGGCCTCCGGGGCGCGACGACGCCATCAGCAGATAGCGGCAGTACTGGAACTGCAGCGCGCACAGGGCGGGGTCCTGTGCGCCTGCGGCCATCGATCGACGGCGTTCATCCGTCGGCAGGTGTACGGGGCCCGGCCCGACGTCCAGCGACACACGATCAAACAACGCCCGGTGATCCTGGACGTGCGCCGCGCGCAAAGTGGCAAAGGGGACTGTGGCCACGCGCGAAAGGGTGGCCACGCATGCGTCCACCGGGTCTGTCTTGGTGCGATAGTCTGTGGCGGCGGCGACCATCAGCGTGATCTCGTCCGCGTTTTGCACCACCAATCGATCGCCGTCCTGCCGGATGGTTCCCCCCTTGGCCGTCACCCAGATCCGACAGGCGAAGGCCAACCCGTCAGCATCCGTGCGGCCCACAAGTCGCAGTTCGGCGCCGCCTTTGCCATCCAGACTGGACGACGTGTTGCTGTGAGGATCGCGGCGCAGGGCAAGGGCTGCGTTGACCGACTTCGGGCGGCTGGCGGTTGTGCGAAACACCAGCACCTGGTGCACCGCCGTTGAGAAGATCTCTCGTTTAAAGCGCACGCCCCCGGCCACGAAGGTGACCGTGGCGATCCCGGTTTGTAGGTCCAGATCGCGGCGGTAGCCCGTCGTGGTGTCTTCGTCCCCGAAGGTTAGTTCCAGATCGCCAAGCGGCTGGTACGACTGCAGCGTGGGAGGGATCCCCATCATGTCCGACGTGACCAGAGAGGCCGCTTCGGCGTCTTTCCCGGCGAAGATGAGACGCCTGACCTCAGGCAGCGCTGCCAGCGCGCGCGGGTTCGTTCGGTCACGGTCGTGCCCCGCCCACAGCGTCTGTTCATTCAACTGCAGGCGTTCGCGCGCCACGCGACCGAAGACCATTGAGCCTAGGCGCCCATTGCCAATAGGCAACGCTTCGACCCAGCGACCGGCCGGCTGGGCGAACCACAGGTGATGGGGGGCGGGATGTGGCAACGGGGCCGCCATCACACGCGCGGGGCCAAGCGCTACCCCGGCCCCCAGAAGCATTTGCCGCCGCGACGCCTTCACGATCGCACCGACGCGAACAATCGAATGGACATGGTTGCGCCTAGGGTCGCACGTTCGCTGGCAATCAGCTCAGGCGTTGCAACCATGTCGGCAATTTTCCGGTATATTTGCTGGTGATGTTTCCGGGCTGTAGATGACAGTCAGGGTTTTGCTGCTGGCAGATGCGGAACCAGGCGCAGGTGGGCGGGCGCGCCGGGGCGGGCCGGTTGTGTGATGCTGTACCAAATCGGCGCGGGGCCGGTTGGCGGTGGGTCGGGCAAGGTGAGGTCCGACCCTATCCTTTGGCGCCAACGGATCGCGCGCGCAGTAGATAGGGTAGGTTTTTCCAGGCCGCATATCAGCCAGCACTTCGGTGTCGCTGCCGGGTTTCATGTCTAGACCGGGGTAACACCACCCGCTGCCGGCAGTCAGTTTGACGGCAAGATCTGAAGGCGCTACGGGTTTGTCGGGCAGGGCCGGGGCTGCCACGGGTACCGGGTGGGCGATGCTGCCCTCATCGATCACGACGGGCAGATTTGCTGCGGGGGCAGGCGTTATGTGGGCGAGGACTTTTCGGCGGGAGGTGACAGCCTTCAGGGGCAGGACAGGCAAGGGGGCGGCGACGGGCGTTGGGATGGCGGGTGCGGGGGGCGGGGGCACCGGGGGCGGCGCGGGCTCTGGATTGGTTGCGGCGCGGACAAATGGGGCCGGGGATGTGGTGGTCTTTTTGAGCTGCACTTTCCAGGCGGCGAATGCGAGTCCCGTGACCGCAACCCCCAATGCCAGGGTCAAAAGTAGCTTGAACCAGGTGCGGCGGGCGGCGATTGATTGCAGCAACCGCTCGGCCTCGGCCAGGCCCGGAACGTAGGCAGTGGCGCGCCCAATTTCTGAGATTGCCTTTCCCATTTCGGCCCGTCGTACCAGTTTTCGTGCGTTCGCCACCGCCTGGGCCGCGATCCGGGGGCGCAATTCGGCGTCGAAGGCGTCGGGATCCTGCAGGAACCTGTGCAGCGCCACCGTCGGCTCCCCAAGATTTGCATGGGCGATGACGGCGCGAAGGTCCTGGGCCAGGGCTGCCGCGTTCGGATAACGTTCTGCGGGCTCGTTCTTAAGGCAGCGAACCACAATGCGTTCGATGTCCGCTCCGACCGCCGCCGACAATTGTGAGGGCTTCCGATACTGACCCCGTGCGATGCCGGCGATGACCGTCAGTGGATCTTTTCCTGGAAAAGGAACCGCGCCGGTCAAAAGTTCATACAACATCGCCCCAAATGCCCACAGATCGGCGGCATGGGTGATGTCCTGTCCGCGCGCCTGTTCGGGCGACATATAGGCGGGCGATCCGACGATGGCGCCGGTCGCTGTCATGGTTTCCATTCCGGTGACATGGGCGATGCCGAAGTCGGTTAACACCACCCGACCGGCCCCGGTGCCGGCGCTATCGATCATCACGTTATCGGGCTTCAGGTCGCGGTGGACGATGCCGCGTTCATGGGCCACCCCCAGGGCTTCGGCCAGGGGCAGGGTCAACAGCGCCGCGGCTTCCGGCAGCAGGCGCCCCCGCCTATCATCCAGAAATTTTCTCAGCGTCGGACCATCAATCAGTTCGCTGACGATGTATGCCGGATCTTCTGCAGTGGCCGCGACAAAATCAAAGATCTCGACGATGAAGGGGTGTTTGACTGCGGCCACGGCGTGCGCCTCGCGCCGAAACCGTTCGTTCGAATCGGCCCGTGACGCCATGACCAGGCTCATGACCTTGATCGCGACTTCACGGCCCAGACGCGAATCCCGCGCACGAAACACCGTCGCCATCGCGCCTTGCCCCAGAACGTTCAGAAGTGCATACCGGCCCAGCGTCCCTCCGGATCGGGGGCGGATGTCTTTGTCAGATCCTCCCGGATTCACGGGCAACGTGTCCAGGGGATCGCTCATGGAACCACGTTCACTTGGGCTGCGGGGGGAGGGATTTAATGCCGGCCTGGGCCTCGGCCAATTTTTCCGCGATAACGGCCGCGGTGGGTTCGCTGTTCCTGGCGAACGTGAAGTTTAGCGCGGCACCGCGAAAGTCTTTTTTCCCCAGGCACAACATCCCCAGGCGAAAAAATTTCTTCGCGTCCAAATTTTTAAGCGCGTCCTCGGGGTTTTTGGGCCCTTCGTTGCGCGGTTCAACCTTGGGGGACAGGCGCATCTGCCCCGTGGCCAACCCTTGGTCATAGCGATTCCGTTTTTCCTGGTTTTGCAAGGCGCGGTACGCCTCGGTGATGCGCGCGTAGATGCTTTCCAGTCGATCTCGCAGTTTCGCATCGGGAACGTTGTGGAAGCGATCGGGGTGCAACTGGGTTGCGATCTTGTAATACGACGCCCGGATCACGGTCACGTCAGCATTCGCAGGAACGTTCAGCAATTGGTAATACGATTTATCACCCATCGTCGGAAACACGCGATCGGCGAAGGCGGCCAGACTTTGGGTGGCGGGATCTGACATAGGGTAAGGCTATCTAGGGGACGGAGGGCAAGGGCGGTGGCGCTGCGGGATCTCGGCGGTCGCTGGCCTCGTTCTTCTGGCGCTCTGCCGCTTCGTTGACTTCGTCCTCGCTCATCGTGGCGCGAACGTTGACGGCGGCCTCGGTTTCCACCCCGGATTGGGGGTCACGGGCCCGGACCCGCAGAATGCCGCTGGAATCGACCCTGAAGGTGACCTCGATCTTGACCTCGCCCCGGCGTGCCGCTGGCAGTCCGGTGAGTTCCAGTTCACCGAGCGGCATGTTTTCGTCGAAACGTCGCGATTCCCCCTGACAAACCTGGATGGTGACCGCAGATTGATTGTCCGTTGATGTTGTGAACACGCGGCTTTGTTCGACCGGAACCGCCACGTTGGGTTCAATGATCGATTCGGAAAATCCGCCCGATACCGCGATTCCCAGCGCCCGCGGGGTCACGTCCAGCAACACCGGTCGCATGCCCAGGGCGACGCCGCCGCCCGCGAGGCTGGCCGCCTGAACCGCCGCGCCGCAGGCCACGACTTCGTCGGGGTTGATGTCCGTTCGGGGGGCGCGGGCAAAGGCCCTTTCGACTTCGCGCCTCACGATGGGCAGGCGGGTTGATCCGCCGACCAGGATGACTTCGTCGATTTGGGTTTTTGTCAGACCCGCGCGCGCCAACACTTCGTCACAGGTCCGCAGCGTGCGGTTTACCAATCCTAAAATGGCCTGTTCGAAGGCCGCACGTTGCAGTTCAAATTTTAGGATCACAGGGGGGCCGCCCGTAACCGACCCCAGTTTCAATTCCCCCCGCGCTTCGGAGGCCTCGGATAAATGCAGTTTCACCCGTTCGGCCGCCATCAGCAGCCGCGATTTCAAAACCGGATGAAGGCGCGGATCCTGCCCGGTCGCAGCGACGTGTTGTTCCGCCAGCAAGGTCATGACCGCCGCGTCCACATCATCACCACCCAGGAACGTATCGCCCCCCGTGGCCAGAACTTCGAACACTTCCCCTTCGACCTGAAGCACCGTCACGTCAAATGTCCCGCCGCCGAAATCGTAAACCGCAATTCGTTGGGACATGCCCCGCCCCAGGCCATAAGCCAGGGCAGCGGCGGTGGGTTCGTTCAAGACCCGCATCACCTCAAGCCCTGCGATCCGTCCCGCGTCGACCGTGGCCCGCCGCTGGCTGTCGTTAAAATTCGCGGGTACGGTGACGACCGCACCGGTCACCGGTTCACCCGCGGAGGTTTCCGCCAGTTTCTTCAGGTGGCCTAAGATCAGACCGGAAATTTCTGGAATCGTATAGGGCCTGTCGGGGCCCATGATGACGGGTTGTTCGTTATTCCCTTCACGCACCGAATACGACACGCGGGTGCTGACCATCCGCACCTCGTCCGATCGAAACGGCTGACCTATAAGCCGTTTGGCGGAAAACACCGTGAAGGCCGGATCCTGGGCCCGCCGGGCCACGGCGTCGTATGAAAACACCTTCCCGCCATCTGGCAGCAGGGTGACGACCGACGGGTGAAGGCGGCGGCCTTCGGCGTCGGGAATGACGACGACGCCGCCGTCCTTGACCTGCGCAATGACTGAATTTGTGGTTCCCAGATCGATGCCGACAACGGCCATGGCCTTTAGTGTATCCCAGGCGGGTCAGCGACCGCCATCTACGGCGACCACGATTCCCAAAATTAGCGCGGTTCCTAGGGTTACCCCCACCGCCGTCAACATCGGCCACCGGGCGCGGGCCCAGGCCGCTGGATCGTCTCGCAGGCTGGACGTGACCGTGGGCACGGGGGTGACAGTGTCCAGAACCAGTCGCGGGGGTGGGGCCGCGGCCATTGCCGCGACAGGGGCGCTGGCGTTTCGTTCCATGAGGGTTTTGCGGGCCATTTCGTCAAACCGCATGACGGCCGCTTCCAAACCAGCGGGGTCAGAAGGGAACGGCACCGCTGTGGCGTCCTGCCTCGCCCCTGTGGCGGCATCAACCAGCCGCAGGTGAAGCTGCGTCGGGGATCCAGGCCGCAGTTCGGATACCAACGCGAACCCGGCCCCTTGGCGGCGCGCCCGATCGGCCGCCAGGGCGTCATCTAGGGTGAAGGCAGGCTGCGGCGCCACGTCGATTTCCAAAGTTGGCTCGCTGACAGGCACGACCTGTGCCCAGATCTGGCGACCGGGATCCTCGACGCGAATGACATGGGGCCCGTACCCGACGTCCGGCACGGCCAAGGGCAGCGGTTTCAGGGTTCCGCCGTCAACCGACCCGAGGGCTGATGCGGATCCGCGCAGCACGATGGCCCCACGGGGCCGCGCCCGAACCTGTGCTACCGCCAATCGCCAGGAATCCATGACCAGGGGCGGGTATTGCCGGGGCAAGAGCACCCGATCAGGCTCCAGCGTCGCGGCCCGCAAATAGGCGATGCGCGCAGGTTCGGGTTCGATGGCCAAAAGGGGGGCCGGTAGATCCTTCCAATCAGCACGTTGGAGGGCCCACCCCAGGTTGATCCAGATATCAACCAATTCGGCGGGTTTGCAGCCGCGCGCGCCGGTCATGTCGGTTTCGGCAGCGGCGGCCGCCAAGGCGGTTTCGGCGTCGATGAACCGCAAATCTTTCAGCGCGGTTTTCCCGCTGGCCAGATTCGACGTGGCGCGCGGGGCGGGTCCGTCGGGAATGTCGATGGCTTCGACCACGCCCAGGCGATATCGGCTGGCGGCCGCTGCGAATGCGGCCTGCGCGTCATCCTGTCCCGGCAGGTCGGGCAGCACCGATTGCAGCGGATGAATGGCCTGCCGCAGATTGTCCGCACGAACGGGATACGACGCACCCAGCATGAGGATGACCCCTGCTGCGGCCAGGAATCTCGAAAGCGACAACGAAAACGCCAACATCTGCGCATCATGGCCCGAGGCGGGGCGGGGCACCAGCGCTTGTTCCTGACGGTGTCCCTGAAGGCGTCATTGTCGATGTGGTTTGCAGGAAATCCCTGAACGGCTACGTTCCAGCGGTCATGGCCCCCCCCGATGTCGGATTGAAGAATGAAACCTTGCAGGCTTCCTTGCGCGAGGCGATTGCGGGGAACCCCGCGCGGCTAGAAGATTTGTTGTGTCGGCACGGGGCGGTTTTGACCCCGCAACCCAACGTGAAACTGGCGGCGGCTTTTGGGGTTGAAATCGGCACGCACCCCAGCCCCGCGATACCCCGGTTGCTTGCGCGGTTGGGGCAGGACGATGCGGCCCCGGATACCTCCCGCGCGTTTTTGCCGATTGCGGCGGCACATGGATGGGCGGCGCGGGTGCGGGCGGGCCGCGACGTCGAAATGGCGTGGGCGGCACTGGCGGTGTTGGCCGCTGACGAACGGGCGCCGGTACGGCTGGGCGCCATTGATGCGCTCTTGACCTTGGCCGTGCGCGAAGGGGGCGCCGAGATTCTGCTTGCCCGCGCTGTGACCTGGATCGAATTAGACGATCGTGAAGTTGTCTACGGCGCCGCCGCGATGGTTGTCGACCTTTTGGCCAAGGCCCAGGTTCTTTCGGCGCTTCATGATCATGGCGCGATGTTGGATTACCTGACCGCGGTGTTGGGATTGGTTGCCGAGGCCCCGCGATCGGCTGCGCGATCAGACGCCTTGCGCCGCCTGACCCTGGCCTTGCCTGCCACTTTGGCGGCTGTCGTTGCGCTGCCCGGCGGTGGCCTTGCGTGGTTGCAACAGCACTGTCGCGACGCCTTCGTGCCCGAACTGCGCCAGGTCTTGTCAGAAGGTGTGGTGCGTGTGGGGCGGGGAGGCCGGGGCCAATCAGCGTCCGTCGTGGCGGCCTTGCGACAATCGCTACAAGGCAGCGCCAAACCCCTGCGAGATCCGAGCCGCCTGCGACCGGGAACGGGCCGGGGCAAATCCACGCGGCAGATACGTTAGAAGCGGTCCGACAGCCGTTCTTCGATCTGGGCGGCGGTCACACGGGCGGGTGGCGGAGGGACCCCATCGACGAAGTGGGCAAATTTCTCGCTGATGCACGATGTGGCCAGCGTCCATTCCCCCTTGGCAAAGCTTGTGGCCCACAGCCGCGCCATCTGCGTGCGCGGGCTTGACACCTGCAACCGCAGGTTGATCTGGCCCCCGCCCGATCGCGCGCGGCAACCCGCCACTGCAGGTGAGGCCAAAAAATCCGTCATCACGGCCTTGACGACCTGGGTGCCATCGACGGTCGTTGGATCGCGGAACCGGATGTAGACAGTGCGATGGTCGTCGGGTCCCGCCCGCGTGACCTCGAGACCGACGATGTCCGTCATGACCGCGGGGGGCAGGCCCTGAAGGCTTTGGCCCTGCAGCAGCCTCAGACGATCGAATTCTCGCCGGATGGGTTTGGTCAGCTCAAGGCGGCAGACCCAGCCCTGGCACGCCATGCTGAAGGGCAAAGGATCCTCTCCCTCCGGGGGATTGAGAATCGCAGTCAGGGGCGCCTGCGCGGCTGCGACCAGCGTCGGATTTTCGGCTCCGCGCGCGAACTGATCGGCGTAGGGAAGGTACCAATTCATATCGGCCTTCATACGGTCAAGGACCCCGAGCTTGGTTCCCAGCTTCAGTTCACACGTTCCTGGTTTTGGGATCTCTTCTTCTGGGCCCGCTGTCTCTTTGGTAGCGGAATCATCGCTCTTTTGGGGCGCACCGGGACCTCCCGCTCCCTTTCGCAGGAACAACCATCCGTTAGCGGCGACGCTCAGGAACAACGCGGCGGCCAGCACAGGGGCAGGGTTGCGCGGAGTTTTCACGGGGCCCGCTCTGCCTCGTTGCGAAGCTTCAGAAAAACCGTCCACCGTTTCTCGCCTACGGATGTCAGGGGGGACGCTCCAGTCCCTCTTGCGGCTGCCTGCGGGGCCAGCTCGATGAGGTCGCGTAAGTCGGTGTCGTGACTGAGATCCGGATACCAGCTGACGTCATCGTCCGCCTTCATTTCAACCACCAACCGACACGCCAGCAGGTGACATTCGAGGTCGAACTGTCTGTCCGAACGCCCCCGGTCTAGGATCTTGTGCAGAATTGGCATCAGGGCCGCCTGTGCCTGGGGGTTCCCCTCGCCCACGGAGAAGACCGTCTCCGCGGGCACATGCGGCGCTAGCACGGACATGGCGCCCAGGATCTCACCCTCGACCGAGGCGAGTCGAACGGCGCAAGGGAGGGGCGCGGAACGAGCCAAACGCATGGCCGCGGGTGGGGCGGACGCCCCTTGTACACCCTGTGGCTCTGGTGTCCGCCGGAGAAGCTGCCAGGCGTTGCCGAAGACGCTCAGGGCGAGCAAGAAGCTGAGGACGACGCGCACCCCGCGAACGATAACACCGTACCAGGGTCCTTCCATTACCTCCAGTCATCGCTTCCTTCGGTTCGGTTCTATTTGAGCTTTTCGATAATGACTCCCTCGGCCAGTTCCGCCGATGAAAACTGGACGTCCTTTAGGCCCAGCTCCTCGAAAAGGTAGGAGATGAGGGCCAGGGCCGCCATGACCTTGTTGCCGTAGGCCTTTTTGAGCCGATCGCTGCGCAGGTCCTGGAACCAGGCGTTGTTGTTCGACAATGCGGCCAGGAAGGTTCGGGTCTGTTCGGCGCTAATGCCACGTTTTGCGCCCTTTCGTTCCGCGGATTTTCTGTCGTAGGTTTCGGGTTCCACGAATCGACCATTGCAGGGATCGATGAGACTACCATCCACAGCCAAAGCGAGGCCACTGTCGCCCAACGAGATCAAGAACGGATCCACCTTGGCGGTGCGCAGGTACTCCTTCAGCGGATCAAGTTGATCCCGTAGCAACCCCTTCAGATGCGTCACATAGGCAGCCCGGGCAACACCATAACTTGCGTAAATCGGATTCGAGAAGAAACGATCCGATGCTTCGTCGCTGCCCAGTGCCGCTGTGACGACTTTGGCCGCCGGATCTTTTTCGTGCCAATACGAGATCTGAAAACTACGGCTTCCCGTATCGAGAATGATTCGATTGAATACACCCCGGGTCGCCGCCGTGTAACCCAAGACCCCTTCACGGTCACCCGTGACGATTTCGAAATCCACCCCCACGGCATCTTTGAGTGCTTTTTTTATTTCGTCCTTGTTTGTGGCGCGCCTTGCCCATTCTGTGCCTATGGCTGCCACCAGTTTTCCGCTCTCGCGTTCACAGATCGAACGATAGTCGTTAACCAAAGTGACCAAGTCTTCGAGATCTTTCATCGGCAATGCAAGGGGTAGCTCCATCTTTTGGTCGTAGGTCTTGTCACCAAGGTTTTTTGCAGCCTTACAATCACGTTCGGAAATGAGCGAGCTTAAATCACCCGGAATCATCACCGCGGTCGTCAGCTTTACGTTCTTGCTTCCAATGTCGACGGCGCAATAACGTTGACGCCCTCCGAGCGGTTCCAACCTCAGCTCAACATCGGGATCACACGTGGCTTGGCCCGGCCCCGCATCCCGCAAAACCCGCATCATGCCCCCATCCGCAGCCATGGCAAAACCACCGTCCCCGGGACAGACGGGCGTTGGCCCTCCTCCGGCGTCTATCCGTCCCGATTCGGCAATACCTCCGGCATCACGTAGCGGATCTTTTTTGGAAGACCCGCAGCCCGTGAAAACGTTGACCACGATAAGAAGTCCCATGATTGATAGACGCATAAACCGAAGGATGGCACAGGGCGGTGTGTCATCATGCCTAACCGTGAGCCGTCACCAGGTTGTGACCAAATCCGCACGGGTAACCCGAAGGAAACAGCCGAAGCTCGAATAGCGCGCGATTCCGGTCGTTGGATATGGCACGGCTCTTGAAGGATCCGAATTTACATTCACAAAGGAGCTGAGCATGAATCCTTCATACGGTGTCATAATGTGGTTGATAATTGGAGCTCTCGCCGGCTGGATCGGCAGCAAGGTCATGGGCACAGACAAACAGATGGGCGGCTTCGCGAACATCCTCGTGGGCGTCGTGGGCGCATTGATAGGCGGTTTTGTTGCGCGCGCCCTGTTCGCCGATAACGCTTCGAACAACGGCGCCATAGCCAGCTTTTTCGTCGCGCTTTTGGGGTCGGTGGTGCTGCTAGGCTCGGTTAAGCTAGTTGCCCGTCGCACCTAAGCGCCCTGGGATTGCTGCCTAACTGCCGTCACCAAGTTGACGGCAGTTAGGCGTCGCTCCACCTGGCCTGCGGTCTAGCTCAACTCGGAGAAGACGCTATCGCCCGCCAGGCACTTATTAGATCGTTGAGAATCGTTGTGCTTCAATCATGTTGCCATCCAAATGCGCGCAAGTGATGGCAGGTGGTTAGCGCCCAGGGCCTTCGCCAAAAAATAAGAAGCCGATTAGGACACGCGTCGGCATTGCCGTCGACGGCGCCAGACGTCACGCGTCCGTAACCGCGGGCCCAGGGGGTAACGTCTTATAGCCGCGAGGCGCGGGAAAGCCGCACCTTCACGCGGCATGCAGTTTGCATCGCCGTCGGCCCAAGGAAGCGACATGCCTGAAAAAGCACAACGCCCCACGCTGTGGGAACGCGACGGTTCGACGACCATCCCGAAGCAGCAAACGCCCAACGCCGCCGAGATCTTCGATGTGGTCGTCGTAGGCGCGGGGATAACCGGCCTGACAACGGCGTGGCTGCTTAAGCAAAGGGGCCGATCGGTCGCGGTGCTCGACGCAGCGGAAACCCTAGGCGGTGGCGAGACGTTACGAACCTCCGCGCATTTGACCGACGTGCTGGATGTCCGCGTAGCGGATCTGCAATCTCAGTATGGGGACGAACAGACGCGGCTTATTTTGCATGCGCAACGATGGGCCCTTCGTCTTATTGAAGGGCTGATCAGGGACGTGCAGATCGAATGCGGGTTCGAACGCGTGCCTGGATATTTGATGGCCGAGACGGACGCCCAGCGCGAGATTCTCGACAAGGAGGAAAACGCATACAGAAAACTCGATCTTGCTTTTACGCGCGTGGCCGAGACTCCCCTGCCCTTTGCCGTGAGGGGGGCCTTGCGCGTGGAAGACCAGGCGCAGTTTCATCCGGGCCAGTACTTAGGGGGGCTCGCTCGGGCGATCCTTGGTTCGGGCGTGGCGCTGCTGCTTGGCCATCGCGTACACGACGTGCAGGAAGGCGAGCCCTGTACGGTGGTGGGCGATGGATTTTCCATCAAGGGGGTCCACGTCGTTGTGGCCAGCGGTGTCCCCATCAACAATCGATTCGCCATCCACACAAAACTCCTACCGCGACGTTCGTACGTGCTGGCCGGCGCAGTCGGCTCCCCGCTGCCGGGCGGCCTGTTTTGGGATCTCGCAGATCCGTACCACTATCTACGCACCGTCAACATTGCCGGCAATCAGATCCTAATCGTGGGTGGCGAAGATCACCGCGTGGGGGAAGTCTCGGAAGCGGCGGCGCGTTTTCGCAGCCTTGAACGGTACGTGCGTGAGCGCTTCGGCACCCTAAAACCGACCGAGCAATGGTCGGGGCAGATTATTGAGACCGTGGATGGTCTGCCGTACATCGGTGCGAATGTCGGGGCAAGCCGCGTTTTTGTGGCAACTGGATTTTCCGGCAATGGTCTGACCCAAGGCACCCTGGCGGCTCGACTGATGCTGGATGCAATCGAAGGGCAAGACACGCCGATGATGCAGATCTTCAAGGCGACGCGCCTGCCGCCGCTTTCGGCAGCCGGAAAGTACCTGAAGGGGAATTTGGTGACAGCCCGCCACCTGGTGACCGACGGGGTACGAACCGGCGCCGGCGATTTGCAGCATATGGGCCGTGGCACGGGGTGCGTGATGAGATGGGGGACCGAACGACTTGCGATATTTCGGGACGATTATGGGGCGTTTCATGCGCTTTCGCCCGTTTGTCCCCACCTTGGATGTCAGGTCGGATGGAACGATGCCGAACGCACGTGGGATTGCCCCTGCCACGGCAGCCGTTTTGACGCCACGGGATATGTTCTCAATGGCCCTGCGAGTTCTGACCTAGAGCCCCTAACGTTGCCGACCGACGAGGAGTTGTTCGCAACGATGCCTGTATTGCCGATCGTCCCGTATTGACCGACCGTGGCCGCGTGTCTTGGGTTCTCAAAAAAACAAAGGAGCGAGCTTGAATATGAAAAAGCAACAACAGCAACGTGAATTCTCCAACAATGGCGCATTCACCGCCGCCGCAAACGGCGAAGCAACCGTTAAGGCGCGGATCAATTTCGTCGACCGAAACGTCGAAAGAGTGTCGCCGGCGCGAGGGGTAGACGCCACCGAGAGGCTCTATGCCGACAGTGCCTACGATAAAAAAATTCGCGATCGGGCTTATGAAATTTACCTCACTCGCCAGCAAGGGTATGGATCGGCGGAGGATGACTGGTTCGAGGCGGAACGCGAGCTCGTAAGCGACACGCAGAGGTAACACAGTTACGAACCGGTGCCGTGATGATAGGAAAAATCCCTAGTTTGTTACCAGTTACAGACCTAAGGGAGCCGATTCACGTTGGCTCACGATGGCATAGGTTTTGCGGAATGTCATGTCGAGTCAAAGCCTCACCAAATGGCTCATCAACACACCGAAGAGGAAAATAGAATGAACCGACATAAACCCGCACCTTTCGTCACGACTCTGGTTATGGGAGGACTATTTTTCCAGGTCGGCATGGTTCGCGCACAACAACCCGAACCCCCGAATCCGCCTCAGGTGGCGCCGGCTGAGGCCCCGAATCCGCCTCAGGTGGCGCCGGCTGAGACCCCGAATCCGCCTCAGGTGGCGCCGGCTGAGACCCTACCGCCGGCCAAAAGTTCTCACGATCCTCAGCCGATCGCGCCTACCCCGGCCATGACAAACCCGGAAGGGATTACGAAACAAGCGGGCGTGGGCGGAACGCAAGCCTACGCGCGGGTCGGCGTCCTTGAACTCGGCGGATCGGCGGGATTTCAGGAAAGCGATGGCCTAACTGCGGTGAATGTTTCGCCCTCCATTGGTTGGTTCATCGTCGACAATCTCGAGCTTTCCGCGATCGTTGGCTTCAATTATGCCAAGGCAAAAGATCAGGATTCCCAAACTTTCTTTAAAGCTGTCATCGAACCTAGCTACCATCTACCATTCAATAACTTCGTTTATGGCTTTTTTGGGTTGGGCTTCGGAGCCGCCTATAACGGAAAAGATACAGGTTTCGATCTCGCGCCGCGCCTCGGGGCGAATTTCCTGGTGGGGCGTTCGGGAATTCTGACCCCCGCCATTGTCATGGATTACTCCACGTCAAACATAGTGAACACGTCGCAAGGCACGTTGTTGGCTGTAAAGGCCGCCTATGGAATGAACATCGGTTACACCGTAATGTGGTAGCAGCACCGAGGTCGGCCTGCGAGCCGAGGAGAACCGAGCCGGTCGGTGCCTCGGCGACGTGGGAAGGGAATCACGAGTTGAATCCTAGATCCTCACGGTAACGGGCAAAACATCGTTCCCCCGCGCGAAGGCGCATTAAAGCGCCTTCGGCAATCGCCCGGCCGAGGCGTGGATCCGCGGCGACCAGCGGGCAAAGGATTTCGCGGTTCCACGCCTTTGAGTGCTCAATATCCAAAGTGGAATGCAGCGCGAAGTATTTTCTCGCGGCGGGGGGCACGCCTAGACGCCGAAGGCCCTCGTTGACGAACCCGGATCGGCCCGGCGCCGTCAGCTCCACAACACCTAAACTGCCGATGCTGTGAAACGCAAACTTGCGATTGCTTGCAAGCGCCATCATGAGATTGCTAAGCGCCAAAGAAGGCCACACCGCTTTGTCTGGCTCGACTTTTAGGGCCAAGGTCGCGCAGAGGGTGTCCAATAGGGGGCCGTGCATCCCCAAACTATTGCCTCGACCCATTTCATCCCAATAGTTTCGTGCCATCTCTAGTTTCGCCTGCCGAGGCATCTTGAGTTGGGTAAGGGCAACAAGGTCGTCGAATCCCGCCTCACCGGCGACCTCTTGCGCCAAAAACCATCGCATCTGTTCCAGACTTGCTTCGTGTGCAAGCCAGGGAAACAGAGCGTCCCGTTGTCCGGGCCCGTCCTGCCTAAGCTGTTCAAACCACGACAGAAAATGCTCGGGCGCCGTTGGCATCGTCTGGACCCAATCTATAACGCCGCCCCGTTCTTCTTCTACAAAGCGGCTCTCTCGGAGCCTCAGGTCGTACTCGTCGTGGAATTCTAAGTCTTCGTCGTCGCCGTAGCGTGGTCTCAACCTCAGATGGTTCAGGCGAAACAAATCAGCATGTAGTTTTCTGTTGCGTCCTTCCTTTCCTTCGTAAGAAGGAGTAGCCGTTGGCGTCGTAGAACGCGGCCGCGTACATACGCAGGTTGCTGGTGCCACCGTGACCGAGATCGTCGCGTCCATGCCGATCGTCAAAGCAAATTGAGCGCCAAACGCGAGCACGACAAGATAACAACTTGGGCATGATTCTTGCTCAGCCTGCGCGGATGAAGTTTTTGGGCATCGGCGAAAGTTTAGATTTAGGCGACCTGTATCTTAGACTGTTGGCTCGTGGACACGAGGTTCGCGTGCGGGTGTCGGACACTGCGGCCGCTGACATTCTGGTGGGATTCGTTAGTCGAACGGAAACCACTCTGGAGGAAGATCTGGCGTGGGTCGGAAAACTGAATAACCAGGGCATGATTTTGTTCGAGGGAATCGGTCACGGCGAGCTGCAATCTCTGTTGCGGCTACAAGGATATACCGTGGTCGGGGGTAGCTCAATGGGCGACCGGCTCGAGAAGGATAGGGCGCATGGCCAGCGGGTCTTGCGCGATCTGGGCGTGGGCACGGCGGCCATGTATGAAATCCGAGGCTTCTCGGAAGCGATAGCGCACGTGGCGCGTACCCCAAAGCGTTACGTCTTGAAGTTCAGTGGTGGTGGCTACGCATCGACCCGGACCTATGTGGGAATGCTAGAAAATGGGTCGGACATGGTAGCAATTCTACAGCAACAACAACGACAGTGGGCATTCCCTGAGGAGCCCGTGCTAGTTTTAATGGAACATCTGCAGGGGGTCGAAGTCGGCGTGGGGGCGTGGTTTAACGGGCATGAGTTTCTGCGCCCAGCGAATTTAGACTGGGAACACAAACGCTTCTTTCCTGGCGATCTGGGCGAACTGACCGGCGAAATGGGAACCGTCGTGTCCTATGAAAATGCAAGCGCGCTATTCGAAGCCACCCTCGCCAGAACGGAAGAAATTTTTCGGCAGGCCGGGCATGTGGGTTACGTCAACCTAAATCTGATCGTGAACGCTCAGGGAATCTGGCCCTTGGAATTCACTTGCCGATTTGGATATCCCGGGTTCGCAATCCTTAGCGTCCTGCAAGCCGAGCCCTGGGACCTAACACTGCTCCGCCTTACGGAAAAGTCATCGGCCTGGTTACCCACCCATGAGGGGTTTGCGGTCGGGATCGTACTGACTGTGCCACCTTTTCCATATGCCGACGGGTATGCGCGGCTGTCCAAGGGAATGCCCATCTGCTTCGCACCCGAGTTGAGCGATGTACAACGTGAAGCGATGCATTTTGGTGAGGTGGGCATGAAGGATGGTCAATTGGTAACCGCGGGAGAGTTCGGTTACACGATGGTGACCACGGGTAAGGGTGCGAGTGTGGCCGAAGCGCAGCGCGCTGCATACGCGGTTGCAAAAATGGTGGCAATTCCCAATATTCGCTATCGGAACGACATCGGGGACAAACTAATCAACGTTGACCAAAAAACGCTTCAGACGTTGGGTTGGTTGCCATAAAAATTAGTCTATAGGCGCACCGTGAGTAGAACAGCGGCGATGCGCTCTACCTTAGCGTAGCCAGGTTGGTCGAGTTCTTCGCCGAAGACATCGGGGTCAATTTCTTCATACCGGATCTCGCCCCGCACTTTAGAAAGCAACGGGGAAATGGACTTCCAAAAGGTATCGCCTCCCTCAACGATTGCCGTGCCAGTGTAAAGAACGAGAGTTCCGCCGCGACTCAGACGATCCAGAGACTCGGAGACGACACGGAGGGCAAGGCCTTCACCGAAAGCGCCCCCACCGTCTCGGTAGGTTCTCTTTGCAGGATCGATAAGGTACGGTGGATTGCAAATCACATTGTCTATCGCTCCATCAACGGCCGCCAAAACGTCGCTCTTAACGATCTCTACATCCGTCCGTCCGGCCAAAGCCGCGTTCACGTGGGCGAACGCCAGGGCCTGATCGTTTATGTCCGCCAATACGACCCGTCGGCTGGAATTTGAAGACAGAATGCCGCCCACGCCCGTGCCGCAACCAACGTCGACCAAGGTCCCCGGGGTTAAAGATGAACGTTTCAATGCGGTCAGAAAACGATAGGTATCGGGCCCAAAAAACACTGAATTCGCCTCGTTAGTAGGAAACGAACTATGAACAAACAATTTGTCCCTTAGCGACGCAAAGCGGACCTTGCTGCGAAAGCCATTTTCGTTTTCCTCCAAAGCGCCGGCGGCTAACAAGCACTGAACTATCCCCGTTGGAACGAGCCGCGGGAGAAATACGCGGCTCCATCCAAAAATGTCCCGCAATGACTCGGCGGGACGTTGATTGCGGGCATCGACGCGACGATGCGTTTCGGGCGTGATCGCGACGAAGGAATATTTCTGCGATTCCAAGTAATGCCCAACTTCCACAAGTGCTGTCACGACATTTGACGTCAAATTGTTTCGCATTGAGTTCCTGCTGATTCGTTGTGCCATCGCGGACATTGGCCCTCTGAAATAGCAAATCCCGGCTCTGACAACGCCAGAGCCGGGATTTGTGTACCTTTTCCCGTTTATGTATATTTTCTTAGCTGTTCGCAATCACCCCCTCGCTCAGCGATGAGACCCCCTCCATAGCTCTTTGGGAGCCGTCCTTTATCCGCCGTCCGAGATCCTCCCGAAGTTCGCGCCCGCTGCGTGGCGCGTATAGAAGTCCCACGCCTGCGCCTACAAGCGCTCCGAGACCGATAAGGCCCAGTGAGCGAAGTAACATTGACGACGTTGTGGTCCGCTCTTCTAACCCCAACATGCCCAGAATCTGCGACTTATCGAGGTCTTTGATGTCTTTCAAGTTCATGTTCTTCTCCTTCTCAAGTTGTTTCTGCAAGGTTTTCTTCGTTCGTACTACTCAGAGATTTTGCAAGGCCAGCCGAGAGCAGCGGACCTAAAGACATCTGCAACCCCATGCCCACGCCCCTCCGAAGAAGGCGGCTCACCACGGGTGTAAAAAGGCCGCCCGCTAGAATGAAGCCTGCTGCTGCCGCGATAGAGGCACATAGCACTGGCTTTTTCTCCACGGTTTGTTGAAAATTCTTTAGGAAGTCGAGCGGGACGTTTTTCACAGCAAGTTCCTTTGATTCTTTGCTCATGGGCCGAGATCTATTGTTTTGTCGCATGACGATACTTAATCGATTGACTTAACAATTCGCGCTACGAAGATGCCCATGACGAATGCGCCCAGTAGCGACAATCCGGGCTTTCGAGTAATAATCCCGCCCAAATATTCCGCGCCATCCATGACTCGCGCTTCTGTTGCCTTAATCGGCGCTTGAAGAACATCAATCCATTTGTTCTCTGACTTCGAATCTTGTTCAGCAGTTTTCATTGTCGTCTCCTCCTCCGTGTTTCCAGAAAATGCATCGGTAACAAACTCACCAGAATCTACGGCCGCTTCGTTGCCGACGGGGCAAAACAATGATCCCTGTGAGAGCCCCTAAAGCGAGAGCTGTGCCAAGTAGAGCAAATGGGTGCCTCCGGACATGTTCCCGCCAGTCAGAGATTCGTGAAACTTCCTCAGAAAGCCTTTCCAAAGATTCCAGTAAAGATTCGCGCGCCGCTTCAATCGCCGCGTCCTTTGACGCTGGAGCCACTAACATTGCGCGTGTTCCGTTCGAAAGGAGTTCCTGGGACATGGTCATGACTCGATTTGGTTACGGCCGCTCAATACCGTTACACTCCGACGAACCTCGGCCGCTGTTTCATCCCCTACCTTAATTTGCTTTCCCCGTCGCCATGCCAGGTACATGCCCGCAGAGCCCAATGCCATATTCGCCAGCCCCACAATTAGAAATCCGAGCGTAAGCCCTAACCGTCCGCCGATGGCGATCGCGAGTGCCACCAAGGCCAAAAGGTAACCCAAGAGTACTGGTACCAACATGGCGGCCATCGCCCCACCGGCACTTAGCAATGCCCCAACGTCGTTTTTGATTTCTTCGCGTGCGGCTTTAAGGTGCTGGACAAACAAGTCACTCGCCCCGGTTATGACATCGCCCACTAGCGCGGGCAGAGATTCTTTCTTTCGTGGAGTTGTAGAAATCATCCCAAACTCTCTTTCAAGGAATATGCCAAACTAGGCGTGGCTCCCGGGGCTTAGTTGACCGGCCTTCAGTGCAGATCCCATGCCATTCCGCCCCGGGGCGTGGCTGTGCAGAAGCCAGCGAATATGTTTCGAAAATGGAACGTTTGCGGCACAGATCCCTGTTTCAGGGTATCCCCCGGGTAACGTCCTGGTATCGGCGTGGGCAAATGCGCGGGTGACGTCGCGGGCTGGTGTTGACCGGCCCTTTCGCCGTCGGCAGGGCCATCACCTGCCTCTTCTTCAGGATCTCCTACACCAACGGCACGAGAATTGAAGGGCCGGCATATAAATGAAACGCTTCTTTCAAAATGCTTCCGACCTGGCGCGACAGAGCTTTAAGGAATTCCAGAGTGATCAAGCAGCACGGCTGGGGGCGGCGTTGTCGTATTACACCGTGTTCTCAATTGCCCCCATCATCTTGGTGGTGATCGGCGTCGCCGGGCTGGTTTGGGGACAGGACGCGGCGCGCAGCGAAGTCGGACAGCAATTGGCATCGCTATTTGGTAAGGACGCAGCTGGCCTTATCCAAAGCGTCGTCGTCAAGGCAAGCGAGAAGAAGTCTGGCGTCCTTTCCTCAGTCGTGGGCCTCGTCACACTCATATTTGGGGCCACGGGCGTAATGATCGAGTTGCAAGGGGCGCTCAATACTGTTTGGAAGGTTAAGCCACAACCCGGGCTTGGCGTTGGCAGTTTCGTGCGCCAGCGCCTTCTGTCGTTTGCTCTAATAATGAGCATTGGATTCTTACTCTTGGTGTCTTTGGTGGCCAGTACCAGCCTCGAGGTCGTTTCCCATTGGATGGGGGGATTGATCCCCGGCTGGGTGTTTCTGGGGTACGTACTTAATTACGGCCTTTCCCTGGCAGGTGTGACGCTCTTTTTTGCGCTGATCTTCAAGGTCTTGCCCGACGTCAAAGTCGCATGGCGCGACGTCTGGATCGGGGGCTTCGCCACGTCGGTCCTGTTCAACTTAGGCAAGTACCTTATAAGCCTCTACCTGGGCCGGGCAAGCCCCGCCTCCGCCTTCGGCGCCGCGGGATCCTTAGCCATCTTATTGGTGTGGGTCTACTATTCCTCCCAGATTGTCTTGCTCGGCGCAGAGTTTACCCGTGTGTATGCGAACAAATTCGGAAAGACCATTCTGCCCGACAAGAACGCCCTTGCGGCCCCCCGCGTCGCTACATAACCCCTGTGGCTGGAAATGTTACGTGGCACAGACGGCAGCGTCCAAACTTACGAGCACAGTATCGAAATGGTTACGAGGCGCGCCGAAAACACTCCGCTGAACTGAATTCTAACGTAGGCCAACGGTGGCCCATCTCTTGCTGAGGTAAGTCCGTGTGAAAAGCACAACAAACGCAATCGAACTTCTATTGAAACAGCACCGGGAAATGGAAAAACTGTTCTCTCAAATCGAATCATCGAAATCCGTCGAAAAGAAACAGTCGCTATTTAACCATATTGCCGACGCCTTGGCAGTTGACGCGGCTATCGAAGAGCATCACTTCTATCCAGCGGTGAAAGAAAAGAAGACGGAAGATATTCTGCTTGAATCTCTTGAGGAGCATTTGGGCATCAAGCGGGTGATAACTGACCTGCTCGCCACGAAAGCCTCGGACAGAACCTTCGACGCGAAGATTAAGGTTCTCAAGGAATTAGTGGCCCACCATGTTGAAGAAGAGGAGGAGGATTTGTTTCCTAAGGCAAAAAAAGCCCTCGATTCAGAAGACCTTGAATCCCTAGGTGAAACAATGAAAGCAGATCAAGCAAAGCTGGAGATGGGCAATCCCCGGAATTCGGTTCCTGGGGAAACGGGCGCTGCTCCGTCTCTGTAGAAGACTAAAGAATAGTTAAACAGTCAACATTTTAGAAAGGACACTTCACATGCACTTGTTATGGTCTATTATTATCGGTCTTGTGGTTGGCGCTATCGCGAAAGCACTTATGCCGGGTAAGGACCCGGGGGGCTTCATCATCACAATTGTTCTGGGAATTGCGGGCGCCATGCTGGCGGGATTTCTCGGTCGAACGATGGGGATGTATAGGGTCGGTGATACCGGGCCCGGATTGATTGCGTCCATCCTCGGTGCCGTCATACTGCTCTTTGGGTATCGTATGGTTACGGGCAGGGGAAGAGCCTAAACGTTCTGTTAGTTGGTCCGTCCGAGGTCGAGCGCTCAAATTGGGCGCTCGATCTTTTGCGTTGCTCCTCTCCGACTTCTATGCCGCAATAAGCACGCAACGATGGCGATAAGCCTCCAAAAGGCTTTCAATCCTATTTTTAGCGATGACGTGAACGTTGCCGCCGTCGTGCAACAATACCCATGCAGCGTCGCGAGCAACCGCCACTTTGTGTGCCTGGTCACAAGAAAACCAAAGCGGAACACTTACGCACCCGCTTCCCGACTGTTCTAGGAGCTTCATGATAGTGCTTTCCTGCTTCAAGAAGCGTACCAGGGCAAGCTCATTAAAGAACACCGAGAGGCTCAGTAGGGACCGCCAAATTTCCCTCGGCTGAGGCTAGTGTGGCGTCTCTAAGTTTTTCCCAGAGAGTCTTGCGAGAAATCCCCAGCATCTGAGCGGCTAGGAGTCTTTTGCCGCCAGTCGCTTTTAGGGCCCGCTGCAAGTAGCGAGTTTCAAAGTCCCGCAATGCCACGAAGAGAGGTTGAATTGCTGGTTCATTCTCTTCAATAGGCGATGCAACAAGATGGGGGGTGCCTCTAGAGGCCTGCGCGATGATCGATGGGAGGTGGTGAATTTCAATTTCCTTTCCTCCACTCAGAACAATAGCGTGTTCGACTGCGTGGGAAAATTCGCGGACGTTTCCTGGGAAGTCATGCTGGGCGAGGGCCGCCCACGCGGCGGGGCTAATGCCGGGGACAGACTTGCCCGCCGGGGTAAGGCGCCGGAGGAAATAGCTAAGCAAGAGCGGCAGGTCGCCCGGGCGTTCGCGCAGAGGCGGCACTGCGATTTCTATGACGTTGATCCGGTAGAAGAGGTCCTCTCGAAACGATCCTGACTTAATCCTCTCCCGCAGGTTGCGATGCGTTGCGGAAATGATTCTCACGTCCACCTTTAGGGCCGTGTTGGTGCCCACGGGCTCGAACGTTCCCTCCTGAAGCACCCGCAGCAGCTTGGCTTGGGCAGCCAGCGGGAGTTCGGCGACCTCGTCCAGAAACAGGGTGCCCCCGTCAGCGGCCTTAAACCGGCCGTCGCGCTTCCTTATTGCGCCCGTAAAGGCCCCCTTTTCGTGGCCGAAAAGCTCGGCTTCGATCAGGTTCTCCGCTAAAGCCCCACAGTTCACGATGATAAAAGGTTTGTCCTTGCGCCCGCTGCGCTCGTGAATCATCTGCGCAACCAATTCTTTTCCCGTGCCGCTCTCGCCAACCACAAGGGTTGGTGCATCGCTTTGCGAGACCATGTTGATCGTCTCTATCACCCTCCTTATGGCGGGGGCCTCTCCGACAATTGTTGTACGGCCAGAAATTTCTGCCCGCGCCTTGGCCAGTTCGTTCTGGAGGCTGCGGCGCTCCCCGATGCGACGGATCTGCAGCAGCAGCTCTTCAACGTCAAAGGGCTTCGTCAAATAGTCGTAGACGCCTTCTTTGAGCGCGGAAATGGCCTGCGAGACGTCCGCGTACGCGGTCATAAGGATCACATCTGTTGCCGGGTTGTCTCGACGCAACGTGCGCATCACCGAAAATCCGTCCGCTTTGGGCAAACGAACGTCGCAAATCACAACGTCGAATACTTTGCGGGCAACGAAATCCAATCCCTCGATGCCGTCGCTCGCTGTTTCCACATCGTGACCAACTTCCCGCAGTTCCGCAGCGAGGATTTCCCGAAGCTCGCATTCGTCGTCAACCAGGAGAATGTCAAGCATGAGTCACCGCCATCACACGCAGAGCGGGCTCGGGGCGGTGGCTACCAAACGGCAAGAACGTGACATTCCGGTTTTCACTGGCTCAATCTATTCAAAAACTATGCCATTCGATCCGTCGTGGGTGGCGCAAGACTTGAAAGGAATGAAACCCATGCGATGAGGGGCGTAAATGAAGAAGCGATTCGCCGTCGGGGTTACGATCCACGGGCGTCACCCATGCACCCTCGCGGCGCGCGCAGGGGCCGTGTGAACGAGCCGGCGAGGGCGTTACCCTACAGTAACCAACAACGCCGGGCGTTACCGGGGTTACCCAACTAGGCTGAGCGCCGGGAAAAACAATTGAGCGGAAATCGCGTTTAAATTTTCGGCCTCTTCCTTGCTTAAGTTCCCGCGATGGCTTCGGACCTGTTACCGGAAGGGAACGAAAGCACACACTCGGCGGCGCGGGACGAAAGGTCCGTTCGCACGGGCGGTGGCCCCGCGCCTTCCGCGGACGTCCTCATCGTTGACGATAATCCCGCCAACCTGATGGCTATGGAGGCCGCCCTTGAAGGGCTGGGGCAAATGATTGTTAGTGCGCGATCGGGGCAGGAAGCCTTGCGGCTGATGCTGACGCGCGATTTCGCCGTCATTTTGTTGGACGTAAATATGCCTGGAATGGGTGGGCTCGAAACCGCTGACCTAATTCGAGAACGCAAGCGGTCGCGGTTTACACCTGTCATTTTCATCACCGCGGCAGCGCGGGACGATGGGGAAGTGACCGCTGCCTACAAAAAGGGGGCTGTCGACTTCCTCTTCAAACCTGTAGTCGCCGACATTTTGCGGTCGAAGGTGGCAGTGTTCATCGAACTGCATCGACGGACAGTCGAGGTTGCCCAGCAGGCCGAGTTGATTCGCGCCCATGCGATTCGCGAACACGCGGTAAAGCTTGAAGATGAGCGACGCCGCTGGGCTGACGAGGCGTTGAAGCGACGGGTCGAAGAGCTCGCGGCTTCAGATCGGCGGAAGGACGAGTTCCTCGCGATGCTCGGTCATGAGCTCCGGAATCCCCTGACTCCCATCGTTTCCGGCTTGGCCCTACTTCGTGAGCGATTAGCCTCGGGGCCTACGATCGACCCCCAAATTCGTCGTGTCTGTGCCCGCATCGAACGGCAGACGTCGCATCTAACGCGTTTGGTGGATGATTTGTTAGACATTTCCCGCATCAACTCGGGAAAGATTGAACTGCGCAAGTCTACCGTGACTCTCCAGGAAATGGTCGAGCACGCGGTGCTGACCAGTCGGCCTCTCATTGACGAGGCCAAGCACAGTTTGGCCTTGGAATTTCCACCAGAGCCTGTCTACCTTTTTGTCGACAACGTCCGCCTAACCCAAGTGCTGTCGAATTTGCTGAACAACGCGGCTCGGTACACGCCGCCGGGCGGGCAGCTACGTCTGAGATGTGTAGCGAATCTCGGGACTGTCGAAATTCAGGTCATGGACAACGGCAATGGCATAACTTCAGAACTTCTTCCGCAGGTTTTTGATATGTTTGTCCAGGCCCACGATCCCCGATCAGCGGGGCTTGGGTTGGGGCTCAGTCTGGTCAAGACCCTGGTTGGCCTTCATGGGGGACAAGTAGCCGCTTTCAGTGATGGCCCGGGACTGGGTAGCACCTTCACAGTCACGTTGCCCACGTCGGAACTGCCAGTTTTAGCCCCCAGCGACCAAGATTCTCCAAGCAACAAAGTTCAAGTGCGGTGTGTTCCATTACGGATCGTGATCGTCGAAGACAACCAAGACGTGCGGGACAGCCTTAAAGACCTGCTTGAAGATTTGGGCCATCATGTTGAAGTTGCCGAGGATGGCCTCGCCGGGGTTGAGGCCATTTTGACGACACAACCCGACCTCGCGCTCGTCGATTTGGGTCTGCCGAAGCTCGGGGGACTAGATGTTGCGCGACATCTCCGCCAGGCCGGCCTGAAGCGCGAAGTGCGGCTTGTGGCGATGACAGGTTTTGGTCAGGAGTCGGATCGCCGCCGGACCCTCGCGGCTGGATTCGACGCCCATTTGGTAAAACCGGCTTCTTTGGAAGCCATCTTGAATGTTTTGAACTTTGAGGAAGCGTAAATGGCAATAGAAGCGACCGAAAACTCTAAGCCGAAGCGTCCCGTCCCCAAAAAGGTTCGCGATGCCAGAAGCGCAGTTGGACTAAATGAACGTCAGCTCCTCAGTGTTCTGCGTGGGCTGCGCAGGGGTGAGTTCGACGTGCGTCTTCCGGATGACCTCATCGGAATGGACGGACAAATCTGTGAGGCTTTCAACGATTTGGCCCAGTTTGCCGGTGCCCTACGGACGGACGTCATCAATCTGGGACAAAGCATGGGTCGAGAAGGTCGCACGCACCGTCGGCTAACGCGAGGGACAGCGCGAGGGGGCTGGGGAGATTATGTGGGAGGCGTCAATGACCTTTTGGACGACGTCACGGGCCATACGGCTGACGTCGCCCGAATCTTGACGGCCGTCGCCAAAGGAGATCTGGGACAGACCATCGACGTGGAGGGCAAGGACGCACCCTTGCGTGGGGACTTTCTTCGGCATGCGCGGCTTGTAAATGGAATGGTGACCCAGCTTGCAGCGTTCGCGTCCGAAGTGACACGGGTCGCGCAAGACGTCGGCACAGAAGGAAAACTAGGCGCTCAAGCGCGGATTCGAAACGTTTCCGGCGTGTGGAAAGAACTTACGGACAGTGTTAACTTGATGGCGAGCAACCTGACCGATCAGGTCCGAGAAATCGCGCGTGTAACAACGGCGGTTGCCCAGGGCGATCTTTCAAAGACCGTCAACATTGAGGCAAGAGGCGAAATCCTGGAGCTCAAGAACACCATCAACACGATGGTTGACCAGCTTGGATCTTTCTCATTGGAAGTCAGCCGCGTAGCACGCGAAGTCGGTACCGAGGGAAAATTGGGAGGACAGGCGCAGGTGCGTGGGGTCTCAGGTGTCTGGCGGGAACTGACCCAAAACGTTAATTCGATGGCAAACAATCTCACGAATCAGGTGCGCAATATTGCCGAAGTCGCCACCGCCATTGCGGCGGGAGATCTTTCGAGGAAGATCACCGTCGACGTGAAGGGTGAAGTTCTTGAATTGAAAAGCACCGTGAACACGATGGTCGACCAGCTCGGTGCCTTTGCTGCGGAGGTCACGCGGGTCGCCAGAGAAGTTGGTACCGAGGGCGTTCTCGGGGGGCAAGCGAAGGTGGCAGGCATTTCGGGAGTTTGGCGAGAACTAACCGAGAATGTGAACTCAATGGCCGGCAATCTTACCAGCCAGGTCCGAAACATTGCCGAAGTCATCACCGCCATCGCGCAGGGAGACTTGGGACACAAGATTACCGTAGACGTTCGGGGGGAAATTCTCACTCTGAAAAATACGATCAACGCCACGGTTGACAAACTTAATCGTTTTGCGGCGGAGGTTACCCGTGTAGCTCGGCTGGTGGGTACCGAAGGGACCTTGGGTGTTCAGGCGGACGTGAAAGACGTCTCGGGAGTTTGGAAAGAACTCACCGACAACGTTAACATCATGGGGCGAAATTTGACCGACCAAGTGCGTGACATCGCTACGGTCACCACTGCCGTCGCAACTGGGGATTTGTCGAAGAAGATTACAGTTGAGGTTAAGGGAGAGCTATTGCAACTGAAGAACACCATCAACGCGATGGTGGATCAACTAGGAGCCTTTGCCTCGGAAGTCACGCGCATGGCCCGCGAAGTGGGCACAGAAGGCGTCTTGGGCGGTCAGGCCGTTGTTCGCGACGTTTCCGGGGTTTGGCTGGAACTAACCCAAAATGTAAATTCCATGGCAAGCAATTTGACCGGCCAGGTCCGCAGCATCGCCGAGGTCGCGCGGGCCGTGGCCGCGGGCGATCTGTCGCGAAAAATTGAGGTCAACGCCCGCGGCGAGGTCCTAGAACTAAAAAACATTCTCAACGCGATGGTGGACCAGTTGAATGCCTTTTCGGCAGAAGTGACGCGTGTCGCCCGCGAAGTGGGAACCGAAGGAAAACTTGGCGGGCAGGCCGAAGTGCCGGGTGTACGTGGGGTTTGGAAGGAGCTCACCGACAATGTCAATTTTATGGGCAGCAACCTCACCAACCAAGTGCGTGACATTGCTACTGTTACGACCGCGGTCGCGCGAGGCGATCTGACTCGGAAAATCATCGTCGACGCCAAAGGCGAATTTCTCGAACTAAAAAGTACGGTCAACACGATGGTGGACCAGCTGAGCGCATTCGCCGATCAAGTCACGCGGCTTGCTACTGAAGTGGGTAGCGAAGGAAAATTAGGTGGACAGGCGGACGTTCGCGGCGTTCTAGGAACGTGGCGACACCTTACGGACGCTGTAAATTCAATGGCGAATAATCTTACTGAGCAAGTTCGTAGCATCGCGCAGGTGGCGACTGCTATCGCCCAAGGAGATTTGCAGAAGAAGATCGTCGTGGACGTAAAGGGTGAGGTGCTGGAACTCAAGACCACGGTAAACACAATGGTCGATCAGCTCAATGCCTTCGCGGCCGAGGTAACGCGCGTGTCGCGCGAGGTCGGCACCGAGGGCAAGCTAGGTGGTCAGGCCTCAATCGAAGGCGTCCGGGGCGTTTGGAACGAACTAACCGATAGCGTGAATCGGATGGCTAGCAATCTAACTGGCCAGGTGCGGGACATTTCCCAAGTGGCAACGGCCATCGCACAAGGCGATCTGAGTCGCAAGATCACCGTTGAAGTCCGCGGTGAACTCTTGGATCTCAAGAACGTAATTAACACGATGGTTGACCAGCTGAGCGCGTTTGCAGATCAGGTTACCCGCGTGGCCCGGGACGTGGGTGTTGAAGGAAAGCTAGGGGGACAGGCGGAGGTTCGCGGCGTCTCGGGTGTGTGGAAGGAACTCACAGACAACGTCAACCTTATGGCGAACAACCTGACTGGCCAGGTGCGCGACATAGCCTATGTCACCACAGCGGTCGCCACGGGGGATCTCACACGCAAGATCACGGTGGAAGTGAAAGGCGAGATTCTTCAGCTGAAGAACACTGTCAACACCATGGTTGATCAGCTTAATGCGTTTGCTGCAGAGGTTACGCGCGTGGCCAGGGAGGTTGGAACCGAAGGGGTCCTGGGTGGCCAAGCGGAAGTTCGCGGCGTTTCGGGCGTGTGGCGCGGTCTCACCGACAACGTCAACCTAATGGCTCGCAATCTCACCGAACAGGTCCGAGGCATCGCACGCGTCGTAACAGCCGTTGCCAATGGCGATCTGGACCAAAAGCTTACCTTGGATACGAAAGGAGAGATAGCGACGTTGGTGGACACGATCAATAGCATGATCGTAACGTTGTCCACGTTCGCCGATCAGGTCACGGGCGTTGCCCGCGATGTCGGTGTTGAGGGTCGGCTTGGGGGTCAAGCCGACGTCCCCGGTGCGGCGGGCGTGTGGCGCGATCTCACCAATAACGTTAACGAACTGGCCGGCAACCTAACACGCCAAGTTCGGTCAATTGGGGACGTCGCGACGGCCGTGACCAAAGGCGATCTCACGCAATCTATTACGGTGGATGCGCGGGGCGAGGTGGCCATCCTCAAGGACAACATGAATCAGATGATTCTGACCTTGGCTGAGACCACGCGGGTTAACCAAGAGCAGGACTGGCTGAAAACAAACCTCGGTCGGTTCACGCGTATGCTGCAGGGGCAACGCGACCTTCTGACTGTCGCGGACCAAGTGCTTTCCGAACTCGCAGCGGTCGTAAACGCACAGCACGGATCGTTCTATATGGCGGACGCACACGACAATAAGGTGCGTCTCAAACTGTTTGCTTCTTATGCCTACAAAGATCGGAAGTCGGTGGCCAACAGCTTTGCTCTGGGCGAAGGGCTGGTTGGACAGTCGGCACGTGAACGTAAACGAATTTTAGTGACTGACGTGCCGCCCGATTACGTTCGAATCAATTCATCCCTCGGTGAGGCCACGCCGCTCAATATCGTGGTTGTTCCCATTCTGTTTGAAGGCGAAATCAAGGGTGTTCTTGAACTGGCGTCGTTTAGGCGATTCACCGACACTCAGTTGGCCTTTTTGGAACAACTGGTTGAAAGCTTAGGCATCGTCGTGGCCACGATTGAGGCCACCATGCGCACCGACGATCTGTTGCGAAAATCGCAAAGCATGGGCGAGGAGCTGCAGACCCAGCAAGAAGAGCTGCAGCAGACGAACGAAGAACTGGAGGAAAAGGCCCGGCAGCTTACGTCCCAAAAGAGCGAAGTTGAACGAAAGAATCGCGAAGTTGAGCTGGCCAAGCAGGAACTTGAGGAAAAGGCGGAGCAGCTCACTGTTACGTCTCGTTACAAGTCCCAGTTTCTTGCCAACATGTCACACGAGCTCAGGACGCCGTTAAACAGTCTTCTCATACTTTCCCGTCAGCTTTACGACAACCGCGAAGGCAACCTGACCAAACGTCAAACCGAATTTGCTCGAACGATCAATCAATCCGGAATCGATCTTCTGTCTCTCATTAACGAAATTTTGGACTTGGCAAAGATCGAATCCGGGACCATGGCGGTTGATGTCGAGGCGGTCTCCCTTGCGGACTTGAAGGACTACGTTGAGCGATCGTTCCGGCACATTGCAGAAGAGAAGCGCGTCGATCTCGAGATCACTTTAGATCCCGATCTGCCGTCCGAGATCAGAACCGACGATATGCGGCTACGACAAATCGTTCGCAATCTGTTGTCGAACGCTGTGAAATTCACCGAAAGAGGCAGCGTAAAGCTGCATCTTTATCATGTTCGGCAGCCAGAATGGAGCGTGGATAACGAAATTCTGAACGCAGCGTCTGCGGTCATAGGCATTTCGGTGATTGACACAGGAATCGGCATTCCGAAGGACAAACAAAAAATTGTGTTTGAGGCGTTCCAGCAAGCCGATGGGGGTACCAGTCGCAAGTACGGCGGGACGGGGCTTGGGCTGTCGATCAGCCGTGAAATCGCCGGGCTTTTGGGGGGGGAGATCCATCTTCAGAGCGTGCTGGGCGTTGGCAG
>JAYUUT010000305.1:0-3165 GCA_043754455.1 Myxococcales bacterium
CCCTAAACCTCAACGTCGCCCCCAGCCTCGGCAGCACCGGCGGCTCCTCGGTGGTCCCGCTGCGCTACAACCCCACCGGCTGGACCGAGGTCCCCTAAAATCCCCAAGGAGCCGAGAGTTCGCCGAACGGCTTCGCGGACCGCGCTGGAGTCGTTCGGCAGCACGATGGGGGTGTTGATTTGTCGTATTATCTGTCAGGCGAACGAACGTCAGCGAACTGTTGCGTAGTTTCCCAAAGGTGCGCCGTGCGGGATCGATTCGCAAGAACGCAACGAAACCGACTCGGGGGCCGACAAACACGATTGGGCGCCACCGCTGTGACGCCTACCTACCCAGGCGCTGAGAATCGACGATTCATTCGAGCGTCATTGGAATTCGATCCCATTTGACACCCGAATCCGTGTGGGAAAAATAGACAAAAAGAGGCTTGGCTAGCAAGGCGGCGGCGCTGAGGGTCCCCCAAAACCTTGAATCGTTGCTGTTGTCTCGGTTGTCCCCAAGCACGAAATAGTGGCCCGGAGCAATCTTGATCGGTCCAAAAGTTGGCAATGAGGAGTCGTTCCTTGCGATGAAGTAGCGCCGATCGTTGAGTTGCTCGGTCCAGATGCTGCACGTGCCAGTTTCGGGGATTGGGCGGCAGGGCCGATCGGTCCTTTCAGAGACAAGCGGTGTTTGATTCACGATCAGCCGCCCATTTTTTAGTTCCACAGTGTCGCCCCCTGTCGCGACGATCCGTTTAACGTGAGAGGTATCCGGAGCGCCGGGGTACCTAAAGACCGTCAGGTCGCCGCGTGAAAAAGTAATCGCAAGTTTCCTTGTCATCATCACGTCGCCTATGTGTAGCGTCGGATACATCGAATTTGCGGGAAGGCTGAACGATTCCAAGACGCCAGTGCGGAGCCAGGTGCCGAGGCGGCCCGCCAAAACAAGCCACGCCATGGCAACCGGCAGGACGTACCGCCATTTTGGCAAGACGTCCGCGCGAGGGGTTCTCCACGCGGCGATGGGGGATGCGGCAAAGTGGTTTAGAAGAAGCACTCCAAAGAGAAGCATCATCATCCTGGGGTGACCCAAGATTCCTGCCCAAACCCCTATCAAGGTGGCTCCGACGTGGATGGCGAAGAAGGCCCCGCCGCGACGCCACTGCCCAACGACCCAGTGTCCGGCCCCGGGGCAAAACACGCCCAGAACCACTGAAACTGCCCGACGACGTTTTTGACCCGTCGACGAATCAGTCGGAGAAGCAAGCGACGGCATGACTTTTCGTTATAGCCAGCTTCGCCCGCAGGCTGCAGCCCGGCGGGCGATTTGTCATCCGACCCGGCCTGGTCGGACCTGCCGTCCGATGGCGGCGCCACGTCGACAACAATTCAGATGTGTTGTGTGAACCCACAACGGCCCCGGAGTGGTCCCCGGTCGGAGGCACAGCAAGATTCTTCCGTCGCTGTCGTCTGCTTAGGGAAGTTCAAAAATATCGTACGTTTCGATGGGCAGACCACCCATGATCGCCAGCCCCTCGTGCCCCCGTAGAAACGCAACTGTAGGCGCGAATACACAATTTATCGCCAATCGCGCGGCCGATCACGCCGCCGCCGTGGGACATGGGGTCCGGGAACGGATCAGGGGCGCCGTTAACCGGGTCCATCCGGACGTCAGTCGGTGGCCGGGCACCCACCAGGTTCAAACTCAGGTCCCAGAATCACAATTGCGAGGGTCAACCACATGGGCGCGCAACCGGCAGGCAAGATCATCGACATTCGCAGACGTATCGGTGGATGCGAAGCTGAGGTAAGATCCGCGACGGCCCAAGGCCCGAACATGGCTTATCCGACCGAACACGATGGACATACCCTTTCTGGACCCCCGGGGCCTGACCCCTTGGTCGGGCGGGTCGTTGGCGGCAACTACCGCATTGTGAAGATCATCGGCGCGGGCGCCATGGGCACCGTGTACCAGGCCGAACAGAAATCGCTGTCGAAGATGGTGGCGATCAAAATCCTGCGCGGCGAACTGATGAGCGACGACAAGCTTATCAAACGTTTCGAACTGGAGGCCAAGAACGCGTCGTCCCTGAACCATCCGAATTCGATTCAGATCATCGACTTCGGACACGACAAAGAAGTCCTGTATATCGCGATGGAATTGCTGACAGGCCTGGATCTGAACCAGATTCTGACCCGCGATGGGGCCCTACCCTTGCAACGCGCCGGGCGTGTCATTGACCAAGTGTTAAGCGCCCTAGACGAAGCGCACGCCAACAATATCGTTCACCGCGACCTGAAGCCCGGCAACATCATGATCGTGTCGCGCCGGGGCGACCCGGATTTCGTCAAGGTCTGCGATTTCGGCATCGCCAAATGTCAAACCGATCGCGACGGCCCCAACCTGACCATGAAGGGTCTCGTGTGCGGGACCCCCGAATACATGAGCCCCGAACAGGCCCGCGGCGAAGATGTCGATGGGCGCGCCGATCTGTACGCGGTGGGCGTGATTTTTTACCAATTGGTGACCGGCGAATTGCCGTTCACGGGGGGATCTCCTGTCGAACTGCTAAGCAAACACCTAGCTGAGCAACCGCAGCCCCCTTCCCAACGACGCCTCGGTGGGAATATCCCGCCCTTGGTTGAACGGTTGATTCTGCGGTCCCTGGCAAAAAGCCGCGCCGAACGCCCGCAGACCGCTGCGGATTTCCAGCAGGAATTACGTATTGCCATGTCGGAATCCGTTGACGGCTGGCTGACCCCCGTGACGCCAATGCCCATCAGCATGGGGGTCCCGACGTTGCGCCCGCCATCGGCGTCGGGATCGTCGTCGCCCGGGGTCATGGCGGCCTATCCCATCGGGTCGCCCGGCACACCCCGCCGGCTGTCGTCGCGTGATCCCTTGCCTGCGGCGGTCCCGGTTCATGGCACGGGAACGGCACCTCGCGTGCCACCGCGGTCACGGCGGGGGACCATGACGGCGCTGCTGCTGGTATCAGGAATTGCAGCGGCCATTGGGTTTTATGTGCGGTCAAATGAAGCGGGGGCTCCGGTGGGGCCGGTCGCCCCGACCACCCCACCCATCGCGGCCGCCGTTGTTTCGGCTGTGATCCCCGTCGCGCCCCCCCCACCTATCGACCCAGCCCCTGTGGCGGTCGAAACACCCGTTGTTGTCGAACCTACG
>JAYUUT010000306.1:0-3584 GCA_043754455.1 Myxococcales bacterium
GTGTATGCGTTGGCCCAGCGGGCGGAAACCCTGCTGGTCATTCAGGCAGTGTTCATGGGGGCCGCCGCCATTCCCCTGTTTCTGTTCGCCCGCGCCCACCTAGGCGCTTGGCCCGCCGCCGTGGTCGCTATCGGGTATCTGATCTATCCGCCGGTTCACGGGGCCGCGCTGTACGACTTTCACTACTTGCCCTTGGGGCCATTTTTTCTTTGGATGACGCTGTATTTTGTCGAAGCGCGAAAAAATGTCTGGGGCCTGCTGTTCGCAATTCTTGCGATGGCGGTTCGCGAAGACGTTATCCCGGGTCTCGCAATTTTAGGTGCGTACCTCCTGCTTACCGGCACGCGGCCGCTGGCAGGGCTGGTTCTGGCAGCGACGGGCACAATGGCCTTCGTCGCCCTCAAGTTCGTGATCATGCCACGTTTCGCAGGGCATACCGCCTTCATTCATCAATACCAGGGCCTTGTGCCGACGGGCGACGAAGGCTTCGGCGGCGTCCTGAAGACCGTCGTCAGCAATCCGTCCTACACACTTGGCACCCTGTTAAGCCAAGACAAACTGATCTATGTCCTGCAGATCGTGGTGCCGCTGGCGCTGCTCCCTTTCCGAAGGCCCCTGGGCCTCCTCTTTATTGCCCCGGGACTTATATTCACGCTCTTGTCCACTGGCTACATGCCCCTGATTCAGATTTCGTTTCAGTACACGACTCACTGGACCACCTACCTGTTCGTGGGGGTGGTCGCAACTCTTTCAAGTTGGAAGCGGTCCAGGCCGGACGCCAATCCCATGCGTTGGCAGGCCGCGCTTCTGGCCTTCGCCTGCGCGATGATACCGACCAGCTACCAGTACGGCGCCATTTTCCAACAGAACACAGTCCGTGGTGGCTTCGGGCCTTACAAGTTCCTGGTCGACGATGCGGATCGGGAACAGAGGCGCAACTTCGACGCTTTAAAGGCTCTGTTGCCTCCACACGCCAGCGTGGCCAGCTCCGAAAATCTGGTACCACAGGTTTCGAACCGCAAGGACGCGTACACACTGCGCGTAGGCGCTTTCGACGCCGAATATCTTCTATTCACCCTGCCCCTGCGGTCAGACGAACGGCCCGCTGTCGAGCCCGATCTGAAAAATGGCACATTCGGCGTGGTGGCGCACCGTCCGGGCTTCGCTCTAGCCCGCCGAGGGCACGATTCTGCGTTGAATCAAGCTGTGTTGACTCAGTTGTGACCCCAGAGGGCTCTGAGGGTCTTAGGGTCCTTCGTTCGCCAGATTTGTATTCGGAACGTCGAAAAACTCGTGGGTGGCCACAATGAAATTAGGTCGTCCTTTCGAGTTTTCGAAGGTCCGAAAAACATAGTTGCCAACCACCCCGAGCCCCAAGCAGTTGAGCGCCCCAAAGAAGGTCACGATCAGCACCGTCGCCGAATAGCCTGGAACCGGGATATCACCCAACATTTTCGCAAGCACCACAAGGCCAGCGAGGCCGATGCTGGACACAAGTCCTAGTAGCCCCACCCGGGTCAATAGACGAATGGGCAGGTCAGAAAAACTAAAAATGCTGTCAAACAAGTACTGAATCTTCTTCCGAAAGGTCCACGCGGATTTTCCAACCTGCCGTTCCCGGCGTTCATACGACACAAACACGCGGCGAAACCCCACCCAAAAAAGCTGCCCAATGAGCGAGCTGTGGACTTCGCGGAGCTGCAGCAAGCGGTCGCGAACCTTGTCCGTGCATGCAAAAATGTCGACGCCCCCCGGGGGAACCGCAGGCTCGATGTAACGGCGATAAAAACGCCAGAACAGGTCGGCTGACAGGCGACCCCAAAAGGGGTCTGAACGCCCGGATCGCCGCCCTAAGGCGATATCGTGTTCGGTCGATCGCAAAAGCCTATCGAATTCAAGAATCAGCGATGGAGGCTCCTGCAGGTCGGCGGCCATGACGGCAATCCGAGAGCCACGCGCCACTTCCATCCCCGCGCGGATCGCGGAAAACGATCCGAAATTCCGGGACAGGGTCAGGAGCTGCGCCGCAAAACCTGTGGTCTTGGACAGACGACGGGTCAATTCCAGGTAGCTATGATCCGGGCTGCCGTCCACCACAAACACAACCTCAAGGGGGGAACCTAGGGCGTTGGCAATCACTTCAAGAGCGACAAACAGGTCAGGAATATTTCCCTCGTTCTTGTAGACGGGGACGACGACGGAGATCATGAACCGCGCAGATCCGAATGTGCCGTTTCATCCATGGTGACGCCATAAAGTACCATGTGCAAAAGTCACACAACGACATTGCCTGATCATTCGTTCAGGTAGCACAGGAAGTTTTATCGTAAGGCTTGCCGGATCGATTCGTTCGGTGTCACATCCGCCCCCCCTTCTCGGAGTTCACCATCCAAATGCATTCGATTGCGTCGCGCCTCTTCTGGCGACCACGACTGGCCATCATGGCCGCCATAGTCGCTGTGGTTTGTGGCTGCCGGTTCATGCCCCAAGGCGCCCACTGGGTTGAAACCCACGGCGATGGCCGGGTGGCGCGAATAGCTGGGCGACCAGCCGGGGTGATCGCTATCGGTCAGGACAGGCGGCTTTGGGCCTATCCCACCGATTACGCCCGTCCTTGGCGGCAGGAAGGTCCCCAGGAAGCGCGAGAACTGACGTCGTCCTTGGTTGCATTGTACGTCCTCGCGCCCAGCGGTGAACTGTCACGCGTGACGGACGGGCATTGGGCGTCACTGGCCGGTTCGGTCGCCTGGGGCGTCACTGCGATCGCGGCCAGCGAGGACGACCATTTGTTTGCAGTCGTGGGCGGCAGAACCCGCCGCGTTGAAGGAAGCGAACTCAAGGAGGCGCCCTGCGGCGCCGTTGTTGCAATCTCAATCGCCGCCGTTGGTGGAGACGATATCTACGTTATTGATGCCGAAGGGGGGCTGTTCCACGGCACGACAACGACGACCTGCGTGCACGTGACGATCCCCGAACCGATTCGAAACATCGCCGTGAATGCAGGGCGCATGGTTGTCGTGACGAAGGGCGGATCTGTGTGGCGTCGTCGAGGAGAGGCCCAGTGGCAAGCCCTGCCCACCTTACGCAAATACCGAAAAGAGGTCTTTCCCGAGGAGGGGATTGCGACCCAGGTGGGCCTGAGTGCTTACAGCACCTGGGTCCTTGACCAAAATGGCACGGTCTTTTTGCTCTCCGATGAAACCTGACCCGGACATGGCTGCACCCGAGACTCCCCTTAGCTCATCCCCAGAGAACCAGCGGATGTCGTGGGAAAGTGTTGTGGATCGCGCCTGGCGCAAAATGGCCATGACGTTTGTTGCGGCTCTATCGTTGGCATCATTTGCCTGGCAAGTGACCCACCGCAACCTGATCTTCGACTTCGTCTTTCACCCAGACCGTGTGGCGCGCCCAGAACACGCCCAGGCACGACACACTTTGGTGCGATTGGCCCTTCTTGCGGGTCTAGCGGCCGCGACCCGGTGTGCCTTTATCGCACGTCAAGTCAGATTGGGAAGACATGTCGGCGACCTCCACCGCGAGTTTTTGCTGTCGGCATTGCTTCCGCTGCCACTCATTGTTGTCCC
>JAYUUT010000307.1:0-2010 GCA_043754455.1 Myxococcales bacterium
GAGGTATTCAGAATGCCACTGATGCCATCGAATTCCTGCTGGCCGGGGCCTCGACGGTGCAGGTTGGCACCCAAAGCTTCATCGATCCGGCGGCTTCCGAACGCATGGTGCGCGAAATTGAGGCCTTTTGTTGTGAACAACGCGTTTCCGACGTGTGCGAACTTGTTGGGGCCCTTAGGACATGATTGCTAATGATGCGGTTTTCCAGTTATTAAACCGCGATTTTACGGTTACGAAATCCGCCGGAAACAATCGCAGACTAGTCTCTCGCAGCAGGGTGAACACATGAAAAAAGTCGAAGCCATCATCAAACCGTTCAAGCTAGACGACGTAAAGGACCGCCTGCGCGAAATTGGCGTGCAAGGCATGACAGTTTCGGAGGTCAAGGGGTTCGGCCGCACCGGCGGCAAGAAAGAGGTCTACCGTGGGTCCGCCTACGTTGTGGACTTTGTTCCCAAAGTTCGCGTCCAAATCGTCGTGAAGGACGAAATGGTCAAGGACGTGGTCGAGGCGTTGATGTCGGTGGCCCGCACGGGGCACATCGGTGACGGGAAGATTTTCGTGACGCCTGTGGACGAGGTCATCCGCATCCGTACGGGCGAACGAGGCGACGACGCCCTTTAGTCCCGGGCCGGTTTTTTTTCTCCGAAGAGAATGACGCATTAGGAAAGGAAGACATTATGAAACCGGTCGATGTTCTGAAGTTCGCAAAAGACAACCACGCAGAGTTCGTTGATTTCAAATTCGTGGATTTGCTGGGCATCTGGCAGCACACCTCGATGCCGCTGCACAAACTGACCGAGGAGGCGTTCTCCGAGGGTTATGGTTTTGACGGCAGCTCGATCCGGGGTTGGAAGGCCATCAATGAATCGGACATGGTTTTCCTGCCGGATCCGACGACGGCCGTGATGGATCCTTTCTACGTTCGGCCGACCTTGTCGCTGATTTGCGACATTCTGGACGCGGTCACCCGTCAGCCCTATTCGCGCGATCCTCGCTACATCGCCCGTAAGGCCGAAAACTATTTGAAGTCCACCGGTATCGGCGACACCGCCTATTTCGGCCCAGAACCCGAGTTCTTCATCTTCGACGAAGTCCGGTTTTCCGAAGGTCCGAACACCAGCTTCTATATGGTGGATTCGGCCGAGGCGCGCTGGAATTCCAACCGCGAAGAAAAACCCAACTTGGGCTACAAGATCGGTTACAAGGGCGGGTACTTCCCCGTTCCCCCAACCGACACCCACGGCGATATTCGCCAGGAAATGGCCACGACGCTGGCCAAGGTCGGCATCGAAGTCGAGGTGTTCCACCACGAAGTTGCCACGGGTGGCCAGAACGAACTGTCGATGAAGTTCAATTCGCTGGTCAAGATGGCCGATCAGACCATGTGGTACAAATACGTGGTCAAGAACGTTGCGAAGAGGTTTGGCAAGACGGCGACCTTCATGCCGAAGCCGCTTTGGGGCGATAACGGGTCGGGCATGCACTGCCACCAGTCGATCTGGAAAGAGGGAAAGAACCTCTTTGCAGGCGACAAGTACGCAGGGTTGTCTGATTCGGCACTGAACTACATCGGTGGCCTTATCAAACACGCGCCGTCGTTGCTGGGCATTACCAACCCGACCCTGAACAGCTACCGCCGGCTGGTCCCGGGTTTCGAAGCACCGGTTAACCTGGCCTATTCGTCGCGCAACCGGTCAGCGTCCATCCGCATTCCCGTCTCGGGCCCATCGCCCAAGGCCAAACGCTTGGAATTCCGCTGCCCCGATCCCACGACGAACCCCTATATTGCCTTTGCAGCCATGATGATGGCGGGCGTTGACGGTATCCAGAACAAGATCCCGGCGGGTCAGCCTATGGACAAGGACATCTATGCCTTGTCGCCTCAGGAACTGAAGGAAATCCCCAAGGCCCCTTCCTCGCTGGAAGAAGCCATTGGAAACCTCAAGCGGAACCACGCTTACCTGCTCAAGGGTGACGTGTTCACGGCTGACGTGATCGAGACCTGGG
>JAYUUT010000308.1:0-7249 GCA_043754455.1 Myxococcales bacterium
GGCGATGCAAACATAAATTCAGGATGCCATTGCAGCCCGTAAACAAACAAATCTTCGGGGTTCATCAACCCACCGGATTTTGGATCACGAACGCCTAGGCGGAAGGCCTCGACGACGCCATCGGGTTCCGAACGGGCTTCGACCAACAGCCCGCGCCCTAAATCTTTGATACCTTGGTGATGAACGCTGTTGACCCGCGCCACGCCGCCCCCGTCACCGTACCCGTACCAGCCACCCAGCCAAGATCTGGGCTCGATCCGAATTTCGTGGCCATGCTGGTCGTAAATATCCCAGTTTCGGTGCACGCGTTTGCCGGGGTGCTGGGTGGCGATGTCCTGCCACAACGTTCCGCCAAGGGCGACGTTCAAAACCTGATGGCCGCGGCAGATCCCCAAAATGGGTTTGCGGGCGGCAACCGCCACATGCACCATTTCCAGTTCATACCGATCGCGTTCGGCATCGCCATTCCATTCGGGGTGTGCGGGATCTTCCCCATAATGACCCGGCCACATATCAGCGCCACCCTCCAGAACCAAGGCATCGATATCATGCAGCAACGCTGCCACGGTTAGTTGCCCCGATGGACGTGGCAGCAACACCGGAAACACGCCTTCGGACATCAGCCAGGTGAACATGGATTCCTCCGCGTACACCAACGTCTTGCCCTTGAAAAATTTTCTTTCCGGATCGGGATGCGACAGACATGCCGACACCCCGACGCGCAACCGCCGCTTCATGACCGAAGCCTACGCCCCCAAGGCCTTGCCGAACAACATGCGAAAATCAGCTTCGGACACCGCACGCGGGTTGTTGGGATGGCAGGCGTCAGCGACCGCAATTTTCACAAGTCCTGGAATCTGCGCTTCGGTCACGCCCACATCCGCCAGGGTCCGTGGGATGCCGATGCTGTCCTTCAACCCTTCCAGCCATTCAATAAAACCATCCGCCGTCGCGGGCGTCGCGCCGACAGCAGCCGCCAGATCGCCCATGCGCCCTGCCGCTTCTTCTTTGTTGAAAGTCATGGCGTAGGGAACACAGATGCCGTTCGCCAGCCCATGGTGCAGGTCACAAACGGTTGACAGCGCATGGGCCATCGAATGTGTGACCCCCAGCCCTTTTTGGAACGCAACCCCACCCATCAACGCCGCATTCATCATGTGGCCTCGCGCCTCTAGATGGCGTTCATCAGCCATGGCGGGGCGATCCCCCGCGTCCACCTGTCGGGCAAATGCCACCGAAGGGGTCAACCCCCGGGCCAACAACCGCAACCCTTCTAGGGCGATTCCATCACATAGGGGTTGAAACCCGCGCGCCAGGTACGCCTCGACCAAATGGGTCAGGGCGTCCATACCGGTCGCGGCCGTAGGGCCTGCGGGCAAGCCCAGGGTCAACTCTGGATCGGCAAAAATCCGCACCGCCAACAGCCGGGGCGAGAACATGATCTTCTTCACCTTGGTCACGTCATCAGAAATGACCGTGCTGCGCCCGACTTCGCTGCCAGTGCCAGCCGTGGTGGGGATGGTGATGAACGTTGGAATGTCCCGGTCAATCGGTCGGGCCCCAGGCTTTTCGTCCTCATAGTCAAACAGGTCACCCGGATGGTTGACCATCAGGGCGATCGCCTTGGCGACGTCAATGGCAGCCCCACCACCTACGGCCACAATGGCATCAGCGTTGTGCGCCCGGTACGCGGCCAGGCCCGCATCGACTTGCGATTTGACAGGATTGCCCCACACCCCCGCAAATACCGCCGGATCCAGCCCCGCATCCGCTAGGCGTTTGCGCGTGCCCACCACCGGACGCAGTGTCTGCATCGCCCGATCGGTCACCACCAAGGGCCTCGATCGACCCAGCTCCTTCACAGCGGCCGGCAGCAAATCCACAGCGCCGGGGCCAAAATGAATCTGGGTCGGAAAATTGTAGCGATAAATAACGGCCATCGGTGTCCTCGCGGGTTCAGATGATCTCGAAATAGCGCTGCAGCTCCCAACTGGTGACCGCCTTGCAGTATTGCTGCCATTCCCAGCGCCGGGTGGCAACAAAGTGATCGATAAACGTATCACCAAACAACCCGCGGGCCAGGTGCGACTGTTCCAGTCGCGTGGTGGCTTCTTGCAACGTGCGGGGAAAGATCGGAGCCAGCTGATCGGCATATCCGCTGCCGACGACAGGGGCCGACGGCAGCTTCAATCCTTTTTGAATGCCGTTAAGCCCACTGGCCAGCGCTGCCGCCATGGCCAGGTACGGGTTTGCGTCCGAACCATTGACCCGGGTTTCCAGGCGCGTGGATTTCGGCCCCGCCGAAATCACCCGCAGCGCGGTCGTGCGGTTATCCACGCCCCAGTTCGCCCGGGTCGGCGCCCAGGCCCCTTGCACCAGCCGTTTGTAGCTGTTCACGGTCGGCGCAAAAAACGGCAAAAGATCCGGCAGGGCCTCTAGTTGCCCCGCCAGATAACTTTCAAAAAGGGGGCTCATTTTGTGAGGGTGACGGTCGTCATAGAACAGATTTTTGTCGCCATCTTTGTCCCACAGGCTTTGATGGATGTGGCCACTACAACCCGGCAAATCGGCGTTCCATTTGGCCATGAACGAAGGCATGATCCCGAAACGCGCACCTATTTCTTTGGCGCCGGTCTTGAACAACACCGCGCGATCGGCGGATTCCACAGGTGCATCGTACAAAATCGCGGCCTCAAGCACGCCAGGGCCGGTTTCCGTATGCAACCCTTCAATCGGCACGCCAAAGGCCAACATGTCATCGAACAACGCATTGACGAACGGCGCGTTTCGCGCCAGCCGGACCAGCGAATACCCGAACATGCCCGGCGTCAGCGTGTCGGGCCGGGCATAACCCTTGGCGGCCCAGGATTCCGGGGTTTCACGGAAATTGAACCACTCGTATTCAAGCGATGACAACACCCGGAACCCCGCCGCCAGGGTTCGATCCACCACCCCCCGCAAGACCTGTCGGGGGCACACGGGCAGGGCCGCGCCGTTAGCATCTACAAAATCCGCCAGGAAAAATGGCACATTGTTGTCCCACGGAACTTCGCGATGGGTGGATAGATCCAACCGCGCCATCGCGTCTGGGTACCCCGTATGCCACCCGGTAAACGCAACATTGTCGTAACAGACATCCGCAGAGTCCCAGCCGAACACGACACTGCAGAATCCAAATCCCGACTGCACAGCCGACAGGAATTTGTCCTTGTGGATATATTTTCCCCGGACAATGCCGTCGATGTCCGTGACGGCCACCTTCACCTTCGCACTGGGTGATTGTTTCACCCGTTCGATGGCGTCAGCGGCCAGGATCGAAGTCTTCGGCATCAGATAATCTTATTCGACGAGGCCCGTGGCGTTTCCGGAAATCGTCACCCCCTGAACAACCACGTCACATTTCAGGTTCGCAGAAACCGGGGACGTCATGTACGGCGTCGTGGGCGGCAGCGGCCCCACTAATTTCGCAATTCCCAGCGCCCCCTGTCGCCAATCGAAGAAAAGGGTTGCGTACCGGCACACCGGCGTGGCTGATGTACATTCTTTTCCGTCAGCCGCACTGACCAACCAACGTTCAACCCCAAATCCATAGCTATCAGGATATGAAGGTGCGGGTGACGCCGACATGGTGCCCCGTTCGGCCATAAAGCCACACGTAACCGACGTCCCGTTTGCCGTCGGCAGGTTGACGTTCTTGTCGCTGGCCGACACATAGACAGTCTTCGTCACGTCCGTGGCCGTCGGCAGTCCGATCTTCAGCGTGCCGAAGGTCGTCGGATTAAAAGTGACCGCCGTTGCCCGGCCCGTATACAAAATCCGTGCCTCGGTCCAGATGGTCGTGGTCGCATCCCAGACGCCGTTGGGAGCGTTCCACATTCCGTCCGTCGGGGCGTCATCGACGTACGGTTCCCCCGCGTCCCAGGTGCCGTTGTCATTCGAATCCACGAAGGGTTCACCCTGGTCAATGAACATTTCGTTGGCATCGCGGGTGCCGTTGGAATTGTCGTCCTGGAAGTATTCCTCACCCTTGATGTACGCAATGACCGAAACCAACCCATCGCGGGGGTTATATTTTAGGGCGCCATCCATCACCAGGGGTTCAGCATCGCGGGGTTTGGGCCATTGGGCCGCGTCTATCGGCAGCGGTTGCACATCTTGGGGCGGCCAGACACCGACCGTGCTGAACGTTGCTGTCCCTGTGCCTTCATCCAAGGCAGCCCCGCCCGAAAATGCTTTGGTCTCGGTCGAAAAAGGAATCGCGCCCGCTTCGGCGCGCATATAGACCGGCGCCCCAGTGCCAATGGGATTGCCAAAACGATCCACCAATTTCAGATTGCAGGTGACTGAAATGGCCTGTGGTGGCGTCGGGCTGATATAGGCGGGGATATTCACCGGCGCGCACTGAAGGCTGAACCCCCGATTGGACGGTCGGGCCCCGCGCAGGCCGATGACCGTGCTGTCAGCGTTAAACATGCTGCCCGCGATGGTGGCCCGCACCGTGAACGCCCCGGTATATGATCCCGATTCCACTTCGGCCACTGCGCGTCCCGAAGGATCGGTCAATCCTGTCGGGGACAGTTTGGCGCCTGTCGGAAAATTGATCCCACTAAAACTAATCAGCGCCCCGCCAATGGGGGCCATCGCCGAATCCAGCAGCTTGAACCCTACCAGGGCCTTTTCGTTGTATCCGGATCCCTTGATCCCCATGATGGAACAGATATTGCCATTGCAGGTCGCCTTGTCGAACGACAGCGTGACCGGTGTGATGGGCATGGTGATCATTGCTGACATAGCCAGGTCGCGCGACGCCGTCACGGTGGCGGTCCCCGTGTTGCCCGTCTCGCCTAGGGTGACCCGGGCGTCGCCATTGTCGTCGGTCAAAACCGTCACCATGGCCCCCTTTGACACGCCGGCATCATCGAAAAAAGCGCCTAGATTTGTGGTAAAAGTCACCCACACGCCAGCCCCAACGCCTGCGTCCTGGACGATCTGGGTCAACCTCGCGCTGATGATCGCGCGGTCTCCCACGCTGACATTCAGATGATCTTTGGATCGCAGCATCGTGATGCCCGTCGGCCCTACGTCAGGCGCCATGTCGGGACGAATCATTTCGGGCGCCATGTCCGGCCTCGACGGGCCGACAGGAACATCAGCCCCTGCGTCAGTCCCTGTCGGCGCATCCAGCGGTTGCAAAACTGGCGCGTCCGGTTCCACATCCGGGCTTAGATCAGGCGAAGGCGGCGCGACATCTGGGGCGACGTCAGGGGCCGAATCCACCGCATCAGGCGCCACATCAACGGCCGCATCAGGCCCCACCATGGGCATCATCACAACCTGGGCGTCGGGCACCAGCACCATCAACGCTGCATCCGGGGTCGCATCAACCGAAGGTCCTCCATCGCGGGCGTCACCCGCCGCGGCCCCGTCCGAACTGGCATCGCCCACCAGGCCCGTTCTCAGACCACCACCCGCGTCCCCGAACGCAGTCCGGCCCCCATCGGGCGCGCGGGGCCAGGCAATCGAGCCGTCCGATCCCCCGCACGCACTGAACAGCGCGAAGGCGACCAACAACAGAGAAGCGGGTTTCAAACCGGACCAAGCTCGTGGTTGCATGGGTATGCTGATGTAGTCGGCCTTTTGGACGATAACCTTTAGGCCCCCCGGGTGGCCCCCCAATGGCCTCTGGAAAGCCTTATGCTCCGGGTGATGTCCTGCCCCAAGCATTGGTTGCCCCTAGCCGTTTTTTGCGCGTGCTGCCTAGGCCTCGCCCCCGCAGCCCGTGCTGAAACCTGTAACCCGGGCGTAGGCCTTGCCATCCTGGTTTCCCCCGAACGACCACAACCCGGGCACCCCGTACGCGTCCTCGTCGCCGCCACTGCGGACCCCGCAGGTCGTGCCCTGGCCGGGGCTTCGGTTCAGCTTTCCAGTGGGGCCGCCAAGGCTGTGGCCATGCTTCGACATGGTCCCCCCGAAAGCCTCGCTGTGACATTTGAACGCGCGCCCGCGGGTCCTTTCCGCGTGATTGTTGTCGTCGGTGGTCGGACCGTCGCTTGCCAGACTGTGGCCGGTTCGCAGACCACTCCGGCTTCCGCAACGCCCGGTGCGTGGGCCACAACGCGGTTTTGGGATCGCGATGCCGAGGCCTTGTACGCCGCTTGGATCGAAGCGCTCTTCGACGCCCCCCGCGACCAACCCTTTGCCTTTGCTTCCCTTGCCCCCATCATCCAAGATCCAAAACGGAATCTTCTTCACAACCATCTGGGCCTCAATGAGGACAGCCCCGCCACCCGCGGTGCCCCCAAGGCCGAACCTGACTGCGCTGACCTTCCGTATTTCCTGCGCGCGACCTTTGCCTGGAAACTGGGCCTCCCCATGGGTCTGCGCGACTGCTCGCGCGGCACACCCAACGCTCCCCCCCACTGCGGCGCCGTTATCACGAACGAAGATCCCCCCTTGCCTTCCACCCGAAAACCACAGCCCCGCACGCCCTTGTCCGGGTTTCGGGACTTCATGCGGCGCCTGGCCAACACCGCCCATTCGGGCAGCGCACGAACCGCACTGTCGGACGACAACACCGACTATTACCCCGTGCCCCTCACCCAGGCCGCCCTACGCCCCGGCACCATCTACGCTGACCCCTACGGCCATGTGTTGGTGGTGGTCAAATGGCTGCCCCAGACCAATTCTGAAGGGGGCCTGTTGCTGGCGGTTGACGGCCAGCCTGACAACAGCATCGCGCGCAAACGATTCTGGGAAGGCACGTTCTTGTTTGCCCAGGGCCTGCCCGGGGCCGGACCCGGATTCAAACGTCCACGCCCGATCGGGGGCCATCCCCCGATGCCACAGTCCAATTCAGCACTGACAAAAAACTCTGCATTTGCGCCCTATTCTGACGAACAGGCGACCCTTGATCCGGAAACCTTCTACGCGCGGGTTGGCGCCCTTATCAACCCCCGCGGGCTGCCCCCCGCCGCTGTGTTTGAAGAAACCCTCAACGCCTTAGTCGAACAATTGACGACCCGTCTGTCGTCCGTAGACACAGGTGAAACCTTCATGCGATCCCACCCGGGCACCGTCGTCCCCATGCCAGAAGGCGCCAAGATTTTCGAGACCATCGGCCCTTGGGAAGACTTCGCCACCCCGTCACGCGACATGCGGCTTCTCATCGCCATGAACGTTCTTTTGTCCCTTCCCGAACGCATTGTGCGACACCCAGAACTGTTTGTCCTCGGGGGAAAATCTCCCGCTA
>JAYUUT010000309.1:0-9807 GCA_043754455.1 Myxococcales bacterium
GGTCAAACCTGCGTCCGAAAAGTCCCTGAAACTCAGTTTTGACAATATTTTGGTGGCGCCATGAAACTACAGACGCGTCGTCTCTTCACGAAGGCTTTAGGTCCGGTCTTCCTGCTCGCTGCAAGCTGCACGGCACCGGGCGGACCATCAGCGGAGCCCCTCGTCGACCCCCTCACTCGAACGGCAGCTCCGCCACTGCATGACGCTGCCATCGCCAGCGTGGATGCCCCTGTCGCTCTCGAAAATGCTCCAAGCGCTCTGGGTGAGGAGGCGCCACCGCCTGTGCAGGCCTTTTGCCGCCCCACCCGTTCGGCTGAACTTTTGCCAGCGCGAGCGATCGGGAAAGTCGAACAAGAAATCACCGCGACAACAACGACCAAGACTGTCCAACAGCCAATCTTCGTTGCCGATCTGTTCAACTTGTTCAAAGGCGCATGCGGTGCCTGCCACATCGAACAGGGTCTTGGGAGTTTCCGCGTCTTTAAGGACAAATTCTTTCAGATCGATTCGATGAAGCTCTTGGCATCCGTTAAGAGCGACAACCCAGCAAAATTTATGCCTCCACCGGTCGCGGGGGGGAAACCGTTTTCCATGCGTACTGCCGGTGACCCGATCTTCGATCTGGTGACCCGCCTTGAACAGTGGTTTGGCCAGGGAAAACCGCTCCCCATGGATGTGTTTTACGTTCCCGTCGAGATGACCTCCACCACCCAGACCGTTGTTACGAAGAAGGAAGGGTATTTGCTCGGCGACGAATCCGCAAAGCTTCAGACGAACATGGGAAACTGCGTACCTGACAGTGCGATGTTTGGCACGCAAAAAGCAGACATGGACGCGCTCGATACATTCTTCGAAACGTCATCCACGTTACCTTTGGACCTCAAGCAGACCGACCTCATCAGCATGGATGCCGAGGTCTTGGCCAGGGTTGGCGTCATTGCCTACGCGCCGGCCTATCCGCTTTGGTCCGACAATTCTGGAAAGATGCGCGTGATCCGCGTCCCGCGTGGAAAGACAATCAACTTCGACAAGGCAAAACAGAGCTTTGAAATCCCGGCGAACACGAGATTTTACAAGACGTTTCTCAAGAAAGTGATCGACAGGAACGGCAGCCCAACCTGGCGCCGCATTGAAACGCGGCTGATCGTTACACGTCCGGACAAGATTGCCACTGACGGCTCCGCCAGCGCTCAGTCGCTCTTTGGCACCTACGCGTGGAACGACGACGAGACCGAGGCCACCCTGGTACGGGACCAGCGCCGCGACGGTACGCCCTTCGCTGATCGCTTGATAACCTATGTATTGGATGAACCAAAGTTCCAAAAAATTCTCGACAGCAAGCCAACGAACCTCAGCTACGCATTGGAGCAAGAGAATACAGGCATCATCCGTCGGTACGCCATTCCTGGCCTTCATCGATGTGTGGAATGTCATATGGGCAGCCCGAGTGCCGATTTTTCTCTGGGGTTTACCCCGCTTCAAATTCGTCGGCGTTCCCAAGACACCGAAGGCAATCCCAATAAAACGGGTGTGTATGAACCGGTGGGTGCGGACGAAGAAAATCAGCTTCAGCGCTTGATAAGCTACGGCCTCATCAAGGGCGTCTCATCCGAATCGGACATCAAAGGGCTCGAAGAGCCGCAGGGGGAAAGGAAGTTTCGCAATCCGCAGGAATTGACTGCGCAAGCGTATCTTATTGGCAACTGCGCCCACTGTCACAATCCGCGGGGCTTCCCGTCAGTGAACGCCCCTGAACTTAAGGAAGCCCTCAACTTTCTCCCAAGTACAAAAGGTGGCGTCTTTCAATTTCCTTTGGACCGCGTGAGCCCGCTGCGGCGTCGTGGCGCCAAACAGGACGTTCCCCTTCCTTATATCACGCCATCCTTGCGTGACTTTCCCGCCGAGCCAATCGCTGGTCTTTACGTGGAAAAGTTCAAACCATGCGTCGAAAACGATGTTTATTGCGAAAAAAACAAGAAGGCCGGAGACAAGCAGTTCATAGCGGCCCCATGGCGGAGTCTGATCTACAGAAACGTTGACACGCCTTATATCTACGCGGACGATTACGCGATCTTTCCGCACATGCCCCGGCATTCCACGGGGTTCGATTGCAGGGCGCCGCGCATTTTGGGTGAGTGGATGGTCAGCATTCCAGCCGTGCACAAGGCGGGGGTTGATGGAAAAAAGAAGGAAGACGTGGTCATTGGCGAAACCGCCAATAACTCGACGCTTGACCGGGAGGCGCAGCCGTATGTCGAAGTCCCACCCGGTCCCGACTTTAAGCAGGCCTCGGACGCGGCGACGGAACGATTAAAGGAATTCAAAGCTGGAAAGCGTTATTCGTACTGCCCTGACACAAGCGACATCGTGGACTTGGCCGCACTGAACGCGACAACGTCCCTCAAACTTGTTCCTCAGGATCTGAATCAATATGCAGACAAAGCAAAAAAGATCCTGACGATGCCGATTGACGGAGTTCCGGACAAAACGCATTTTGTTGTTTCGGATCTAACCAGCACCCCGGGGGATTGGTCGCCACGACGTTCTGACTGGCAAAACATAGTCGTGACGCCGAAGCCTGACAAGAGGGCGAATGTGATCGACGTTCCGGTTATGCTGCAGGACATTCGTCTGACCAAAGAACTGGAGGATTTTGCGCTCACGGAAGTTCCATTCGGATTTTGGCAAAAGAAGCCGGAATGTAAGTTTCCAGGACAGATGGCCGTCAAAGACGTCCCGGAGGCGCTTCGCCCTCAGTGGCTTTCGGCCCTCAGTGAAACGCCTGGCACCGAGAATGCCCTCGTCTACGCAATCAGTCCAGGCGCGGCTATTTTCAACAATATCTGCATCAACTGCCACGGGCCCAAAGCGGATTCACGAGGAGTTTTGGCGGACGCTATTTCGGAAATGAGCGGCGGTGATGCGCGGGTCGCGAATTTCAAGGATGGGCTTTTCGGCCCCCTTAGCGCTCCGGGCGCCAATGCGCTGCGTGTCTTTAGCAACGTCGCCGCGGCGTCCGGCAAAGGGATCGTCAGCCCCGAAGACTGGGCCGCTCGATACTTTGTCTGGATGGCACTCGGTGGAACGGAGCGCTTGCTACCGAAGTCACTCCTTTCAATCGTAGGGACCACGCCCGTCCTGGGCATAAGGAGGAACCATTTCGCCGCCGCCGCCTCGCCGAACATGCTGCAAGTGGCACAGAAGCTCTGTAGCCATAGCTTGCTGCAGTTCGAAAACAAGAAGCTTGATCTGCTCGCCTTCAGCAAAGGCGGTCACGTCGGTCGCCTTCTTTGGAGCGACAAGACGGGTCTTATCGAAGGGAACGGCGACGCCGAAATGTGGGTACGTCTTTGTTCAATGGGTAACCGTCCCGTGGTTCGCGTCCTCCGCCCCGTGTTAAATGAGACAGGTGGCGTCGACGACCTTCAAATCAACCCGCTTTCGAGTCTTTATTTTGGTGACTCGTATCCCGACACCGCCCCCGTCATGGACCATCGGGGTGAGTTAGAAATGGGATTGCGCCCGAGCAACTACATTCCCTTTTGTGTTGCCCTCCCCGACGATGCGAAACAGTCGGAAGCTGTCAAAGCCTGGGTCCAAAAGTCGACTTCCGGCGTAGGATCCGCACGGATCCCCCCGTGTCCCCCGAAGCTATTCGAAAGAGATACAGAGGGAAAACAAAAGTGGCAGCTCGGTTACGCGCAGAACAACGTTGGAGAAATTGTATTCCCCGACGCGGAGAAATGGGCCACACGGGGTGCCATGAACGCGGGGCTTGCCGTGTATTCCTATCTAAAAGCGCTGGAGGTCGGCAAAGCAGCGCCGAAGCCGCCCTTTAATCGCTGCGAAGATCTCAAATAATTATGGGGGTTGGCACGGCGGGACACACCGCTTTGGGCAATCGGATTCCCAGAGCGTTGGCACGGGCGTTCTGCTTCGTCGGTATCCCTATGGGTCTGTCGGCGGGCGGCGTGCGGTACTTCTTGCCTGCCCACATAACGGGGCGACTCATCGTTTTCGTTGCGCTCTTTGTCTTTTTTTCATTCATCGTACGCGTGTGGGCTCCCGAATTTCTCGGCATGAAGTTCCTCTCCGGAGCCCTTCGTCCGCTCCACAAGCGCGGCTGGCACGCACGACTTGGTGATCTTGCGAGCGTTCTGGTCGCTATTGGACTGGCACTTGTCATCCGCGCAAAAATCGGTCTGCCTTTTGAGGTCGCGAGCGCCTCCATGCTTCCAACGCTTTTGCCCGGGGACACGTTGCTTGTAACGAAGGTCAACGCCGCAGAAATTGTACCCCGCCGGGGGGACGTGATTATATTTCGTTCTGACAAGAAACTCATGGGTGGCCCGAGCCCTGAGGGAGGCCCTGGTCTGTTTCAAGACCAATTGGTCAAGCGGGTGATCGGCCTCCCTGGCGATCGGATCTCCGTTGAGGCGGGTATTGCCACCATAAACGGTTGGGAGGTCCCGCATTGCGACGCCGGAACCTATCTTTACCTAGCACCAGGCCGGTCCGTTGTCGGTCGTTTGCTGGTTGAGTTTCTCGATGGACGCGCCTATCTCACTGTCCACACGCCGCAAGCGCAGAATTTTTCAGGTACGGAGGTCAAACCCGGCGAATTTTTTGTATTGGGAGACGATCGCAATGCCAGCAACGACTCGCGTTCCTGGAACGGTGGCCGTGGAGCCGGCGTTCCAACCGCAGCGATCTTGGGACGGCCCTGGCGCGTGATTGGCGCCGATCGATCGGGGCATGTTGATTTTAGACGCTTTCTAAAGACCCTTGACCTAAAGCCCTATCTGCCTTCGATGGATACCCAGGACCTAGAGGCCGGTTTGCAGCGCTGCCTGAACGCAGCCCCCAAGAACACGTCACCGCCGCCCCGCACCCAATAAGCCTCACCGTTTCAATGGAGTGTCGGCGGTTACAAAAGGTTCAGGGACGGCACTGCGCCTTGCATGCGCTGAGGCTGCACACGATCTGATGCGTGGCGCGTCCCGAAGGAAATTCCGTCTTAAAGAATCGAAGGCCGGCCGTCAGGGGCGAGTCCGTTTTTGCGGCGGCTATCGCTTCAGCCGCGCAAGGGCCGTTTGGATTTTTTGCACAATCGGTTCCCCGGGTCGTGCCGCAAAAACATTTACTGGGGTTTACCCCCCAACAGTCGGGGTTGTTTCGCATACACGCCAGCAGCGACTCACAGAGCGTCTTATCCTCGCCAGTCAGGCTCTCGCACCCCATGTCCGCGTTGCACCCATCCTTGCCACGATTCTCGGCCTCGCAGGCCGTACACGCCGGGAGGGCTTTCGCGGGCACAACCGGGGCCTTCGGAACTGGCGCAGGATCGGGCGCGGCGGGCGGCGTAACGAACGCAGGGGCTGAGGCACGGGGGGGCTCGACCACCAACTCGGCGGCGGCATGGGGGTTCTGCGTTGCCGTGCGGGGACGCAAAGCCAGCACGACCATCACACCCAGGCCGATAAGGACCAAGAGCCCCATGACTTTTGCCCAGGGCGCTGTTTGTTGGGAGTTGGGAATCATCTTTTTGTTCGTTGTGGGGGTTTCGCTCATCTAACATTCCTTGTCTTCAGGGGCGCGTTTCGATAGTAGCTGATCAAACGCAAAAAAAAAGAGCGCCGACCTCGAAAGGCCGACGCTCTTTCCCTCTAACGGTTCAGCTGACTAGCGGGTAGCAGCCGAGCAGACGCCTGCATTTCCGCCGCAAGCGGCGATGTCGCAGGTTATTTGGGTCGTCGCGTGACCAACGGGGTAGGTCAGGCTGAAGAAGCGCAGACCCGTGGCGGTCCAGTCGGTAACGCCGGCGGTAACGGTTTTAGCCGCAGCCGCTGCCTGATCCTTGCAAACGCCGTTAGGAGCGGTCGCGCAGGTCGTTCCCGTGGCGGTGCCGCAGAGGCACTTGTTCGGGTTCGTCGCCCAGCATGTCGGGTTGGCGATCATGCAGTTCAACATGCCCAAGCAGAGGGTCTTGTCCGCGCCCGTCAAGTTCTCGCAGCCCATATCCTGCTGGCAGGTGCCACCGCGGTTGGTCTCTTCGCACTGGAAGCAAGCGGACTCAACCTTACAGGTGGACGAGCAACCGTCCAGGTTCGTCAGGTTGCCGTCGTCGCAAGCCTCGCCTGTCTCTTTCTGATTGTTGCCGCAGACAGGCGTCTCGATCTGACAGCTGGCCGAGCATCCGTCAAAGTTAACCAAGTTGCCGTCGTCGCAGCCTTCGCCGGCTTCTTTCGCCCCGTTACCACAGGTCGCCGTTTCGATCGTGCAGGTCGCGGAGCAACCGTCAAAGTTGACCAAGTTGCCGTCGTCGCAAGCCTCGCCTGCCTCTTTCTGGTTGTTGCCGCAGACAGGCGTTTCGGTCTTACAGGTGGACGAACAGCCGTCAAAGCTAACCAAGTTGCCGTCGTCACACTGTTCCGTGCCATCCTTCTTGGTGTCGCCACAGACAGGAGTCAGGACGCAGGCGATCGAGCAACGCTTTCCAGGGCCGTTGTTGGCGGCGCCGTCGTCGCAGCCTTCGCCAGCGTCGATCATGCCGTTGCCGCAGGTATTGGACGTACAGGTGAACGTACAGGAATCCGTGGCCGAACCATTGCTCGAGCCATGGTCGCAGGCCTCGCCCGGATCGACGCTACCGTTGCCGCACTTGGGATCAACACAGAGAACCTGGATAGATTCTTGTGCGCCCGAGCTGTTGCAGGCCAGCGGATCCGTCGAAAGGCCGTTGGCGACGGTGACGGTCAGGATGTGGGGGCCCTTGGCAGGAGCCGGGGGGCAAGTGAATTTCGTGGTGGCGGCGGCGCTGTCCAAAAAGGAGCCTCCGTTGGTGGTGCTCCAAGAAAAAGCGAGTGTGAGGGAAGGGTCGCGGTCGCTGCCAGTGGCGCTCAGGTCGATAACCCCGCCCGGAGCCACCTGAGTCGAGGACAAGAGGTACGAGGCGATGCTGGGGCAGCTGTTGAAAGCGATGGTCGCGTTGACAGCAACGGAGCCCGTCGTCTTGGTCTCACCGCAATTAAGAACGATAGACTTGCGGACGGTCATCCCGGGGATGACGTCAAAGGTTGCAGACCCTGTGCACGCCACCGTGCTGCCACCACCGGCAGGCACGCCGTCCGCGGACAGGGCAATGCTGTATTTGTCGGGAACAAGGCCGCTGACCAAAAACGAAGCGCTGGGGCCCGTACCGGGAACCAACACGTCGGCTTCCCGATCCGGAACCACCGGGGCCGGACGCGTGATGTCCTTGATTATGTAGTGCACCTTGGCGATGTCTAGGCCCGAGACGGACAGGGCGAAGCTGGCCGCGCCCACGTCGCTCCCAGGCGTGGTGGCCGGAGCCCCACCTTTGCCGTTACACCCAGCGACGCCAGCGCCCACCAAGAGCGCCGACATCGCTAAGAACGTTGTTTTAGTTGCCGAAGATTGCATCATTGAAAGTTCCTCCAGAGTTCCCGTTTGTGTCCCCAAACCTGAGCGCCAGGCTTGGTAACGACATGCCATCCCTTCAAAGTTCGGGCCAATCCTCCGAAGCTCTTTTTGCGCAAACCGTGCCCTGTGATTCCGATACCTTTGCCGTTTCAGGGGCGCCCGAATGGCCATGCGCCTTCGCAACCCGTCCGCAATAGCCTCCGATTGTCGGAAGGCCATTTCGGGCGCCGAGCCGTGCAAAAATCGATCGCCCGGCCCAGTTCCTGCATACCTTCGCGGGCCTGGCACCGAGATGGGGCGTGACAGACACGACGCGCGCCGTTTTTGGAACGACCTTGTCACCGTAGAGAAACACGGAAACTCTCTTGAAACTCGGCACCGCAACGCTTTAGAAAATCCACCCGCTGCCGAAAACCCCGATCAAGGAAAGTCGCGACGATCTGGCGAAGGCCTCCGATATTCGGAAGGCACAGTTCGAAATTCGGTTGGTCCAGGACTATCGTCCTGCCGACAACCGTCGCCGTCATCGCCGTTCGGCGCTTCTCCTGCACCTCCAAACCGCAGGATCGGCGGGATTATTCCTCTCTCGTCGTTGTTCTACGTCTCAGGCCCGGCGTCAATTTTTGAGTTGGCCCAAAGATTGTAGTGGAGCCCCGTGACCCACTTTGATCGAAAACACGTAAGGAGACACGCGATGAGGACCACGATAACAAGCGCCGCATTTTTGCTGGCTGGAGCGACCGCCCTTGGGGTCGGCGCTCTGGACAACATTCACATGAAAGGTTCCGACACTCTATTCAGCCTTACGAAGGGCGTCCTTGCAAGTTGCACAGGTGCGACCGGCCTGATTTATGACGGCTCGGGTTCCAGCAACGGCGAGACCGCCATGCAGGGCGGCTTGCAGGATACATCGCCGATGTCCAAAGCCATGTCGTCGGGTCCCTGCAAGGACGCCACGGCCAAAGGATTGTCGAACACAGGACAAGAATCCGAAGGCCTCGTCATCGCTCTTGACGGCGTCGCAAACGTGGTCAACCCGACCAACGGTGACAATGCTGCCTGCGGCGGCATGAGCTACACGGGCACGCGCAAACTGGTAGTTGGTCCGACGGCGACCACGCCAGACTGCAGTGCTTTGGGTTGTACGGTCAACGGCGCCAACTATGAATACGATTTGGGTGCCGGAATCGGCGGCTCCGCGACCCGTCTGTCGTTCAAGGACGTCCTGCGCGTCCTCTATTTCGGCATTCACCACGGCACCGGCGAGCCGCGCGACTGCGCCAGTCCGATCCGTAAGGCTCTCGTGTCGTCGTACAAGAACATGTTCGAATTGAACTGCTCAGGTGGTGGATGTGCTGGCAAGCCGCTGCGTCATGCCTACCGTCGCGACGACGCATCGGGCACCAGCGACGTATTTGTGGGTCTGCTGTCGATTCCCTCGGCCTACAAGCTGGCCGGTTCGTACAGCTCAAGCGGACAACAGTCCAATCCCTTCTGCAACGCGGGCCCCGTGGTCACGGGAAGCGGCGCCACCCCCAAGGGCGGCACGACGAACTGGAACATGAAGTTTGGCGATTCCGATTTTCTGGACCAGGATCCGATTCGCGTGGCGTGTGACGGCAGCGGTTCCAACGACGGCGATCAAGTCTGTGGCCCGGACGGCACGTTGGGCCTACTTCTCACGGTGTTCCCGCCCGAGAACGGGACGGGCGGCGCGATTTCCAGCGCGCAACAGTACCCGACCCAGCTCTGCACGGCGGGTGAACAGGAACTTCTGGGCGGCCCCGCGCTTGGGTACTCTGGCCTCTGCGCAAACGGTGCCCCCTCGTTCGCGGGTGGATGTTTCGGCTCCGTCAAACGTCTGAACGCCACCACCGGCGAGTTTGATGCGAACTGCATCCAGGTCAACAACCTAGGCCAGTGCCCGTTCCTGAACCCAGAGAACGCGAACTTGCCAACCGGTGAAAATGACTGCCGCAGCATGAACCTTTGGGTCTACGACAAAGATGGCAACGTCGTTAAGGAGAACTCTCTGGGCGCTGATCGCGCGTACTTGGGTGCTTTCTACCGTCAACACACGACCAAAACCCAGGCTAACGGCGACAAGATCGGATGCAAGATTGCCTTTGCGACGGACCAAATTGGTTGCCTCGCCGCCAAAGCGGATCCCTGCAGCACCGGTTTTGCGGGCCGCGAAGCGGTATCCGGGGCGACCCCACAGGGGCTTGGAATGCTGGTCGCGAACATCGATCCGTCGGTGGCACGCATTCAGGACCTGATCTTGAATCCCAGCACCAAATATCCCCTTTCGCGCAAATTGTACTTCAACAGCGTCAAGGGCTTCCGCACCGCCACCGGAGGGGC
>JAYUUT010000310.1:0-14325 GCA_043754455.1 Myxococcales bacterium
CAGCAGCGCTTCTGCGCAGCGTTCGGCACATTCGAGGTCAGTCTTTGACCCGAAGGGGCAGCGGTACAGGTACGGTGCGGGCGCGAAAGCGACGCCCGACAGATAGGGGCCACTGCGCCTCTTGCGCTCGCGGTTCCCCGTAATGGACAACGTGGCCGCTGTGCGGCCGTGAAAGCTGTGCGAAAGAGCGACCATCTCGCGCCGGCCAGTGAACTGCTTGGCCAGCCGCATGGCGCCCTCGATGGCCTCGGCGCCGCTGTTGGCGAAGAAGCTTTTCTGTAGACGGCCTGGCGTAATCTGGGCCATCCGCTTGCCAAGCTCGCCGGCGCGCGGGTTGTAGTACACGCACGTGGCGCCGTGAAGGAATTTGTCCATTTGCGCGTGCGCGGCCGCTAACACAGCGGGGTGTCCATGACCCGTGTTCACCACCGAAATGCCGCTGAAGCAGTCCAGGTACTTGCGCCCGTCGCTGCCGACAATGACGGTGCCCCGCGCCGACGCCAGCTCGATGGGCTCGAAACCCGCAACCATTCCGGTAATCAGGTACTTGTCGTAAAGGTCTTTCGTGGTCGTCATCGTCTTTATCGCCCCCAGATGTTGCCGCCACTGCGATCATCGGCCCAACGCTCGATGACGGCTTTCTTCTTGGTGTAGAACTCGACCGCGTCGGGGCCATGGGCGCGCAGGTCGCCGAAAATCGAGTTGCCGTCCCCGCCGAAGCTAAAGAACGCCATGGGAGCGGGCACGCCGGCGTTAATGCCGATCATGCCGCAGTTGATCCGGCCGCGAAACTCGCGCGCCGCAAACCCCGACCGCGTAAAGATGCTGGCGCCGTTGCCGAAGGGGCTCTTGTTACACAGGTCAATTGCCGCGTCCAGGTCAGGCGCCCGCATGACGGCCAGCACGGGGCCAAAGATCTCCTCGCGGGCAATGCGCATTTCGGGCGTGACGCCGTCGAATATGGTGGGGCCGACAAAATGTCCGTCAGGCAGTCCCGGGACGCTGACCCCGCGTCCATCCAGAATCAGCCGCGCGCCTTCCTCGACGCCGATGCGGATGTAGTCCTCCACGCGGTGTTTGTGTTCGGCCGACACGACAGGCCCCATCTGTGTCTTGGCGTCAAGCCCCGAGCCGAGGCGCAGGGCCTTGGCCGCTGCGACCATATCGTCAAGCGCCTGCTGTCCAGGGCCGACCAGCACAACGACGCTTGTGGCCATGCAGCGCTCGCCTGCGCAGCCATAGGCCGCTTCGACGATGCCTTTCGTGGCAACGACACCGTCGGCGTCGGGCATAACGACAACGTGATTTTTGGCGCCGCCCAAGGCCTGCACACGCTTGCCAGCCTTGGTGCCCAGCTGCCAAACATTGCGGGCCGCCGGGGTCGATCCGACGAAGGACACGGCCTTGACGTCGGGCGAGGCAATCAAGGCTTCAAATATGTCGCGGCCGCCCTGTACGACGTTCAGCACGCCGGGCGGCAGTCCACCTTCGGAAAAGATTTCCGCCAGCGCCGTGGCCGTCGCCGGACATTTTTCCGAGGGCTTAAGAACGAAGGTATTCCCACACGCGATGGCCACGGGAAACATCCACAAGGGGATCATGGCGGGGAAATTGAACGGACAGGCCCCGACGACAACTCCCAGGGGCTCGCGATAAATAAAGCTGTCGACGCCAGCGGCGATGTCTTCGATGAAGTCACCCTTGGCAAGCGATGGCATACCGGCCGCGAACTCGACCACCTCAAAACCTCGACGCAGGCTGCCCTCAGCTTCCGCCCGTGTCTTGCCGTTTTCACGCACCAGAAGTTCCGCGAGGGCATCCATACGCTGTTCCAGAAGTTCCTTGCACGAAAGGAGGATGCGGCATCGCTTCACCACCGGGGTGGCCCGCCAGGACGGGAACGCGCGAGCCGCCGCCGCAACCGCCGCGGAGACGTCGCTGGTGCTGGACAGTCGCAGGGAGGCCACGGGCGTGCGCCCATCGGAAGGGTCCAGCAGCGTGTAACTTTCGCTTCCCGTCGCCGCGACCCATTTCCCGCCAATCAAATTGTTCAGTTGTTTCATGAGTTGTTTTCCTAGAATGACGGCGGTGTACACGCCGATACGATGATGGCTGTTTGCAGTCCAACGTTCTTAAAGCTGTGGGGGAGGGTGGAATCGAAGTAGTACGCGTCGCCCGGCCCCAGCAGTTCGCGTCGCCCGTCGACGATGAGCTCGATTGCCCCCTGAACGCAGAAGCCGCCTTCTTCACCCGCATGGGCGTAATACTCCGGTCCGGTGCCCTTTCCGCGCGGGTAGACCTCCCACATGATCTGCAGCGCCTTGTCGCGTGCCTGTCCCGGGGGGGTTAGAAACCGAATGCCTGAGCCACCCGAAACGTTTAGTAGTTCGGGAACACGGTGAACGAAACTGGCAGGCTTGGTGCCCTCGGAGGCCGATGCGAAAAACTCACCCAGCGTGGTGTCCAGGGCAGCGAGGATCTTCTTCAACGTACCAACCGACGGGGAGCTGTGTCCGTTCTCAATCTGGGACACTGCGCCGAAAGTGACGCCGGCCCGGTCCGCCAGGCCGCGCAGGGACAGACCCAGGCGCGTACGCAGCGCGCGCAGTCGGGGCCCCAGCGTCGTGTCGAGGTCGGCCTCGACATCATTGCGATTGGGTCTTGGGGTAGCCGCGGTCACTTTGCGTGGGGGCATGCCGTTTGTTCCTGTAGAAAATGATATACACGTGTTTAGTAAAATGCTCCACTCCTTCCGCGGCAAATGACTCGCGAATCAACCAGCCCCGCATCGGGCGATACGGGCTTCAAAAAAGCCATATCTCGGCTCGACGCCACGACGCTGGTCATCGGGTCGATGATCGGATCGGGCATCTTCATTGTGTCTGCGGACATCCTGCGGCAGGTCGGTACGGCCGGGCCGATGATGGTCGTCTGGGTCCTGTCGGGACTTGTGGCGGTGATGGGCGCCCTGACTTACGGGGAACTCGCGGCAATGTTCCCGCACGCGGGCGGCCAGTACGTCTACTTGCGCGAGGGAATCTCGCCCTTGGCGGGATATCTGTACGGCTGGACTGTGTTTCTGGTTATCCAGACCGGCACGATAGCCGCCGTCGCGGTTGGTTTCGCGCGCTTCACGTCGGTGTTCTTTCCGGCGCTGTCCCCTGATGTCTTCCTGGGATTCACGCTGACCTTGCCCAGTGGTCCGCTGCAAGTCGGCCTGTCGCCGCAGCGGGTGCTGGCCATATTGTCGGTTGTCCTTCTGACCATCATTAATGTCCGGGGTGTCCGCACGGCGCTGGTGATCCAGACGCTGCTCACTATCATCAAGACGGCAAGTTTGGCCGGGCTTGTCATCCTGGGCCTGCTTGTCGGTCGCAATGTGGCGGCCGTGACGGCCAACTTTGGCGCGGGCTTCTGGCCCGCCGGGCAGTCAATGATGGACCTCCTGCCCGCAATGGGCGCGGCCATGGTTGGATCACTGTTCGCGATGGATGCCTGGAACAACGTTGGTTTCGCTTCCGGTGAACTGAAGCGTCCGGAACGCGATCTGCCCTTCGCGATGATTGCCGGCGTGGGCACAGTGACCGCGCTTTATGTGCTGACCAATGTTGCGTACCTGGTCGTTCTGCCGGCCGCGCAAATAGCCGGTGCGCCCCAGGACCGTGTCGCGACCGCCGTGTTGCAAGCGACCCTGGGCCCGGCCGGCCTTTACGCGATGAGCGCGGCCATCGTGATCTCGACATTTGGATGCAACAACGGGCTCATACTAATGGGTGCGCGCGTGTACTACGCAATGGCGCGCGACGGGTTGTTCTTCTCATCGATGACGGCCTTGCATCCCCGTCACAAGACACCCGCCCGCGCCCTGTTGGTGCAGGCCGTCTGGACCTGCGTGCTGTGCCTGTCGGGAACCTACAGCCAGTTGTTGGACTATGTAATCTTCGCGGCCGTGTTGTTCTATTGCCTGACCGGCGTGGCGCTATTCGTTTTGCGGTGGCGCCGTCCCGAGGCCGCCCGCCCCTACAAGGTGTGGGGGTACCCCGTGCTGCCGGCGTTGTACGTGCTGCTGACGGCGGCGATCGGCGCAAACTTGTTGGTTCAGAAACCGCAATACACCTGGCCCGGTCTGTTCATCGTCGCCCTTGGGGTGCCGGTTTACTTCGCCTGGCGTCGCGTACGCCCCGCGTGACCGCCATTTTAAGAACTCGCACCCCCGCGCTACGACCCTTGCCCAAAATGGAGATCCTTTGATGCATTCAATCATGTGCGCACTGATAACCATGTCCGCCACGCCTGCCGTCCGTCCCCGCGTCGCCGTTGGCGTCATGATCGTGGAATCCAACTCGCTTTACCCGCGGACCTTGAAGATGACGGGCCCCGACACGCTGCCGAATCAGCAGCAGTGGCTTGGCGAAACCGCCAAGGAGAATACGGAAGCTGGCGGCGTGGTTGATGCCGCAACCCGCGTGGGCCTGGACCTTTATCCGGTGCATGCCGCCATTGGGCTGTCGCTGGGATCGGTCGAACGGAATAGCTTTGAGCAGCATGTGGGTCGGATGGTTCGAGACATCACCGAAGCAAAACCGCCTTTTCAGGGCGCCATCCTGGTGCTGCACGGTGCCCTGGTCGCCGAGGGTGTGCCCGATGGCGACGCCGAGATCGTGCGGCGCGTGCGGGTCGCCATGGGTCCCAAGTTTCCGATTGTCGTTACCAATGACTTTCACGCGAACGTTTCGCCCGAGATGATCGCGAACTCGAATGTGCTCATCACCTTCAAAGAAAACCCGCATCTTGATCTCAAGGAGCGCGGCATTCAGGCCGCCACGATCATGAGCGGCATGATTGCGGGCAAGCTGCACCCGGTGCAGGTGATGGTGAAGCCACCCATGTTGTTCAACATCATCTACCAGGACACGTTTCACGGGCCGCTGCAGCCAATCGTCGCAGAAAGCCGTCGTCTCGAACGTACCAATCGGAAGATTCTGGCGGTCAGCGTTCCTGGCGGGTACCAATACGCCGACGTCCCTCAGATGGGCCCAAGCGTCATCGTTGTGACGGACGGGGATCTGGCGCTTGCCAACCGCGAAGCCAAGCGGCTGGCGGACAAGATGTGGTCGCTGCGTGAGCGCGTGTCGGTCATGCGCGCGCCCGATCCCGCCACGGCGGTCCGACAGGCCAATGAGAATCCTAAGTTCCCAGTCGTGCTGATGGACACCGGTGACAACATCGGCGGCGGCTCGGCGGGCGACGGCACCGCCATCATGGAGCAACTGATCAAGCAGCACGTGCCCGGCTGGGTGGTCACCATCGCGGACAAGGAGGCCAACGCCGCGGCGTTTAAGGCCGGTATTGGTGGCGCTTTCGATGCAATGGTCGGCGCGAAGACGGACAAGATGCACGGCGTTCCCGTCCGGGTGCGCGGCCGCGTGAAGGCGTTGACCGATGGCAAGTACATCGAGACGGAACCTCGCCATTCCGGCGAAAGGTACTTCGATATGGGGCCGACTGCCGTTGTACAGGTCGAGGGTTCGACGGCCGACTTGTCGAACATTCTGATCCTGACGAAAGAGCCCACGAGCCCCAATAGCCTGCAGCAAATAATCAGCAACGGCGTCTCTCCTGCTCGGCAGCGGATTCTGGTCGCCAAGGGCACCACGGCGCCGCGCGCTGCCTACGAGCCCATCGCCGCGCGAATCATGGAGGTGAACACGCCGGGCGCCACGGATGTTAACCCCGCGCACTTCCGCTTTAACCACATCACCCGGCCGATGTTTGGCCTCGACGGCGCGCCAGCGCCAAAACACTGACTCTCGGAGGATATTTCATGCATTCAGTCCTGTGTCTCTTGGCGGCCCTAGTCGGAAATCCTGAAGCCCGGGCGCCAGGACCGGTGCGCGTCGCGGTTGGGGCAATCTACGCTGAGTCGAACTCTCTATATCCGCGCCTGGTGCCCCTTTCGGGCTCCGACAAGCCGCCGGAGCGGACCCAGTGGCTGCAGGTGGCCTCCAAGTCGAACACGGTCACAAGCGGTATCGTGGAAGCCGCAGCGGGTTTGGGCCTGGAGGTCTATCCTGTGCATGCGGCGATCGCCTCGTCGCTGGGGTCGATTGAGCGGACGAGTTTCGAGGCTCACGTTAGTAGACTGGTGGCTGACCTCAAGGATGCGTCGCCGCCGTTCCAAGGCGTCATCCTCGCGCTGCACGGGGCTATGGTTGCAGACGGATTTCCCCACGCTGATGCGGAACTGGTGCGGCGGGTGCGCGTGGCGATGGGGCGAAAGTTTCCTATTGTCGTCACGAACGATTTTCACGCGAATGTGGCGCCTGAGCTTGTCGAGAATTCCGACGTCCTGATCGCCTTCAAGGACAACCCCCACGTCGATACGAAGGCGCGCGGGGTTCAGGCAGCAACCATCCTCAGCAAGATGATCGCGGGAAAGATTCACCCGGTCCAGGTATTGGTCAAGCCGCCCATGCTGTTGAACATCGTCTATCAGGACACCTTCCACGGTCCCATGAAGGCGATCGTGCAGGAAAGTCGACGCCTGGAGCAGGAAAATCCGAAGATCCTGGCGGTCAGCGTTCCTGCCGGCTACCAGTACGCGGACGTTCCGCAGATGGGTCCAAGCGTGATCGTAGCGACCGACGGGGATTTGGGACTTGCCCGTCGCGAAGCCCAGCGCTTGTCGGACGCCCTATGGGCCCTTCGCAACAGCATGGTGCTGCGATCTCCCGACGCAGCCACGGCTGTGCACCAAGCCATGCAAAACGACAAATTCCCGGTCGTCTTGATGGACACCGGTGACAACATCGGCGGCGGGTCGGCGGGCGATGGCACGGCGATTCTCGATCAACTGATCCGGCAGAACGCGACGGGCTGGGTGATGACGATATCGGACGCGGAGGCCAATATGGCAGCATTCCGGGCCGGTGTGGGTGGCGCCTTCGACATGCTGGTTGGGGGGAAAACCGACAAGGTACACGGCGCACCGGTGCGCGTGCGCGGCCACGTCAAGGCGTTGACCGACGGAAACTTCATCGAAACCGAGGTTCGACACGCGGGCCGGCGCTACTTCCAAATGGGTCTGACGGCGGTGATCGTGGCCGAGGGATCAACAGCGGACCTGCCGAACATTCTGCTGCTCACCAGGAAGCCGGGCATTTCGCTTAGCCTGCATGAGATCATCAGCAATGGCGTCTACCCCGAGCGGCAGCGCATCCTGGTGGCTAAGGGAACGACGGCCCCGCGGGCGGCCTATGAACCCGTTGCGGCGCGAATTATCGAAGTGAACAGCCCCGGGGCCACGGACGTGAACCCCGCGCATTTTATCTACCGACACGTGCGCCGGCCGATGTTCGGTCTGGCGGACAAATAGACGCCCTTGTTCCTGACAATTGGAGACTCCTCAATGCGCTCGATCCTGTGCCTGATCTTAGCCCTCGCCCCGGCCATCCCCGGGCCCTCTCATGGCGCGACCAAGCCCCGTGTGGCGCTGGGCGCGATCTTTGCCGAATCGAATTCGCTGTATCCGCGCATCGTTCCCTTGACGGGCGATGACAAACCGCCGGAGCCGAATCGGTGGCGTGAAAACGCCATGAAGGCGAATACGGTGACAAGTGGCGTGGTGCAAGCGGCCCCGGGTTTGGGATTGGACGTTATTCCTGTGCATGCGGCGCATGCGCCTGCATTGGGGGCTGTGGATCGCGCCAGTTTCGATCTTCATACTGGCAGGCTGGTGGCCGACCTTAAGGGGGCGACCCCGCCGTTTCAGGGCGTCATCCTGGCCCTGCACGGGGCGATGGTGGTGGAAGGTTTCCCACACGGCGACGCCGAACTGGTTCGGCGGGTGCGTGTTGCCATGGGTCCAAAATTTCCCATTGTCGTGACTCATGACTTTCACGCCAACGTTGCGCCTGAAATCGTCGAGAACTCGGATGTTCTGATTACCTTCAAGGAGAATCCGCACGTCGACACCAAGGAGCGGGGCATTCAGGCAGCGACGATCATGAGCAAGATGCTGGCCGGGAAGGTTCACCCGGTTCAGGTACTGGTCAAGCCCCCTATGCTGTTCAACATCGTCTATCAAGACACGTTCCACGGGCTGCTCAAACCCATCGTTGACGAAAGTCGGCGGCTCGAACGCACGAACCCCAAGATTCTGGCTGTCAGCGTTCCGGGCGGCTACCAGTACGCCGACGTGCCGCAAATGGGGCCAAGCGTAATTGTCGTGACCGACGGAGATCGCGAGCTTGCCCGTCGCGAAGCCCAGCGTTTGTCGGACTCCCTGTGGGCCCTCCGTGAGCGTCTGGTGCTGAAGTCCCCCGACGCGGCCACGGCCGTGCGCGAGGCGATGCAGAACGACAAGTTCCCGGTCGTCCTAATGGACACCGGTGACAACATCGGCGGCGGGTCGGCGGGCGACGGCACGGCGATCCTCGATCAACTGATCCGGCAGAATGCCACGGGATGGGTGATGACGATATCGGACGCGGAGGCCAACGTGGCCGCGTTCAAGGTCGGTGTCGGCGGCGCGTTCGACATGATGGTGGGCGCAAAGACCGACAAGTTGCACGGTGTGCCGGTGCGCGTTCGCGGCCGCGTCAAGGCGCTGACCGATGGAAATTTTGTTGAAACCGAGGTGCGACACGGGGGCGGCCGCTATTACAAGATGGGCCTAACGGCCGTGATTGAGGCGGAAGGCTCGACGGCGGATCTCCCGAACCTTTTGCTTCTAAGCAAATCACCGATCGTCCCGTTCAGCTTGCAACAAATCGTCAGCAACGGTGTCTATCCCAGCCGGGCGCGCATCCTGGTGGCCAAGGGCACGACGGCCCCCCGGGCGGCCTACGAGCCTGTAGCGGCCCGAATCATCGAGGTCAACACGCCGGGGGCCACGGACGTGAACCCGGCGCACTTTAAATACCGATTCGTGCGGCGACCTCTGTTTGGCCTCGTCGACAAGTAGAACGTTCTACCTGGACGGGTGGGCGCCGTCGGGCCCGGGATTGGCCGATGTTAGATAATCTCGGTCGTGCCGGGGATGGCCACGGCGGGCGTGGCTAGCTTGCCCAGTTCCAGTTTGGACGGCATGAGAGATTCCTTGGAATTCAGGGCTTGGTCCCAGGTCACCCGTTTCCCCGAATAGGCGGACATACGGCCCATGACGGCTGCCAAGGTGCTTTCGGCGCAAGACCGAAGTTCGCTGTAGGGCTTCCCCTTGCGAATCGCGGCGATAAGGTCGATATGTTCCTTTATGTAGGGCTCGGGCTCTTTTTCGTTTGTGGCGTCGTAGACGAACGGTTTGGTTTTGCTATCGACGGCGTATTTTTTCGATCCGTTGACGAAATCGACGCGGCCCTTGGTGCCCTGGAAATGTTCCGAACAGGCGTTGGTGCATCCGGCGATCTGCCGCGCCATGCTTTGCACATGGACGTCGCCAGGAAATTCGTAGTCCACCGCGAAATGGTCAAAAATGTGTCCGTACGCGGGGTCTGTGCGCACCTGGCGACCACCCGTGGCCAAGGCGGCGACGGCGTGCGTGCCTATGCCCCATTGAATGACGTCGATGTTGTGAATGTGCTGCTCGCAGATGTGGTCCCCTGACAGCCAGGTGAAATACAGCCAGTTGCGCAGCTGCCATTCCATGTCCGACCATTCTTTCTGGCGGGGCTTCATCCACAAAAGACCCTGGTTCCAGGCGCGGCCCGCAACGATGTCGCCAATGGCCCCCTGTTGAATGCGCGGAATGATCTCCAGATACCCTCTTTGATGGTGGCGCTGAAGTCCCACCCCGATGGCCAGTCCCTTTTTCTTGGCCTCGTCTGCGACTTCGAAGCAGATCCGGACGCCAGGTCCGTCAACTGCAACGGGTTTTTCAGAAAAGACGTTCTTGTTGGCCGCCACAGCCGCCTGAAGGTGCAGCGGTCGAAAACCGGGCGGCGTCGCAAGAATTACGTAGTTGATGTCACCGATGGCCAGCAGTTTTTTGTAGGCATCGAAGCCGGTGAAACACGTGTCTGGCGTGACGGCGATTCGGTCGGCAAGTTCTGGGGTTCCTTTGAGGCGGGCCAGGGAGGCGTCTAGTCGATCTTTGAAGAGATCGGCAATCGCAACCAGTTTCACCCCCGGGGCCGCCTTCAGGGCGTTCGTTGCCGCGCCGGTGCCGCGTCCCCCGCAACCCACAAGACCGATGCGAATTTCGTCACTGCCCGCCGCGAAGGCCGGGCGCAGATGACCCGCCTTGAATGCGGCCGTGACACCGGCCGCGCCAGTCAGTCCCGCCTTCAAGAACTCTCGTCGTGGGCCGTCCGTCTGGATCGATTTTTCGCGCATGACTTCTCCTGCTTGTGAAGAGTTGACGTTAGGGCTGTCGCCGTCACGGCGTCAACGGGCGATCCGCGATCTTTTCACGGCTTTTTCACGACGTCGATACTTTTAGAACGCAAATTGGTAGTTCCGATCCGTGCTGCTTTTTGGCGTTGGTCGCGGCTAGACCCTGATTGCATTTCGTGTTCTAAGGCACGCATGTCAAATGGAATTCTCTGCCTTGCTGTTGTTGCCTTGACTTGGACTGCGTGGCCCTTGGTCGCGGCTGCGGCGCCGGTTGCGCCCGGGGGGCAAGGCGATGTGAACTCAGTGAAGGACGGTGATGGCAACCGTTATGCCGTGGTGGTGATAGGTGATCAGTTGTGGCTGGGGGAAAACCTGCGAACGACGAAATACAGCGATGGCAGCGCAATACCCAAGATCACGGACAATAAAATCTGGGGGACTACCGAATCCGGTGCCTATTCTTGGTACAACAATGATGAATCGTTGAAGGCGCCGTATGGGCCTTTGTACAACTGGGCAGCGGTTGCCGATCCTCGAAACATGTGTCCATCGGGCTGGCGTGTTCCTAGTGACAGCGATTTCCTGGTGTTGGTCACCCATCTTGGTGGCGCTGATGTGGCTGGCGGCAAAATGAAGGAGACGGGCACGACCCATTGGACCCGAAACCTGCACGCCACGAACGAAAGTGGGTTTCGGGCGATCCCTTCGGGTGATCGTCACGACGAAGATGGCCTTTTTTACGACCTCGACTACCTCAGTTACATATGGACGTCTACGGAAAGTTCGGCCAAACGTGCCTGGACCTACGAGTTGAACAAGGGCAACGCGACAGCGCGCCGAACCTCTCCCCCGAAGAAAGACGGGTTTTCGGTTCGCTGTATGAAGGACCGGCCCAAGGATGAAACGACCGCGCGAGATGTTGATGGGAATGAGTACAAGGTTGTAAGAATCGGGTCGCAGACCTGGATGGCTGAAAATCTTCGAACGACGAAGTACCGAAATGGAAGTGCCATCTCCCATTTCCCGGAAGCCAAAGCCTGGCTTGCAGCGACCGGGGGGGCGTACAGTTGGTACAACAACGACGCGACCGCGAATAAGACGATTTATGGGGCCCTATACAACTGGTACGCCGTGAAGGATCAGCGCCAGATTTGCCCTGTGGCCTGGCACGTGCCGACCGATGCCGAATGGACCAGCATGGAAAATTTTCTGGGCGGCGGCGCCGTGGCGGGGGGGCGGCTGAAAGACACGGGCACCAATCGTTGGCTCCGAAACCCGACCGTGACTGGATTTGCCGCTTTGCCAGGTGGCCTTCGTTTCGTCGGCCGACCGATTCACAACCCCGCAGGAGCTTTCGATGTCATGGGGTATACGGGTTTGTGGTGGACAGCCAATGAACTAGGGACAACCAACGCTGCGTTTGCCTACATCGATGGCGGCGCGGCTGGACTGTTTCGGGGACAGGAAAACAAACGCAGTGGGTTTTCGGTGCGCTGCCTGAAAGACTAGGACGCCCGGTTCATGGGGGGGCAGGCCCCAGGTTGACTAAGTCCTAGACTTAGCTAACCTTTGACCATGGCTGCAGTGAACATTCATGAAGCAAAAACCCAGCTTTCGCGCCTCCTCGCACGGGTTTCTGAAGGGGAAGAAATAATAATCGCGCGCAGCGGCAAGCCGGTCGCTCGATTGGTACCCTTCGATTCAAAGCCCCAGCGCGAGTTCGGCATCGACAAGGGGCTTTTCAAAGTGCCCGTTGATTTCGATGAACCGCTGCCCCTCGACGTGCTGGCCACCTTCGAGTGATGCGACTGCTTCTCGATACCCACTGTTGGCTATGGCTGCAGGCCGAACCAGACCGATTCTCGCCGAGCGTCTTGGCAGAGTTGCGCAAGCCGGAGAACGAGCTTTTGTTTTCGGCCGCCAGTACATGGGAGATTTGTATCAAGTATGCCCTTGGGAAACTGACGCTCCCATTGCCACCCAAAGATTACATCCCCTCGCGAATGCAGCGTTCGGGCACGCATCCGCTGCCCATTGCGCACGCGCATGCGTTGGCCGTATCACAGTTGCCTGACCATCATCGCGACCCTTTCGATCGCATTCTGGTTGCGCAAGCGCAGGTTGAAAATCTGGTTGTCCTCACAGCGGATCGCCTATTTTCGCTCTACGCGGTCAATACGCTCAATCCCTCGGGCTAAGTTGCCTGGGGCGTTGTTGTTCGGGCCTGACCCTACCTTGGTCGTTTTTCCGACGCAGCCACAGGGACTGTCGGTTTTTGGGGCGTGGTCGGCAGGGCATGCACGGTGCCCCCGCTGGTGGCAGGGACCGTGGCGGAAGCGTCGCGCTTCACCCCGTGGTGCAGCAGGATCTTCGCCTCGATCCTTCGCGCCAACGCTGGGTTCTGTTTCAGGTATTGAATGGCGTTGTCGCGGCCTTGGCCAATGCGTTCACCTTCTAGACTGAACCACGCCCCGGATTTTTCGACGGCGCCACATTCGGATCCCAGATCTATCAAATCGCCCGCATAGCTGATGCCTTCTCCGTACATGATGTCGAATTCGACCTCGCGAAACGGGGGCGCCATCTTGTTCTTCACAACCTTCACCCGGGTTCGGTTGCCCACGACCTTTTCCCCGTCTTTAAGGGCGCCAATGCGGCGGATGTCCAGCCGACACGAGGCGTAGAATTTCAGGGCGTTGCCGCCGGTGGTGGTTTCGGGGCTTCCGAACATGACCCCGATTTTCATCCGGATCTGGTTGATGAACAGAACCATGCTGTTTGACCGGGAAATCGCCCCGGTCAGTTTCCGCAGGGCCTGGCTCATTAGCCGTGCCTGCAATCCGACGTGGGTATCACCCATTTCGCCTTCTAGTTCCGCCTTTGGGGTCAAGGCCGCGACCGAATCGACCACCACGATGTCGACCGCGTTTGACCGGACCAACATTTCGGTTATTTCCAGCGCCTGTTCGCCGCAATCAGGCTGCGACACCAAAAGGTCATCGGTCCTAACCCCCAACTTGCGGGCGTATCCGACATCCAGCGCATGTTCGGCATCCACGAAGGCACAAATGCCGCCCAATTTCTGGGCCTCTGCCACCACATGCAGGGCCAGGGTCGTCTTGCCCGAAGATTCCGGGCCGTAGACCTCAATGATGCGTCCGCGTGGCAACCCCCCACAACCCAAAGCCACGTCCAGCCCCAGCGATCCTGTGGGGATGACCTTGACCTCGGGCGCGGCCACGTCTTCGCCTAGGCGCATGATGCTGCCCTTGCCGAACTGTTTTTCGATGGTCGACAGCGCCAATTCTATGGCTTTTTCCTTCTGCGGGTCTCGCGCGGGTGACTTGTTGGCCTCTGCCTTCGCGGAATCTTTCATATCCTTGGCTTCCATCTTGTCGGCTCCCATGGGTGTCTCCTTGTTTTAGGGCGGTCACTCGAAGTGACGCCGGGCCAGATCCAATGCAAAATACGCGGCGGCGCGCCGGATGCGTTCCCGCCCTGACGTGAACAATTTCGTGGTCGTGTGTGACCCCCGAGGACCCGCGATGCCAAAACACACGGTTCCGACGGCCTTCGTCCCCGCGGCCGGAGCCGGGGGCGGCCCGTTGCGTCCATCCTTATCATCACCGGCAATGCCCGTCACCGAAACCGCCAGGGTGGTCCCCAGCGCGCGGCGGGCGCCGATCGCCATTTGCAGCGCACAGGCCTCGCTGACGGCCCCGTGGTTGGCCAGCGTATCAGGACGGACACCCAGCAGCGCCGTTTTGGCGGCATTGGCGTAGCTGACGATGGATCCCGTGAACACGTCGCTTGCGCCCGGTTCGGTCGTCAAAAGCTGGCCCGCGTAGCCCCCTGTGCATGATTCCGCAAATGCCAACGTGGCCTTTTCCTTCCGCAGCGTCCGGATGGTCGCCTGTGGCAGGGTCTCGTCATCCAGCCCGTAGACCACGGGTCCCAGCCGCGCCAGCAAATCCGTAGACAGGCGATCCAGCA
>JAYUUT010000311.1:0-4782 GCA_043754455.1 Myxococcales bacterium
CCCCGCCGGCACTGTCAATACGGATCAAAAGAGTCTTTTCCAGTCTGGAAGCCGCCCCAATGGCGGCCTCTACCTCATCAAGCACTAGCCTATTGATGGCCCGATCCAGAACGTATTCACAATGTGTTTTATATCTAGGGCAGACGGATTGGTGAATGCCGTGTAGATAGCGCCTGTACGCAAAGGAGTCACTGGACTGACATGAGCTAAGCGCGATCGACAGGATCCAACTACAGAGGATTTGAACGCTATTGTGCATGTCGCTGCAGTTCCGATCTATAGTCAATTCCATCTTGGGCATCAAACAGCCGAGCCCACACCCCCTCCGACCCCACGCCCACCGATGAATACCGGCATTGGGCGCGGTGAAGCCATCGCACCCATGCGGGCGCGTTGGTCTGCCAATCGGAATTTCGTGTCGGTGAAATATCGCTGAAAATGGCCGTCGAAGGTCAGGCGGTGCTGATAGCGATCGCAGCGCGAAAACGCATCGCTCAGGTTTTCTAGAATTCGCCCGGCGTCGTAGAGAGTCTCCCCTGTTCGACCGCTAAGGATCACGGCAACTTCGCCCGCGGCTAAGGTGCTAAGCGCTAGGGGCGACGACGGTTCTCCGTAACGTTGTGATCTCGACAAACGCTGGTACGCGCACGGGATGACCCAATGCCGGCTCGGCAGCGACCTCGTCGGCAACTTCTTACCAAGAGCAATCTGGTGTCCGTGTTGATGAACAGTGCCTCACGCGCGCCGCGCAAACGCAACATCGTCAACGGCGTCGTTAGGGCGCAAGTTGCTCGTCGGTACCCCTAAACGAGCTAAAGAGAATAGAGACTCTATGTAGGGGCTGCCCGCCGCGATCTGGCCAGGCGTTCCGCAGTCCGTGTCCCAGCCCGTTTTATCGTCACAGATTGATCGCACCGAAAACCAGCCCCGTGTACCGGCCATAGGACACGGGGCCGCCGCCTAGGTCATTGGTGAACAGGCTGCATCGCAGGCCAATTTCGAACCCTTCGGCCAGCGATCTGACCAGATCGATGCGGATGGTGCTGCGGCTTTCGTCTTCGATGCTGGTTAAAATTTTGCCAGCGGGATCTACCCGCAAGGGAACCCCATCGGCGTACCGGGTAAACACGGCTTCGATGCGCCCAGAAAGCGACAGATCCCAGGGCAGCAGCACGACCGCGCGGGTATGCAGGACCACCCGCCCCAGCGACTGCGCGTAGCTGTTGGAATAGTTCAGATGCAGGGCCACCCCGGCGCCCAACAGGGTATCGGCTGTCCGGGTGACGTCAGCGCCGATCACCACAAATCGATCACGCCAGGGCTGCTGTTTCGCCGGATCGGCGGGGGGGCAGGCGTCTAGGGATTCACAGCGCGCGCCCCGGAACCGACGGGCCTCTACGTTGCCGCTGATTCCCCAATCCCAGTCCGCAGCGTCCGAACCCAAGGCGGCGCGAACCTGATGATGGACGGACGCGAACAGGGTAGGGGCCTGAAAATCGAAATCGGGACGTGGCTTCCAGGTGAACCATCGGTAGCCTCCGCCAGCGGATAGCCGCAGCGGCCCCAACGTGTGGTCGATGCGACCCGAGGGGCCGATGGATCGAAAGTCGCGCGGATCGCCGGCATTTCCCCCACCGCGCGCAAACGCATCGTAATAGGTGGCTGACGCTGACACCCCGATCCGTTCGGAAAGACCTAGTGACCAGATGGCGGTGGCCTGGGCGACGGCGACATCTTCGGGCCGTGCGGCCTGATTGAGGAACAGCTTGCCCCCGGCCCCCGCCGTAGCCGCCAGGGTTTGGCGTGCCGAAATGGGCAGGACCAGATCTGCCGCGCCCACTGTTCGCAACAGCGAGGACGTGTCTATTTGGGGGGCAGGGGCGCCTTTAACTTCCTCAAGCCGCGCCGGGTTTGAATCGAACTCGGGGCCAGCTTCCAGCCGAACGGCAACGCGGGGCTGGGAATGGGCGCGTGTCGGTAGCGCGGCGGTGGCGCCCCACAACAGCAGCGTGCGCAGGATCGCGAATCGTCTTGTTTGGCTTGTGGGGGTGGGGCTGGCACGGCACACGGAGGGATGCCCAGAATACACGGGAATACACGGGCGGCGGGGCCCTGGTCAGTGTGCGCGCGCGCGGGTGCGCAGGTCCCGCGCCTGTCCAGCCAACGACTGGGCCCGCAACCGAAGCGCGGTGGCCATGCGTTCCAGGGCAGCCGGGTCGGTCGGGGCGGCGCCCCCCGCATCGAATCGCCGCAAATCCGCAGCGGTCGCCGGATCGATGACAGTTCTCGATTGCGTCGAAAATGACGGTAAAACCGGTGCGGGGGCCGTGGGAACGATGGCCGAAACGCCCATGGTCGGGGTTGGCATCGTTGGGGGCGCCTGTGATTCGGCAGACGGCGTTGTGGCGCCGGGCGATGGCGCCAACAAGGCCGGTGCCCCGGCGCTGGGGCTGCCCGCTGCTGGCGGTGCTGCGGCTGCGCCCATCATTGGTGCGCTGGCACGCGCGGTGTCAGCGGCCGGGGCCGGCGGCTGGACCGGCGGGGCCAAGCCGGCTCGTGCGCTGCCTTCGGCCTGGCCCGGGACCGGGGGCCCGGACGCAATGCCCTTGGGGGCCGCGTTGGGAATCGCGATGATCATGCTGCGTTTGGATGCATCCAGTCCCGCAAAGGGATCGCGGTCAAACTGGCCCGCCCGCTGGCGCAGACGCTGACGGGTCTTAACCTGGGTTGCCGCGCGTAAGAACGAATCGGCCTGGGAATTCAGGTGGTTCGATTGATCCTCCAGAATGTCCGCCTTGGCTTCAAGAACCCCAGCGGATTCGACCGCGACCGGCGGGGCCACAACGGTGACCGGGCCGCGAAGCCGGGCTTCGGCGTCGGTCAACTGCCGTGCCAGGGCCTCGCTATCGGCCATCAAACGGCGCAGACGGAAATCATCCCGTAGGCCGCGTCCACCCCGCTTCAAATCGGCAATCTGGGCGTTCAGGCGGTCCAGATCACCTCGCAGCCGGTTCATTTCCACCGTTGGTGCTGACGGGGGCCGATTCTGGGCGCTGGCGACAGCGGGTCCGACGAACAGCGTCGTCGCCACGGTCATCCATCGAAAGGGGGTCAACCAGCGCATGGGGGGCTTCCGACTAGAATATGCAGCAAGTCTCGCGCCAGTTGTTTGGCATTTGCAAACCCTTGGATCGGCAAGGCCCCGCCCCCGCGAAGTATCAGTTTTCTGAGAGGATGCCCCAGGGGTTCATGAGGCATGCTGTGGGTATGATCATGAAATGCGCATGCCTGGTTGTCGGCCTGGCACTGGCTTGTGCGGGGCAAACGCCCCCGCCATCCCTACCCGCTGACCCGCCGCCCCCGGAACAAGCCGCGGCGTTTTACCCCCTGTCCGAGGGATGGAAGTGGGCCTACGACATCGACCAAGGGGGGCAGCAGATTCTGGCCACTTACGCCGTGATTCGCGTTATCGGGGGTGTTTCAATTATCGCCGCAGGGGAAGATCGGATTGGGTACCAAAGCCTACCTGAAGGCATTGGAAAAAAGGAAGGGCGCGGGGATGGTGATTTGGTGCTGAAAAATCCGGTGCGTGTGGGAACGCGGTGGGCGGTGACGGGAGGCGAGGCCGGGGTGGTAAAAACCGCACAAGTGGTGGTGACCCCAGCGGGGCGTTTCGCGGGATGCGCCGTGGTCGAAGAAATCAGGACCGATCCAGAGCGCGTGGTTCGCACGACCTTTGCGCCGGGGACGGGACCGGTGCTGGTCGAAGAATTGGTTCAAGATCCTGCGACCGGGCAGTTTCGCAGCCAGATGCGGGCGTCCCTGCGGGGGGTGACCCGCCCCGGACAAGATCCGCTGGCGTTGTGAATCGTGGCGGTTAGCGTGTCGCATGTCGTCCCTGCGCGCGGTTCAGTTGGACAGTTTGATCGTTGAAGACGAAGACGCGTTTTCCAAGATTCCGATCTATCAACGCCTGAAAAACGTCGTGCTTCAGGGGGCCCACCAGTTTTTCGTGCCCATCGCGCGGGCCCCGCTGTCCTGGGATCGCGCCGCGTTTTTGAACCTGACCTTCTGGGGAGGGGCGGACGTGCTGTGTGATGACCACGTGGCGGCCGATGTGGTTGCGCACATTGCGTGGCATCGGCTGGCGAATCGGGCGGTGGGGCCGGTCGACGGGCGCGCGGCGGTGTCGGCGCTGTTTCTTGGCGAATCCATCGCCAGTGCGTTTGATTTGTATTTGGTTGGACGTTTGTTGGGGGACGCCCCGGAATCGGATTTCATCGCGACCCAGATCCCCATCATGACCGAAGCCGCTGAACAGGCGGGGCTGTCCGAACACCAAATAGCCCGTCTGTTCGAAGACGTGGCCGCCGATCCAGAACGGGCCTTCGCGGATCTTCGGGGGCTGCTCTTCGATGTGACCCACGCCCTGTTTCGCTGTCCGGACGTGCAGGCCGGGGCTGCGGCACTGGATGCCGTGTCGTCGCACAGGTTTGCCCCGTTTTTGCACCACTACCAGCTATCGAACTGGGTCCTGTTTGCACGCGCCTACGGACAGGTGGGCGGCGCCGCCGATGCAAGGGCCCATTTGTTGGATGCGCAATTGCGGGCCGCGGGGGACGAATTGGCGTGGTTAACGGGGCGGTGGATTGACGGGAAGGGCGCCTGATCCCGTTCCTGCGCCACGCTTGTACGACGCTTCCGCAAACGCATCGGGCATCCTGTTCACAACAGGAGGCTCATCATGTTTTTCCCGTCCCATCGAAGCGCCGTCGGTCATGT
>JAYUUT010000312.1:0-12212 GCA_043754455.1 Myxococcales bacterium
TTCATCGGGGTCCAGGGTGTCGTCCGGGGGCGTGCTCATGGGTGCGGGATGTCCAGAAATTGGGTGAAGGCCGCGCGGATCTGTTGGAATCGAAACCTAAGGTTGGCTTCCAGTTGATCGACGCCCAGGCTGCGTCCTAGGGCTTCGATGTCTTCGGGCAACACACGATCGTCGGGACGATCCCGCAGAAGCCGCACCCGCAGTGAGGCCCGTTGCAAGAACCGATAGTGGTCAAGCAAAGCTTCGCCGCCTGATAGCACACCGTTGTTGGTCAGGGCGGCCAAGGCAAGGTAGGGCGAAGATGTGTGTACGGTCGGATCCGCCGGATGGGTCAATTGAAGAAAGGCGGCAAGAAATTCTAGATCGGTAAGGCCCCCCGGCGAAAAACGCAGATGCACAGATTTGTTGTCCGCGCGCTGATCCTCGATGAGGGTCCGCATGCGCAGCAATTCGGCGCGCAGCACTTCTTGATCCAGGGGACGATCGTAGGTGATGGTGTCCAGCAGGCGTGCGAAGGCGGGGCCCGTGGCTTCGGGCTCGGAGGTCGGCCAGGTGGATGTGAAAACCGGCCGCGCCCGCAAAAGCGCCACCCGTTCCCAGGGGGCCGCATCTTCCAGGTGATAACGATCGAAACCGCCGTAGGTTGTGACCAGCAAGCCCTGCGAACCTGACGGGCGCAAGCGCGTGTCGACGTCGTAAAGTCGTCCTTCATCCAAAAGCGCCCCCAAGGCACCTATTAACCGCTGGGCCAGGCGCGCGAACCATTCCTGATGTTCCATCCCGCCGGACGTTGTTCCTTCGCGAGAATAGAGAAAGACCAGATCCAGATCCGAACCGTAGCGCAGCTCATGCGCGCCAAAACTGCCGAGGGCCAAAATGGTGAGGGTGGCTGTGGGCATGCCGTAACGGGCCCCCAGGCGGTCCGCGACCTGGGCGACGGCGGCGGCCAGGCACGCCTGGGCCAGGCGTCCCAGTTGCTGCGACACTTCGTCGGGCGTCAAAATGTCAGCGACATCGTGGACTCCGATACGCAAAATCTGTTCGGTCTGGTACCGCCGCATCTCGCGTAGGGCCGGCTCTTCGTCAAGCCCGCGCAGGCGTTCGGGCAAGGCTGTCACCCAGGTCAGTTCCGTCGGGTGGGTCTCGCCCACGCTGTCCAGCAGGGGTTCCCACAGATCGGGATGCACAAGGAGGTGACGTGTCAGCCGTAAACTGGTTCCGAAAAGTCCCGCCAGCATCCGGACAAGGCGGGGCTCGCGCGCGAGCAGTTCGAAAAGCCCCCGCGAGCCGCGCAGAACCAATTCGCGAAACTGGGTCAAAGCCCGGTCGGGATCAGGCGACCGTACGATTTCGGTCAGCCACGCGGACGGGATGTGTGCCAGCACCGATTCCAACGCATCGGCGCTGCCGTCAAGGTCGCGAAATCCCAGGGCGGAAAGTTCTGTGACCAGTTGTTCCCGCGTTGAGACGGGATCAAGCAGACGCAGGATCGGCGCGGGGGGGGCCGATTCAGGCTCGCCGAGGGTGTCGGACACCGTGGAAACCAGGGCGCGAACGCGCGTCAGTTCAGCGAGAAATTCTTCGCCCCCGGCAAAACCGAGTCGTCGTCCTAGCCGTTGCAACCGCTGAGGATCGGTGGGCAGGCGCTGGGTCTGTGTTCCCTGTTCCAGTTGCAGGCGATGTTCTACGCGGCGCAGGAACCGGTACGAATCACTCAAGATGCGGGTTTCGTGATCCGACAGCAGCCCTGCGAGACCCAGTTTGCGCAGCGTGGGCAAGGTTGTGCGTTCGCGTAGTTCGGGTCTGCGGCCGGCGTGCATGAGCTGTAGGACCTGCGCGACCAGTTCGACATCGCGAATCCCGCCCCGCCCAAGTTTCACATCGAACCCGTCGCCTTTTTCCCCTTCGGCCTGGTAAAGGCGCCGCAGCGCCCGCAGTTCTTCTATGGTTTCTGGGCCCAGGCTGCGTGGAAATACGAAGGGTCGAAGGGTTTGTAGGGTTCGCCTACCAAGGTCAACGTCGCCCGCGCAGGGCCGGGCACGCAACAGGGCCACGCGTTCCCAGGTGCGTCCGAACGACTCGTAGTAGCCCTCCGCGGCGCCCAGGGCGTTGCAGATGGGGCCGCTGCGGCCTTCGGGGCGCAGGCGAAGATCCACGCGAAACACCATGCCGTGTGCGGTCGATTCGCCTATGGCCTGGGTCACCTGCTGGCACAGATGGGCATAATGTTCATGCAAGCTGCGTGAGCCCGCGGCGCCGTCGTCGGTGCCGTACAAATAAATAAGATCGATGTCAGATGAAAAATTGAGTTCTTCGCCTCCGAGTTTGCCCATGCCAAGAACGACAAAACCCGGATCGGCGCCGCCGCTGGTTCGTGGGGTGTCCGTTTGCGCCCGGGTGCAAAAGCTGAGTGCGGCTTGCAAACAGCCGTCCGCGAATCCTGCCAGTTCGCGGGCCACGTCCAACGTGGTGCCCCAGCCAATCTCGCGGGCTCCCAACCTGAGGAACTCGCGCCGGGCGTGGACACGAAGCAGGCGCTGAAAATCCACGAAATCGCTAGCGAAAGCCGTGGCTGCCGCGACTTCTGCGATGGCGACCGAGCTTGGTTTAGGCTGGTGCAAAAAGGGATCGACGGTGAGGGCCGCAAACTGCGTCGGATCGCCCAGCAGAATGTCCTGAAGAAAGCTGCCCTGTGACCCCAGCGCGATCAGCAGCTCTTCGCCTTCGGGGTCGGTTGGCCAAGGACCACCTCCGTCGGCCCAGCGTTCAAAAAAAGGGGCTGCGCCTTCAGGATCCGGGCTGCGCCGGAGCAAATCGCGCCGGTGCGTTTCCTGCGAGGTCAATCGCGCTCGACGCGAACGGCCAGAACCGTGATGTTGTCTAGGCCGCCGTTGTTATTGGCCCCAGCAATGAGCCGGTCGCACAGCCGATCCAGATCGGTTTCGTTGGCGACAATTTCGGCTATTTCGGTGTCGGGCAGCATCCCCGACAGGCCATCTGAACACAGAATATAAACATCGCCCAGCCTTGGTTGTTCGACGACGACGTCTACCTGCACGGTGCTTTTCATGCCCAAAGCGCGCACGATGACGTTTTTGTGCGGGAAAGCCGCGATTTCCTCATCGCTGAGGTGTTTCATCTTGATGTAGTCGTTCAACAGTGAGTGATCTTCTGTCACCTGATCAAACAGGCCCTCACGGAGGCGGTAAAGGCGGCTGTCCCCGACGTGGCCGATGATCATCGCATCGTCGACGAATACGCTGGAAACGCAGGTTGTGCCCATGCCCCGACAGGCCGGGTTGCGCTGGGCTTCCTCGAAGATTTTTAGGTTCGCCAGTTTGACGGCGGTCACCATGCGGTTCATCGCGTGGCTTTGGCCCCGATCCAGTTTGTAGGGCCAGGTGACCGGCTGTTCGTCCTGGGTTTCCTTGAAATAGCTGACGATGGTATCGACCGCCATTTTAGAGGCCACCTCGCCAGAGGCGTGGCCGCCCATGCCGTCCGCGACGACCGCCAAGCGTTCGGTGTCGGGGAGACAAAACGAATCTTCATTATGGCCGCGTTTCATTCCGACGTTGGTGTCGCCGGCGAAACGGATCCGCAAGCCATCAAGCGGGAAGGACGTACTCATGCGAAGCCCAATCGTACCATCGACTGGCGTTGGTGCGAAACGTCCATGCGGTCGTATTTTATCGCCCGGGCAGTTCGACCCGCCATTCGTCCCCTTCGTGCACGAGGGTGACGGTGTGTCGATCCCCGGCGGCGGATACCACTTCGACGTCGGCGGTCTGGGCGTCCCGCCTCACCGTGCGCATGCTGGCCGGCTCCCAGGTGGGGGGCGCCCAGCCGACCGATAGGAAGTCTTCTTCTTTGAGGGCAAGCCGCCCGGTCAGTTTGCGCGAATCAACCTGTAAAGTTTCGATGCGGCCCCGGGTTGCGGGGCCAAGGCGGGCATAAACGGCCGCACGATCGCCGGTTCGGGCTGCCTCGATCAACAGTTCGACCGCACGTTCGGGCGACGATCCCCGGTCCGGGGACGAACAGCCCACGGCGAGGGTCAACAAGAAGGCACGTGCGACCATACAGGGCCGGTCTAGCAGTTGGGGGGCGGAGGCTGCAACGGGAGGCTAAGGTCGACCTATGTGGGACGGTGCCGTGCGAATCGAGGTCGTGGCCGCGGTCACGGCAGATTTGCTGGCCGCGCTTCGGGTTTTGCTTAGCCAAATGTCGCAATCGGCACCCGAGTTGACGGCAAGCAATGTAGAGGACATCGTCCGGGCGCCTCATTGCACACTGTTCGTGGCGCGAGAATCGGGCGACGCCGGACGGATTATTGGAACAGCCACTTTAGTCGTCTTTCAAATCCTCTCGGGGCGTCGGGCGCGCGTCGAAAGCGTGGTCGTCGATCAAGGTGCGCGGAATCGGGGCGTCGGCGAAGCCCTTTGCCGCGCCGCCCTGGCGAAAGCCGAGAATGCCGGCGTGTCAGCCGTGGATCTGTCGTCTTCGCCTGGGCGTTTAGAGGCGAATCGCCTGTATGTGCGCCTAGGGTTTCAACTGAGAGACACCAACGTCTATCGCAGGTCTTTCGAATCCCCGACAAAGCTGGAAATTTGACGCACGTCGTAAAAATATTTCGATGGGGAGGGAATTTTTGAAGATTCTTGCGTTGTCCTTGAGTGGAATCTTGTCGGGCTGCAGCTCTTCGTCGCCTCAGGTGGCCGATGGGGGTCGCGTGGCGCCCGTCGTTGTATGGGCGGCGCCTTCGGCGTGGACGTTGGTCACACCAGAAGATGACCCCTTCGCGGGGCTTCGGGGTGCACGCGTCCGCTGCGGGCCTCGCGACTTCTTGGTCGAAGAAGGCGTGGCCGAAATCAATACGAAAACTTGTGGGTTTGCCACCTTGGTTCAGCCTGTCATGACGGGGGTGGCTTTAGGGGCTGAGCTGCGGTTTTCGATCTGGTGGCAAACTCTGGCCTCTGACGAGCCTGCGACCGCACATGTCGTGTTGGCGGTGTCAGGTGGTCAAACTTTGTGGTCTACGGAGGTTCAGATCCCTTCACCGCCCGACGCCCGCGACATTAGGGTGTGCGTACCGGCCTCCATTGCGGCGGGTGCTCTACTTTATTTTCACGTCGAGAACCACGGATACAACAGTTGGCGAATTGGGCCTGTCACCTTGGCCCCTTGAGGAGAGCGAAATCCATGAGCAAGAAGTCGATTTTTTTTATGAGCGCCCGTGGGGGAGCGTTAGCCCTTGCGTTGACGTTTTTGGGCTGCGACGACGATAAAAATAGCGCCGCCGTCGATGGGTCTGCGCCATCGGCTGTGGACGCTGGGTCCCCGGGCGTTGCTGGAACTCCGGATGGCGGTGCGCCGGTACAAGCGTTGACCTACTGGGGAAACGTCGCGCCCATTTACTACAACAAATGCGCCAAATGCCATCAGGCCGATGGGATTGGCGGTGAATACCGACTGGACACGTTTGAGGGCGCAAAAAAATGGGCGGCCGCGGCTGCCATCGCGACCCAATCAAAGAAGATGCCCCCGTTCCATGTGGCGTCGGACAAAACCTGTGGGGATTTCGAGGCGAGCGACCTTTTGACGGATGCTGAGATTGCGACGATTCGAGATTGGGCAGCGGGCGACAAGGCTGAGGGCGCGGTGGTTAAACCGACCTTGCCCGGCAAACCCCAACTGGCCGGAGGCAAAGACATCAAGACCCCCGTGTTTTCCCCTAAGGCCCAAGGGAGCGCCATCGCCAAATTCGACGAATATCGTTGTTTTATTGTTGATGCTGCCGCTGCGGTGGACGCCGATGCGTTTATAACCGGGTATGACGTGCTGCCGGGTAACGCAAAAATTGTCCACCACGTGCTGGGTTTCGTCGTGGATCCCGAACGCAAGGCCATGAACGGCAAGACAAATGCCGAAGTGATGAAAGAACTAGATGATGCCGAACCCGGACGTGATGGGTGGTTCTGTTTCGGGACGGTCGGTGGGGGTGTTGTCGTGTCGGGGGTTCCCGTTGATTGGGCGCCCGGGCAGGGGGTGGTTTCGTATCCGGAAAAAATGGGATTTCCGCTGAAAAAAACCGACAAAATAGTTGTCCAGGTTCATTACAATCTGTCGGCTGCCGGGACAACAGGAATGATGGACAGCACGGCGGTGCGGTTGCGGACGGCCAATCAGGTTGATCGCCAATTGGCGTTCTTGCTGCCGGATCCTTTCTTGGACACTCTGGCCTCAGGAATGCCTGCGATTCTGACCCCCGGTAAGGCGTCGGTAACGTATACGTGGAAACAGTCGGCTGAGAAGTCCGGTCTGCCCGCGGCACTGCCCTACGTGGATATTGTGGCCGTGCTGCCCCATATGCACGAACGCGGCCGCAAGCTGACACTAAACGTGGGTGACACGTGCCAGGCCCGGGTTGATTCCTGGGACTTCAGCTGGCAGAAATTTTATTTCTACAAATCGTTGCCGCGGATCACCCCTGCGACTCAAATCGAGGTCAAGTGCGACTACGACACCTCGGCTGACACCGACCCAACGATCCCAGGCTGGGGCACGCGCAACGAAATGTGCCTGACAGTGTTGATGGTGGCGCTACCGCCCCGCTGATTTTCTTACGCGGTACAGATACTCGCCGGCCTTGGGGACGTAAAGAATCCCCTCGGCCTCGCGGCCGGCCCAGTCTGTGGGGTTGATGCTGCGGTGATCGCGATACCCAAGATTCAGGGCGCGGCATTCCGATTCGGAAAGTCCCGTGGCCAGGGTGACCTGAATTCGGGGTCGTTCCACGCCATTGATATAGGTGCCGGATCCTTTTAGATGGGTGGAATGGGATAAAACGCCCCAGGACATATGTTTGAACTCGTCCCATCGGGCCAGGAAATAGTCGCGGACGTGATACCCGACCTGTTTGATGAGGGCGCCATGGACGACGCTGACCTCGTGAAGATGCGGGGCGTAGATGATGACCTCACCGCCGTCTTCGATGGCGGGTTCGGTTTTGTACATGCCCTTGGCGCCCACCCACAATTCGTCGTACATCGCGGGCAGAACGGACAGAACCTGTTTGACCGGCTTGTCTAGCCAGATGATGTGTCGCCGCGACGACAGATCTGCTGCCGCCGCCCAGGCCGAGTTGCACGAACCGACAAACACGCCAGCGGTTCCTTCGTGGGTCACCACTGCCGCCACCAAACTGGTCGCACGCGGAATAAACGACGCCGCCCGGTTGATGACCGCACGGACGGGGGTGTCCATGGTCCCGATGACCTCGTAAGACGTGATCAACGCGGACATCCAGTGGGTGAAGTTGATGATGTCGGGTCCTGCAATCCCGGGGAAGAAATATTTGTTTCCACCAGAAAAACCGACGACTTCGTGGGGGAACACGGGCCCACAGACCATCAAATGGTCGTAGTCCAGTACCATCTTGTTCAGGCGCACCGGCACGTCCTGGCTGAACTTGCCCTGTGACAGGATTTCAATTTCGGAAGCCGGAATCGACCCAAGTTCAATCAGGGAAGCCGGATCATTCCAGGCGTGGTTCAAAAGCCGCACGTCGGGATAGTGGGCCACCTTTTCGGTCGCCGTGAGGCCGACGTGCCTTAGCAGTGCCTCTTCGGACATGGGCGCGTGGGTGCCGAGCGCCACCAGAAAATCGATTCTCTGTACGCGGGGTTGCAGCAACCGACACAATGTTCGAAAGAACAAGGGCATCGGCATCGTCCTTGTGCTGTCTGGAATGATGACCAGTACCTTTTTTCCATCCATGTCCAGGGATGCCATCCCTTTTTCCAGGATGGATTCGACCTGCGGATCAGTCAACGCGCCGTCATCGACGCCCTGACCCACGGGTGTGTCTGTCTGAAAAGCCGGGCTCATTTTTCGTTCCAGTAGATGCGGACATTCGAGGTTGCGCGGCCTCCGGCGATGATGTCTGGGCGTCCGTCGCCATTGAGATCAAAGGTGACAACGTCTTCGGTGGCCATGCCGTCGTCGACCATCGTCTTGACCCATTTGCCTTCGCCGCCCCGTTTGTAGTGGGCCAGACCGAAGGGCTTTTTCCGCCACCCCGCAACGACCTCATCGTTTCCGTCCCCATCGAAATCAGCCCAGGCGACGCCATGAAGTTCTGTCAGATTTTCATCAATGACCTCGCGGGACCACGGCGCCTGCCCCAGGACGCCCCCCGGATCTTTGAACAGCACCAACTGGGTTCCGTGCCACGGTTCAACTGTTGCCAGATGGCGAACACCGCCCACCCGCCCAAGCTTAATTTCGCCGGGAGCCCCTTGACCGAGCTTCACCTTATTCCACGCGCCGGTCTTGTTACGCGACAACGCGTGGACGCCTTCCTTGGTGGCCATCACCAAGGTGGCGGGTTTTTTTGGTTCATCGAGGACGAAGAAGTTGTGGCCAATGTGAAGGCTTTGATCGGCAACTTCAACCAACCACGGATCGCGGGCTGGATCTTTGGGTTTGCGGAAAACAAGGACGCGCAGCCCTTGTCCATCCCAACCGGGGCCTTTGGTGCCGCGGCCATGCAGCGCCTTGACCACCAGTTCTTTTTTGCCGTCCCCATCGACGTCGGCCCAGCGAATGCGGTGAATCGTTGGCTCTTCGGAGATCGGGTGCAGTTTCCAGGGCAACGTGGGATCTTTCTGGCGTCCCAGCCACTGTAAAGATCCCCCCGTGGTCGTGTTGCTGGGCTGCCAATCGGCGCCAAGGGCGATGTCGAGTGATCCGTCCCCGTCAATGTCCTCGACCGCGAAGGTGACGTTGTCTTTTTTCCAGAACGGATCCCCCGACGTGGGGCCATCGAAAATGACGTGTTTGGTAAACGATGGGTTTTCGAACCAGAACACCTGCGTGTTGTTGATGGCGACGACGTCGGGTTTGCCGTCACGGTTCATGTCCGCGATGTTGACGGCGTAGACGACATTCAAATCTTTGCCGACCTCTTGCATGCGGAAGCCCGCGTGGGCGTACGGGGCCAGGAAAAGGGCAGCGAGTGTCAGAATCAGGGGAGTCCGCATGCGCGGACGATAACAGAACCAGGGCTACAGCGCGTAGCCGCCAGCGTCAAGGACGTGCCGGGCAATGCGGCGGCGCAGTGAAAACGTATTTACGCGAGACAATTGGTAGTAGGTGTTCACATCAGCCACCTCCTTGCCCCATTGCGCTTCTTCGGAAATCCACATCAGCATTTCACGCAAGCTATCGAACACCCGTTCGTGCGCCTGTGCCACATATAACTGGGTCATCCACATGGGCACCTGTGACTTGGCCTCGCCGTTCATTTGCACAAGCTGCAGGGTGCGCGTGATGGCCGAATCCATCGCGAAAATTTCGATGAGCCCATCGGCCAGAACGCCCAACAGTTCCTGTTTGTCCGACAGGGTCTGCATATATTTTTGAACCGCCAGGGATGCCGCGTAGGCCACCGCACGCTTGGCAAAATCACATTTCTGCCGTTCAGCGCCTAGGGGGCCGGCGGGGAGAGTGCGATCGATTTTGGTTGGGTCCGCCAGTTCCGCCTGGACCTGCCCCACGAGGCCCAATAGACCCAGGCGGCCCTGCATCGCACGTTTCAAAAGGGTTCCCGGCACCAGCAGCCGGTTGATTTCATTCGTGCCTTCGAAGATGCGGTTGATACGGGCATCCCGGCTGACCCGTTCGATGGGGTAGTCAGCCACGTAGCCGGCGCCGCCAAAAATTTGGAGGGTCTCATCAGCGGCGCGGAATAACATTTCGCTGCCGAAGACCTTGATGATGCTGGCCTCGATGCTGTGTTCTTCGATGGCGTCGATGTGTTGTTTGGCAGCGTCGGGAGCCGTTGCATCAATGTGTTCGTCGCGGGCCTGCAGCAGGCCAGCTGTGCGAAAGGCCATACTTTCGGCAATAAAGATCTGGGTTGCGATTTCGCCCAGTTTTTTCCGGATCAGGTCGAATTCCCCAATGGCCTTGCCGAACTGTTTGCGTTCGCGGGCGTACCGGGCGCCCAATTCCAGACAGTATTTAGCCCCTCCGGTCGATCCGACCCCGAGTTTCCAGCGGCCGATGTTCAAGATGTTGAAAGCGATTTTGTGGCCTTGACCGATGGTGCCCAATAAATTTTCCGCGGGCACTTCACAGTCTTCCAAAAACAGGGGACAGGTCGAAGATCCCCGTATCCCCAGTTTGTGTTCTTCCTTGCCCACGGTCAGCCCCGGTGCTGTGCGTTCCACGAGGAAGGCCGTGAATTTTTCCCCGTCAGACGCCTGGACTTTGGCGAACACGGTAAACAGATCGGCGAACCCGGCATTGGTGATGTATTGCTTGGTTCCGGTCAGTTTGTAGGTCTTGCCGTCAGGACTTAAAACGGCGCGGGTCTTGGCGGCTAAGGCGTCGGACCCTGATCCAGGCTCTGTCAGGGCATAGGCCGCCATAAGTTCGCCACTGGCCAGCCTGGGTAGATATTTTTGTTTTTGAGCCTCGGTCCCAAACATCACAAGTGGCATGGTTCCGATGCCCACATGGGCGCCATAACTGACCGCAAAAGATCCCACGCGGCTGGCGGCCTCGAAGATCAAACTGGAACTGATTTTATCGCCGCCGAGGCCCCCGTAGGCTTCGGGCACATCGTGCCCCAAAAGGCCAACGTCCCCCGCCTTGCGCAGAATGTCGCGCATTAGGCCTGGCTGTTTTTCCTCGATGGCGACCAGATGCGGTTCGACCTCGCGGCGCAGAAAATCTTCAGCGGTTTCGCGCATCATGCGTTGTTCTTCGGACAACATTTCGGGGATGAAGATGCGTGCGCTGCCGGTGGGTTCAAGCAGGAAGCCGCCCCCGGGGGTCAGGGTGAGCGATGAAGCCGACGATGTGCTCATGTTTTTAGTTTATAGGCGCGAGGCCCAAGACGCAGAGAAATTCTCAGCGGGCACGTGGTGGTGTAAGAATGAAATGTGCGTTGGATGCTGTGTCTGGGCCTCGCGTTGTCCGCTATGGCCCTGTCAACCCCGGTGATGGCGGTGCCCCACGGCCCCGCCCCACCACCTATTGCGTGTCGCACCAGTTCGGGGCCCTGTCGGTTCCTGGATTCGGTGAGGCTTTTGGGGCGGGGGAATCGCGACGCTATCAAGGCCGATGATCTTCTGCCGGTGGTGAATTTCGGTTTTCTTAGCCCCGCTGAAGGCAAGGGCTGGCAATTTGTTTGTGAGGAAAGCCTAGGGGTCGATGGGCCGCTAGACCGCATGGTCCGGCATCCTGATGGGCGGCTTTTGATCCCGTCGCGATCGGGGCTTCACCTTTCGTCAAATGGTTGCGGTTACGAAAGGGCCGCGGGATCGATGTTGCGTTTGTGGGTTCGAGATCTGGCCATCGATACAGGACAGCCTGCGCGTGTCCTGGCGTTGACATCGGGTCCACGCGCGATTCATGCGTCCGATGATGGAGGCCGGACCTTCGTCCGCAAAGCCGCCTTACCAGAAGATGTTTTTTTTGATGAACTCATGGTGGCACCGTCCAACCCCCAGCGCGTATATGTCGGGGGCCTGGGGCCCGGGCGTCCCATTGTTCTCGCGGCTTCTAATGATGGGGGCGATAGTGTGGTGGTGAACCGGGATCCGATCGGGCTGCCTCCCGGTGAACTAACGGTGGACTATTTGGCCGTGGACCCGCACGACCCAGATACGGTCTACATATCCTGGTCAAATCTGCGTGATGCCGATGAGATCTGGCGTACGCGTGATGCGGGCAAGTCCTGGGCACGGGTGTTGGCATTAAAGGATATCGAAAACCAATCTGGTTTTGCATTCGGTCCGCAAGGACAGTTGTTTGTTGCGGGGACCGCTGCGCTGCCGGATCCAAAACAACCGTCAGCCCGGCTGTATATTTCCCAGGACGATGCAAAGACCTGGCGGATCATTGAATCGGGCGCCGCGGGGCCGCGCTACCGATGTTTGGCCTGGGGGGACGGTCGTTTGTGGGCGTGCGGGGCGGGGGAAAAGGCCCAGGATGAATTTTTGGTCGGAAGCTCGGTTGACCAGGGGCGCAGCTGGCAGCCTGTTGTGAAGGCCCTGGATTTGGTGGGCGCGGTCCCTTGTGTTGCGACGGCCTGTGTCGCGACCGCGACGTGGTTGTGCGACACCTACAACCTCTGCGCACCCGGGGTTCGTCCCACCCCCGCTGATGCGGGTATGTTTCAGGCTGCCCCCGCCTCCGTG
>JAYUUT010000313.1:0-9954 GCA_043754455.1 Myxococcales bacterium
CTCCTCGCAATAGCTACGGCTATTGGTCGTCGTCGCGCCTTGCGCTCGGCCCGGCTTGTCGGCCTCCGCTTTGACGCTATTTCGAAGGCGGTGCACTAGGCACAACAGGAAACCCTGATCCTGAAAGAAATGCTTCGGACGGCAACTGGCAATTCCAAGCTGGCCTTTTCGATCAAGCAAAAACACAGACTTGCACTTTTGGGCAAAGACCTGACCGCCGAAGAACGGCAGGCCGCGTGTCAAATCGTTCGTCGTCTACGATCATGGTCTGGTTTCGAGAAGCGGGAACGTCAGGCGCAAGCGCCGGCCGCCTGGGCTTCGTTCTTCAGCAACGTACGTTTTCGTTCGACGCCCCATCTGTAGCCCGATAGGTTGCCATCCGTGCGCACGACACGATGGCAAGGAATCAGCACCGCGAGGGGGTTGGCCGCGCAGGCTTGGGCCACAGCGCGGCTGGACGTAGCGGCCCCGATGGACGTGGCCACCTGTGAATAGGTGGCCGTGGACCCTCTGGGGATCTTGCGCAGGGCCTGCCAGACCCGTTGTTGAAACGCCGTGCCTTGGATGTCCAGCGGCAGGGCCGCCTCTGCGGCTGGATTTTGCACCAGGCGGACGACCTGCTGCACGGTTTGGTGGAAGGATTCATCAGCGGCGACCAGATCCGCGCGGGGAAATCGATGCTTCAGATCCGCGATCAGTTCTTCCGCATCGTCGCCCAGAAAGATCGCACACACCCCTCGCGAAGTTGCGGCGACCAGGACGTTTCCTAGGCTGCTGTGACCCATTGCAAACGACACCCGGGGGTTGGACATGGCATCAGCCTACCGCCACAAACCCTGCGCGTCACCTACGTCTTGTGACAACCAGCTCCAGTAGGGGCGCCCATCTGGCGATAGGGGGTGGACATGCCGTCTGCGGATCGTGATTTCCTTTTCGACAGGCGGGTCAATCTGATGACGGGAAAGGGCGGGGTGGGGCGCACCACTGTGGCTGTGGCGTTTGCCCGCGCCGCCGCCCGGCAGGGGCGCCGGGTGCTGTTGACCGAGGTTGGCGACGCCGATGATGGCGAATCACCCATCGGGACTTTCTTCGGACGACCCCAGTTGACTGACGTCCCCGCCCCCGTATCCACAGGGCTGCATGTGTGCCAGTTGTGGGCCAGCACGGGGCACGAATTGTTCGCGCGTGCGGTGATTCCGGCGGGCGCCCTGGTCAGCGCGGCACTGCGATCAAAGGCCATGCGCCGGTTCATGTCCGCGGCGCCCTCGTTCCATGAACTGGGGATTCTTTATCATTTCCTGCGCCTGCTGGATGAAACCGACGGGCGGGGCGCGCCCCGATTTGAAACCGTTGTTGTCGACATGCCCGCGACCGGCCACACGCTGGCCTTGACCGGCCTTCCTGACGTCGCCCTGCGCGTGGTCCCGCGGGGCCCCGTTGCCGAAGCCATGCGCCGGGGCCAGGGGCTTATCAACGATCCCCGTGTCGCCGGGGCCTGGGTGGTCACCCTGCCCGAACAGCTTCCCATCACCGAAGCCATAGAACTGATGGATGGATTGCGGGCCACGTCGGTGCCCCTTCGCGCGGTCATTGTGAACCGGTTCATTGACGATCCTTTCACCGATGAAGAACGCGTCCACGCGCTCCGTATCCTGGCTGCGCGACCGTCACGCGGCCACCTGGCCTTTGATCGCATCACGCGGGGACGTGCGGCCCTGGGTCGGTTGCAGGCCGCCACCGGTGCGCCCCTGATACGGCTGCGCGAAATCCCGCGCGTCGATGGTGATCCCTGCACGGGTCTGACCACCGCGTTCGCTACGTTGGCGGGACGGCCCGCGTGACGCTGTCCCCATTTATGAACCTCATCAATGGCAAACGGGTCATCGTTTGCTGTGGGGCGGGCGGCGTCGGGAAAACCACCGTTTCATCGTCCGTGGCGCTGGCGGCGGCACGGGCGGGGCTGCGGGTGGTCGCCATTACGGTCGATCCCAGCCGTCGTTTGGCGGAAGCCTTGGGTGTGGAACGCAATCTGGATGAGCCGACTCCGGTTTCCGCGGATAGGCTTTTGGCCATCGGTGTTGCCCCGCCGGGCAGCCTGTCAGTCTGGGTGCTGGATCCACAACGGGTTTGTGATCGTGTGGTGCAGGCGGTTTCCCCCAACGAAACCGCCCGTCGCCAACTGATGGGCAACCGCCTCTATCAAAACGTCAGCGCGCTGGTCGCGGGCATGCATGAATACACCGCGGTCGAGGCGCTTCACGGGTTCCTGCGCGACGACCGTTACGACCTCATCGTTCTGGACACCCCGCCTTCAAAAAACGCCCTGCGTTTCCTGGAAACCCCGGCGCGCGCCAATTCGTTCCTTGACCCGCGCATCATGAACTTTTTCATCCCTTCGCAGGACAGCGCCCTTCACCGGGTGGGAGCCAAACTTATCAACAAGGTTCTGGATTTGGGACTTGGCCAGAAATCTCGTGAAGAACTCCAAGAGTTTCTCTCGCTATTTCAACATGTGTTGCGCCACCTAAATCGAAACCAGGAAGACATGCGCCGCTTCTTCGCTGGCCCCACGGCGTCCTTCCTGCTGGTCACGTCTCCGTCACAGGCGGCCCTTGATGAAGCCCAGTCTTTTGCCCGCCGCGCCCGGGAATTGGGACTGGCACTAGGCGGTTTCGTCCTGAACCAGACCCTGGCAGAAGCCGCCGCTTTGCCTCTTCCCGAAGATCCCCTCGGACCCGGCGTTCCTTCCGCCGCCCTATCAGCACTTCTTCACCTGCGCGCACTTGCAGCCCTTGAAGACAGCGCGGCCCTTCACGATCGCGCCCTGGCGACGGCCCTGCGTGCGTGGCTTGATCCAAAACTGCCGCTGTGGACGTTGCCCCGCCTGGCCCAAGACGACGCTGACTTGGGGGCGCTGGCCCAACTGGCCGATCGGTTGTAGGCCGACGAATGCGTTCGGACGGTGGTCGGCCCGTTGTTTCAGCCGTAAAGCGGCATGAAGGGGCCCTTGACGCCTGTAGCCCCGACGGTGTCCACATCGGTCAGGCCCATGTATTGGACAGCAGATACCAGAATTTTGGCCATGTCCTGTCCCGCCGCGACGGTGCCGGATCCACCCCCCCTGTCATCGGTCCGGCTGCGCAGGTAACGTCCGGTCTTGAAGGTACCTTGCCCCTTTCCAAACAAGATGACAGGCACGCAACCCGTGACGTGAGCGTCGGGATTTTTTTCAGTCCCACCCAGCTCTGGGACCCAAACCACCAAAGTCGAATCCAACAGGGGCGCCCCGGTGGCGTCAATGGTTGTCTTCAGCTTGTCGATAAGTAACGCCACCTGGGTGGAATAGAACGTCTGGAAAATCTGCAAGGCTGCTATTCGTTCGGGTCCTTGGGCGTTGTGTGTCCAGGGGTGATGCGCGGGACCTGAATCCCCTGAATTCTGGGTCGGCGCGCTGGACACCCCGTATTTTGCCGCCAACCGGTTGCGGGCTGCTTGACCTGCAAACTGGAACGCGATGACGTGGGTCAATTCGCAGGCCAGCGACGTGGCCATCAACTGGGTAAACGCCGCCGCTTGGGCGTCAATGTTTTCAGGATTCGTCCAGGCCATCGCACCGGGATTTGGTGGTTTTGCACAGCTTGCCAGGACGGGTGAAGTCAGGCGGGTGCTTAGATTTTTTTCCATCGAACGCAAGGTCGTGCAGTGCTCGTCCAGCAACCGCGTTCCTTCGGCGCCTAGGCCGTCCTTGACGAACTTGCAGTCTTCGTTGACCAGATCAAGCAGGCTTTGTTCGCGGGCCAAAATCTGCTGGGCGCGTTTCATGGCGGCGTCGTTGGGCGTGCCACCGGGGCTTGCCGCCGGGGCCACAAAACTGGCAAATAGATCGGTCCAGGCCTTTGACGGATCCACTTCGCAGGAAATGTTGCGTCCCCCTGTTGCCTGAAACCCTTCCCCCGTGGCACCGCGGGCGAGGCCCCAGACCACCGATCGCCGCAGACCCGCGCGCCCCTGTGTTTCAAGCCGTTTGCCAATCACTTGGTCCACGGTTTCGCCCTTGCTGGTGTAGTCGGTGGCACCGAATCCAGAGAATTGTTGTCCACCTAGGCCGTGGCCATTGCCGGTGACGATACCTGATCCGGTCACCGCAAGGTGGGACAGGAAAATGGCATCGGCCCGGTGCCGTTCCAATGGCTTCCACCATTCGTGCAGCGCGAAAGCATTTTCGGTTCCTGATGCGGGTCCGGTTGCCGCGATGGCACCGTTGCCTGAATAGATGAAAATAACCCGGCGGGGCGATGCAGCCGCCGCGTGTGCGTCCATGCGGCGCAAGACCGGCGTCAACAGCGCCCCTAGGGCGGTGTTTTGCAAGACCCGCCGACGCGAAACCCGTCCTAAAATTGATTTGGGGTTGGTCATGATGATCACCTCGCCTGGGCAGGGGCGTTTACGAAATGGGGACTGGCCACAATGGCCTGAAACAAATTGGGGACCGATCCTTGAGACTTCCGTTCGGCCTCATCAGCCACCAGTAGAAGGTCCTGATCTTCTTTCACCAAGGCCCGTCCTAAAGCCCACTGGACCGCGCCCTGCGTGAAACAGCCGCGGACCTGGGGGCTTTGGGCCAGGGACTTGACCAAATCGGTTGCAGATTTGAAGGCCAGCGGTCCCGCAGCGAACGTTTCCACAGATCCTGACAAATCCCAGGGTTTTCCCGAAGGATCTTTGGTCACCCATCGCCCGACCGGGTCAAAGGGTAAAAACGCGAACCCCAGGGGCGCGAACTGCTGATGGCAGCCCTGACAGACACCGCCGACGTTGGTACGAAATTCCAGATCCTCGCGGACGGTTAACCCGGCGGGGACGTCCGTGCGCGCTGACGCCGCCGCGCCCATAGGTGGCGGGGGCATGGTCTGGCACAACACGCCTTCGCGCAAAAACAGGCCCATTTGAAAGGGAGACGCGCCGTCTTCTTTGGTATGCGACGCCAGCACATGCGGGTGCATCAGCAGCCCGACGCGCGTGGTGGCATCGGGATCGGCTGAAGCCGTTTTCCCTGTCCCTGCCGCGGCTCTTATCTTCTGTAGCGCGGGGTCGGCCAGGTATCCATCGGTGGTCAACAGCGCCGACAAGGTCGGATCGGGGCTGTCTGACAGCACCTTTCGGATGGCGGCCTCGGCGCTGGCGCGCAGGGCGGATTCAGCATCGGCCGACAGCCCAGCAAGATAGCGCGATGATTTCTGCGAGACTTTCGATTCACCTGCGCCCATCCATTCCAGCACGAAAACTGCCAAGGCTCGCTTGCCAAGGTCAGTTTTGATCAAACGATCGAAATGTCGTACGCGTTCAGCGCCGTTGGCCAGTGAACCATTTTTTGCGGCCACCAAAAGATCCGTGTCCGGCGCCGCTAAGGTGGCCAGATAGCTTATCCGCGTCGCAATTTCGTAACCGTTCAAGGCGACAAAACCGGGCCGCCCGGCCACAGCCGCCCCTTTTTCACTGCGGTACAAAAACGACGGCGAAATAAACAGAGCCGTCACGACCCCTTCAACCGCCAAAAGATCGCCCTCACGCGTGGTGCCCGCAAACGTGAGCAATTTTTGAAACCGTGCCATTTCTTCAGGGCGCGGTGACCGGCGCCAGGCCGATTCGACAATCTTGGTGACAAATGCCAGTAGACAATCTTGCTGCGCCCGATCCTTGAGGGCGCAGGCCGATCGCATCAGCACAGATGGCGCGGCCCGCACGGCAAAGTCGGCCATGACTTGTTTGATCTTGTTCACCTCGGGCGCGATGAACGACAACCCCGATGTCAGCAGGGGACCATGGCCGATCCGGGGCTCGTCGGGCAGTTCGATCCGCGCAGGTGCCATTCCGATAAGCATCGTGACGCTGGCCACGATCTCGTCGCGGGATAGACGCCGCAGCGGCGATGGCGTTCCGCGCCATTCAACCGGCCACGCCAACGTCCGCGGAGGAATCGAGCCGGGGCGAAGGTTGTCCCCGGCTGCGCCCGTCGTGGGGTCGGCTCCCGGCCCTGCTGCGGGCCCCGCCGAACCACCCGGGGCCTTGTTGTCGCCCGGCGTCTTACCTGCTTTTGCGGTCGGGCCGACCGACTCCCCCGGATCTTCCGTCATGCCGCCGACGCACGCGCCCAGGCCCATTACGAACAGGATCGCGGATCCGCAACCTAAAGCGCGCGTCAATGTCATGAAAACTCCTCGTTCAACGGCCCGCAGGCGAGGCCGTCACCACCTACTACGAGCTTTCGGGGAAATCGTCCCGGGGCCGGGCTGCGGGCTTTAGGTCTCGCCGCTTTTGCGGCGCGTTGGCGGTCCAAATTGTGTCGATGAGCGTCGCTCCAAAAATGCCTATTGCCCCCTTCCAGGGCGTTCATACCGAGGCACAGAGCATTGCTTCGGCACTTATCATTACGGGCTTTAGCGCTACGGCTGACCCCGCTGTCCACCAGGCGCGCGCCCAGTTTTTCGAGCAGCCGTTCACCGTACTGGGCGCGATCGCTGCCTAGCTGCTCCGGCTTATCCCGCGGGTTTATGGCCCCAGGCGGCGCAGGTCGATGTCAATCCAGCGCGCCATGCCTGGGTGCAGGTCAATGGCCTGGCGTAGATCGCGCCGGGCGCCGTCGATGTCCCGGCGTTCGGTACGCAATTGGCCGCGCAGCCACAACGCTTCGATGAGATTCGGATCACGAACCAGAACCGCGTCCAAAAGTTCCGCCGCAGCCGCGAAATCCGCCGCGCCCCCGCGAGGCCGACGGGACGCCAAGAAGATACCGCGCTGCAAACCTAGACGCGCGCGTTCAGTGACGGGTTTCGTGTCGCGGGGAAGGGCGGCCCGGGCGGCGTCCAAATCTATTTCGGCCTGCTGCCACACCGGCACGGGATCGCGACCCGCGCGCGCCTGACACATCCCCGCGCGAACCCGCAACCCCCCACGCAAAAGCGAAAGCCAAGGGTCGGCCTTCGGCATTATTGTTTGGGCCCTGGCAAAGTCTGCCTCGGCTGCGACAATTTCAGCCTGTGGCAGTCCACCTTCTAAAAGCACGATGGACGCACGCAGCGCGTGCAGATCCGCCCGCCACATCGGGGCATTCGTTCCTTGTTTTTGCGTGACTCCGGCGGTGTCCAGATCGGTTTTGGCCAAGGCCAGATCGGGCTCAAAATCCTGTCCGTCCTGCCATAGCCATTCGGCGCGCACGGCGCGCGTTCGCGCTCGGTTCGCAACGTGCATCCAATTCTTTGGTTCAAGACCTATCGCGTGGGTGATGTCGTCCTCCGATGCCGCAAGGGCAGGGCGGGGATCGCCCCCATGGCGCAGCAAATACATGCCGAGGTACCGGCGCGCGTCCCCCCGATCCCGAAAAGCCGAGGCCGATTTCTTTTTCGACAAGATCGCCGACAAGTCTGCAATGGCCAAACCCAGTATTTGTCGTGGATCTTCACCGGCCATCATGGCTTTGTGTCCTTCAAACAGAAGAATCCCCCCCTGGCACGCGCGGGCCTCAACAGATGAAGGGTCAAGCATCAGCGCTTGCCGGGCGTCCGCCTCAGCCTCCTGGGGTTGGGGCCAACGACGAAGTTCGCAGCGCCCGACATAAAATGGCACGTAGCCTTTGTCGTGCTTAATACCCGATGTATAGGCCTCTATCGCAAAAGCGTTTCGTCCCGCAGCGTTTTCGTTTTGTGCCAGGGCTTCCCACGCTTCTTCCATATCGGGATCGGCAGCCAAGGCCCGGTTCAACAGGCTACGGGCTTCATCATGCAGGGATCGGTGGTAGGCAAGAATTCCTCGTGCGGCCAACGATCGCGCCTCGCCCAAGGGTGTCGCCGCCAACCGATCCGCATCGGTCAAAATGTGCGTGCGCAGGTTTGTTAGTTCACTGTCGGCGGATTCCACCCTGGAATCCAAGGTCGCCGGGGCTCGGGCCTCACCGATGGGTTGGGCCCGCAACCGAACCAGAGCCTGGCCATATTGACGGGACAGCAGCACCGCCCGTTCGTACAGCGCCGGGCCGAAAGTCGGATCGAAGGCAATGGCGCGCTGTTGATGCGCAAGCGCGCGTTCAGGATCAAGCAGCGCGCGGTAGGTGCGGCCCATCAGATACTCTGTCTCTGCTGTCAGCGCGCCCCGATCGGCGACCTTGTCGTAGGCCAATGCGACCTGCGGCAGCACATGGCGCATACCAAATACATCACCTGCACGTCGCAAGCGAAGTGTGGTGTCTAGCGACAGGCGCGCCAGATCAACCAGGGCCCGCGCCGCGGCCTTCCCTTCGTTGATGGCCCGCCGTCTTGCCACCACCGCCATCCCCACGGCGGTCGCGCCTGCCCCCGCCAACGCAAGGGCTAAAAGGGCGCCCGCCGTTTGACGGCGAAACCAACGTCGCAACCGCGACTGGATGCGGGCTTCGACAGATTGTCCCGCCAAAAGCTTTTGCAGATCCGTCGACAAGGCCCGTGCCGACGGGTACCGCTGGGAGGGGGTTTTCTCCATCGCCTTGAGAATCACCGCCTCAACATCCGCCGTCACTTCGGGGCGCACGCTGCGGGGCCGTTTTGGCTCTGCGGTGACGACCTGTGCGACAACCTGCGCGAACGATTCACCAACAAACGGCGCGTGTCCCGTCACAAGGAAATACACTGTTGCGCCGATACCATAGATATCCACCAGATCAGGTGCCGTTGTTGAATCTCCCCGTGCCTGTTCGGGGGCCATATAACTGGGGGTACCCATAATTTCGCCCGGCCTGGTCAGACGCAGCGACGCCTCGGCGCGCAACAGAGCTAGCCCGAAATCCAAAACGAAGACCCGACCTTCGCGATCCAGCATTACGTTGCCCGGTTTGATATCGCGATGAAAAATACCCCGTTCGTGGGCATGGGCGACACAGCCGGCAACCACCGCCATGATCGAAAGGGCCTGCTGAATCGGAAGGGGTTTATCCTGAACCAATTTTTCTAAGGTCTGGCCTTCGATAAGTGGCATGACCAAAAAAGCCCGTCCCCGTGTGCTGCCAACTTCGAACACCGGCAAGATATGGGGATGATCAAGTCGTGCGACGGCCAAGGCTTCACGCGCAAATCGTTCTCGCGCAGCCGCATCTTCGACGGTGGCGTTTGAAATTTTCAGCGCCACCCAGCGACCAAGCCGCCTATCCCACGCACGCCACACTTCACCCGAACCTCCACTGGCAAGACGTTCATGCAGAACAAAGGCGTCCACAAGACGATCTGGATCGGACAGGGACATCTCGATCTCGGGCGGGACACGCACCGCCGTCGAACGTCTTGCAAAATCTTCTGCCGCCTGTTCATTTTCCAGGCGAGCCAACGATTCAGCGGCCAGGGCGCCAGTCGCGACGAGGATTTCGGACAACGGACGGGGATCACCTGACTGTTCCCGCGCGGCCTCGGCGCTGCTGACAGCGGCTTCGTTAACCAGGCCACGCGCCCGGGCGCGCGCCATCAGCAGGGCATCCTGTTCCTCACGCAGGGCGCGCCGAAGCCTCTCCGCGAGGCCAGATGGCGGGCGATGTGAATCAGGTGGCGTCACGGATGGTTGTCCTCACCCCCCAATCAAACCGCGTAACTCGGCCAACAATTCTTCGGGTGTGTTGACGTATGCGCGAACCATATCCGTCAGGATCTCGCGAAATAGACGTCGCGTCGATTCTAAGGCGTGCCGGACCTGCGCCGCGGACAGCCCCGCCTGTTCCCCAAGGGCGGCGTAAGACAGCGTCGTGGACTCTCCGTCTAGGTCGTAACGCCTGAACAGATCAAAGGCCGCTTGCTTCCCGTCTCTTGTTAACCTTGCTTGCAATTCTGCAAGGGCATCCTTCAGCAAGGCGTCGTTCCACGCAGATTCGAAAATTTCTTCGGGGGTCTGGGGTTGATCAGCACTTAAAAACGGAAGGGCGTCAGCCCCCATCAGATCAAG
>JAYUUT010000314.1:0-8936 GCA_043754455.1 Myxococcales bacterium
CCTGCTGAGCGCTGGCGGTGCCCAGCCGAGCCAATGCCCACAGGACGCATTCGACCGACGGCAAGGTGCAGCGGGCATCGGGCACCAGGAACGGCTCCGAGACGGACAGCTCTAGTGCCCCCGACAATCCGTCGCGCGCGAGCGTTGCGGTGGCGCCGAGGCGGGCACGCATCCGGTGGACCAGCACATCGAGCACGCCTTGGTGACGGGCCGGCACGAACGGAAAGCCGTAAATGCGCTGAAAGAAAGCCCCGCGCGGCAGCCCCGAAGGCCCCGCCAGTGCCAGCGCGGCAAGGCCCATGTCGGTGCGCGCACCGCCAGGCTCGTCCAATGGCAGCAGTGGCGCACGCAAAAGCGGAATCCCCGGCATCAGCAGGCGCAGCCCCGGACGACAAGGTCGCGCCCATACGGCCGCCAGTGCGCGCTCCGATTCCAGCGGACAGTCGCGCGGCACCGCGAGCCCGAGCGCACCCTCCGGCACGATGTCGGTCTCGCCGCACCGCCACGCGGCCACGGCAGGGGACGCAGGTGCCAGCGGATCGACCAGCCCGATCAGCGCCTCGGCTTCGCGGTGCACCAGCGCAAAGGCGCCGCTTGCGGTTCGAAGTTCGGCTGCGGCCGCATCGGTGGCAGGACGATCGCCCGCGTGGCACGCCTCCAGCAGGGCCAGCGCCGCGCCCACGCAGGTCCAGGCCGGCGACCCCCCGTGGGCGCCGGCCGCCTGGGCCGCTCGCGCCCGATCGCCGCACAGCAGCGACTCCCACCCGATCCATGGCCGATACGCGACCGGCGCGACGCTGCCGAGGGCGGTCAGAACCTGCAGCGCCAGATGAGGGCGGCCGCTGCGCCTGCGCGCCCGGGCGAGCACCAGGAAGGCCAGATACTCCTGCGCCCATGCGCCTTCGGACTGCGCCATGAGGGTCGCCCGTCGCGCATGGCTGACCGCCGCATCGGGCGGGGGGGCCGTGGCTTCGACGCTGAGCGCAGCCAGGGTCACGGCCTCGACGGCCCCCGGCCCATCGCCGCGGTCAGCGGCTTCCTCACGCAGCGACTGGGCCGTGATGACCCCCTCTCCCGTCCCCCCGAATAGCTTGCCGAAGAGCTCCAGGCGGCGGGCCGCATGCGACGTCGACCCGACCAGCACCGACCGGGCCTGCTCGACAGCCCGCCCGTCGAAGCCCAACAACGCCGCGTGGGCCAAAGGCTCGAACGCCGCGAACACGGCCTCGGGCGCCGCGTCCGCCCACTCGGACATTGATTCCGCCCAAGGAAGGGGCCAGCGGCCGTCGTGCGAGGCCAACAACGCTTCTAGGGCGAACCGCCAGGCAGCGACCTCAGGCCCGGCGCATACGTCCGACTGGGAGAGGACGGCGCGCACCGCCCCGAGTTCGCCGCGTACCCCCGCCGCAAACGTAGCCGCCAGCGCTTCGCCTCGAGATGTCACCGCTGGGCGCAGGTTACTCGGTCGCACTCGTCAGCGCGCGCCATCCAGGCCACAAAGCTGCCTTGCCCGGTGGGCATGGTGCCTGGCGCACAGTGGCGAGCGCACGTTCGTTGGAACCCGCGCCGGGCGGTAAGGAGTCAAAAGACGCCGGCAGCGCATGATGGGACATGCGCATCGAATTTCTCGCCGTTGCTTTAACGTTGACTGCCTGCACCCCGACACTGAAGGGGTCCGAGCCGGAAGTCGACCCCGGTATCCCCACACCGAGTAACAGTCCAAAGAGTCCAAGGAGTGAGGGCCCACGAAATGACGGTCCAAGGAGTGAGGGGCCACGAAATGACGGCCCCGGAACTGACGCGGCGACGAACGCCCCGCCCGCCCTGGACGCCTACCCGGCGGCAGACCGCGCGCCGGCTCCCAGGGACGCGGCCCCCCCGCGAGATAGCGCGGCGCCTGTCGACGTCTTTAGAGGGTCACCACCTGACTCACGGCCGGATGACGGGGCTGGCCAGGCGAAGATCCGCCTGGCCGTCGCTAAGGTTTTCGACACCACCATCCTCCACCGGATTGACATCCAGATTCCTGTGGAACACGTGGCCACGGTCGAGAGCCGGTCCAGCACGCGTGTGCCCTGCACCTTCACCTTTGACGGCGTCACACTGACGAACGTGGGCATCCGTCAGGCGGGCGGCGCCTTCAACCCGTACAAGAAAATCAACGACAAGCCGAGCTTTAGCCTGAAGTTCGACGAGTTCGTAAAGGGCCAGGACCTTCACGGCATCGAGAAGTTCACGCTCAAAAACATGCTGCAGGACGAAAGCATGGCGAACGAGCACATGACGTACGAGGTGTATCGCCGCGCGGGTCTGCCCTCGCGGGTAACCGCTCACGCGCTGGTTACCGTCAACGGCCTCGCCAGCGGCATCTATCTGATGCGTGAAGGTGTGAACCAGCCGTATCTGGTTGGTCTGCTGGGCAAGGGGTACGAGCAGGGGAATCTGTACGAGGGCGACTGGACCATCGGCGACTTCGTCGGCAATGCCTCCAAGTTGATTCTGGACGATGAGAAGGAGGAAGGGCGCAGCCGCGCCGACATTAATGCGTTTGCCTCGGCCCTGCGCGCGGCCACTGCGCAGACCTTCGAGGCCGAAGTGTCAAAGCACATCGACCTCGGCCATTACATCACGCACTTGGCCGTCACCGGCGTGGCCAGCAATTTGGACAGCTTCGACTTCAATAACAACAACTACTATTTGTATGCCAACCCCCGGGACGGGCGATTCCTGCTGATTCCGCAAGGCGCCGATCAGGCCTTCTGGGGAGGCACCCTGCGCCTCAAAAGCGCCCTGGACCTGCCCAAGTCGACTCTGGGCAAGAAGCTGCGTAGCGTCCCGGGCTTGGAGGCGCGCCTGATAGCAGAAGTGGCGCGGGTCGGCAGTCCGCCGGTGTGGGACGTGAACGTTCTTTTGGCGCGTCTCGCTCAGCTGGGCGATCTTTTGAAGACCGCTCCCCGGATGGGAAAGGCCAACGCGGACATCAACGCTTTCGAGAAACGGCGCCCCACGCTGGAGGCCTTCATCCGTGCCGGTGGGCTGTCCAAGGGTGCTGACGGACTACCGCCACCGCCCTGAATGGGATGGCCGCAATCGGATTTCCTTGGCGCCGCCGGGCTTGACCTGTCGCGCGGCGGGGTTAAATCTGCCAGAGCCACCATGACCACCAGCCCCCACGTCAGCGATCTAAAAAGTGCCCAGGACTTCGAAAAAAACGTCATCGAGCGATCAAAAACGGTCCCGGTTGTCGTGGACTTCTGGGCCCCGTGGTGTGGCCCCTGCCGCGTCCTAGGCCCTGTCATCGAGAAGGAAATCGACGCCCTGGGGGGACAGGTTGAACTGGTCAAGGTGAATACCGATGCGGTCCCGGGGATCGCCGAGGCCTTCGGCATTCAGGGCATTCCCGCGGTCAAGGCCTTCAGCAACGCGCAGCTGGTTGCCGAATTTTCGGGCGCGCAGCCGGCCGCACAGGTGAAAAAATTCCTCGAAGCGTTGTTGCCCTCAGACACCGCCCAAGGCATGGAGGCCGCCGAGGCCGCCATGAAGGCCGGCCTGCCCGCCGAGGCCGAGGCGCTGTTGCGGCCGCTGATTTCCATTCCCGCCACCGACGTCGATGAACGGGCTGTCCAGGACCGGGCGTTGATCCTGTTGGCGCGGGCGCTGCTAGCCCAGGGGCGGCCTACCGAAGTGCCAGCCCTGCTGGCGCGGGTCGATCCCGATGGCCCGGTTGCCGATCAGGTCGCATCCATTGAACGGCAGTTGCAGCTGGACGCCGATGCCAAAACCTTCGGCGGAGAAGCGGCGGCGGCCGCTGCGCTTGAGTCGGATCCCAAAAACCTGGACGCCCGGTACGCCTTGGCCAGCGCCCTGGCCGCGCGCGGCGCCCACGAAGAAGCCCTGACGCATTTTCTGGAAATCGTGTCCCGCAATCGGAAATTCCGCGATGACGGCGCCCGCAAGGCCATGGTCGCGATTTTTGATCAGCGGGGCACGGACGACTTGGTCCACGATTTTCGGCGGCGCCTTCAAATCGTACTCTGAACACCCGTCCAGCATTTAGGCCCCTTCCGCGAAACCAAAAATTGGTTTACGATCGCAGGGCCCGGCGCCTTCCCGCGTCCGGGGTCACCCCTGTAAAGAGGATCGCATGCCTAGCCCATCGCCCCGTCGTTGTGGAAATCTGTTCGGTTGTTTGGTTGTGTCGATGATGGTGGCCGCCGGGTGCGGCGGATCTTCGCCAAAAAAGAAGCTGCAAGAATCTGACGGCGCCTTCGGGGCGTCGGGGGGGGCGGGGGGCACGATGGGAATGGGGGGCAGCGGACGCGGCGGGACCACAGGCGCTGGAGGTGCTATCGGGCTTGGCGGGACGGGTGGTGGCATGGTGACCCCCGATGCGGCCGCTGTGACCAGAGACACCGCCGTTGCCAGCGACACGATGGCGGCGCCCCTGGACACGCCCAGGATCGTTGACACGGCAACCACAGCCGACGTGCCGGGGGTTGACCAGGCGATGGCCGTTGATGTGCGGCCGTCTAACGCCGACGCCGCAGACGACGCGCCCCAGATGCTGCCCGATATGATGATGGTCGCCAGCACGGATCAGGCCGCCCCAGCAGACGTGCCCGTCAGTGCCGATGACGCCCCGATCGCAACCGACATGGTTCCCGCCCTTGTCAGCGATGCAGGTGACGGGGGCGGCGACAGCGCAACCCCTGGCGACGCGTTCAATGATGCTGGGTCCACCCCGGATGGTGGTTGCGTGGCCAATCAGCAATGTGGCATCGGAGACGGCGGCGTGACCGGCGTCTGCAAGGCGGGTCAGTGCGCGGTTTGTGCGGATCCGACTGATGATTCTTTGTGTTCGGCGGCCTACGGCAGCAGCCATCTGTGCATAGCTGGCGCTTGCCTGCCTGGCGTATGCAGAACTTCGGCGGCCTGTGGCCAGGGCCAGCTTTGCGACCCCGCATCCCGGTTGTGCCAGACCTGCACGGGGGATTCGCAGTGTACAGGTGACACCCGGTACGGCGCAGGACACATTTGTGCCCAGGGCCAGTGTGTGATGGGTAATTGCCAAACCAGCACCACCTGCAGCCAAAAAATCTGCGGCGCCCAGATCCCATATACCTGTGGCAACTGCAGCACGGATTCGCAATGTCAGACCGATCCGACCTATGGCGCGGGCTACATTTGCAACACGTCCGCTGGCCAGTGTGTCTTGAATTCGTGCGCCAGCCCCAACACCGCCTGTGCCTTTAATGCGGCCGACATCTGCTGCGCGGGCGGCGGGGGCAACAAATGTCTGCCCGGCAACTGCTGCGCTGACGCCCAGTGTGGCGTGGGTGGGGTCTGCGTGGGCAATATCTGTTCGCAATGCAAGGCGGTCACCGGGGGCAACCCTGTGTTTCAGGTTGACCCTGTGAACGGCGACGATCAAACCGCAACCGGCAGCGGCCAGTTGTCACTCGACAACACCAGTGTGTCTCGCTGCAGCTTCAAAACCTTGACCCGCGCGCTGCAGGTCATCGGATCGAACCCCGTACCCAACACCACCGTGCGCATCGTCGGCAGCGGCGTGTCGACCGCCCTGGCCGCAACCGAGGCATGGCCCATCATTGTCCCCGCCAACGTCAGCATCACGACAACCGGCGGCGCCATTGCGGCCACGGTTCCCGCCGGCAAGATGGGCTTCCGGATAACCGGCGACAAGGCGGCGCTGCTGGGCAGCGCGACAGCACCGTTGACGATCAACGGCGGCGGTACGTCGGGTATCGGAATCAGCTTCGAACTGTCGGCGGGCGCAGCGGCCACATTGGCGTATGTCACGGTATCCAGTTCAGGTGATACCGGTATCTCCGTCACGGGAAGCGCCGTGAACCCCGGTGGCACCGTCACCGTGGGCCAGGGTGTCACTGTCCAGGGCGCAGGCGCCGCGGGCAACCGGCGCAACGGCCTAAACATCTTGGTCGGCACCGTTGTCATCGACGTCCCCGCAGGCCAGGCCCCCACGTCCTTCAAGAACAACACCCAACACGGCATTTCCGTCGGCGGCCTGGGGGTCCTGACCTTAAAAGGTGTGCCTGGAATTGATTCTGGTACATCGTTGCCCAATGGCACCGGCACGGTCGTCACCAGTGGCAATTTTGCCGCCAACGTCATGATCAACCAAACCTCGGGCGCGGCCCCCGCAACCAGCCTTCTGGAAGGACTGGTGGCCTGGGCCGGCCAGGCCCGCGGCCTGCGCATCACCGCGGGGTCGAAAGTGAAGGTTCGCAAGAGCGTATTTCTGGCGAACACCGATGTCGGCGTGCGCATCGAACAGGCTGCCGATACGGCCGCTGGCAACGACCTGACAAACATCGATCTGGGCACGATGGGCGATCCGGGCCAGAACTACCTGCAATTGGGATTGGGTTCGAACCCCAACCTGAATGCTGGTTTGTGCGTCAGCCTCAGCGGCATCGCAGCGGCGCAGGCCGTAAAAGCCCAGGGAAATATTTTCACCGGGCCCAAAGACTGCGGATCAGTTACCACCGCCGTCACAAAAAACGCCAACAACAACTGCACGGGCCGCGTGGACCTGGGGGTTAGCCCCGCCGCGATCACGGCAGACGTCGCTGGCTGTACGGTCCCCTAGACGTATTGATCAGAAGACGTAGACGCCAACCAACAGACCCAGCAGGACCGCGGCGCCCAATCCCTACCAAGGGATCGGGCGCCAGCAGGGCGTTCGCAAGGTAACAAACGCCCGCGCCTGGACACGACAATCGATCTGAGCGGTCCCGGCGTGGCCGCGCGCCTCAAGGAAGCATCGGATCTTGCGAATTTTTGTCGACACCTGGGGGCTGGCTGGTCGCGCGTGTTGAGGGGGAGTGGGGGATCTTTCGCGCCCCATACCTGGCGCAGAATCCACGGGCTGACGTACCGAAGTAACTGGCGACCTGGTGGAACGAAACTCATCATATCTAAATCACAACTAAGTATGATTGAAACTGGATGTCTGGTGAGCTACCATTGAAGGCATGAACCTGGAGAACTGGACCGACGTGCTGCGGGACTCTAAGAAGGTCCATCGTCTCGTCGAGAAGGAAGACATCGTCGTCGCTCGGCGAGGCCGATCGCCCATCCGTATCACGACCGAGGAGCGGAGCCGGGCAGCCACGTCGGGGCTCGATGTCGCGACCCGCGTCCTCGCGGAGCTAGGCCATCAGGCGCCGAAGCAGCTCGCCGACAGCCTCGGCCACCAGTTCCCTTGGGTCCGCTTCTTGCCCGACGAGGCTAAGGTGCAGTTCGCCATGGCGTTCGCCGACACGGCTGCAGCGTGCGCGTCCATCGGCAACTCTGCGCCGCTCGCTGAACTGACGGGCGACTGGAAGCGGACAGCGGCCGTCTACGCCGACCCCGAACTCGCCAACGAGCTGCGTCGCCCTCTACGCGGCACCGACAAGCGGGTCCCCCGCCCCGGCGGCCGTGCCCAAAAGAGGTGACCGCGCCGCGCCCCCGGCGCGCGAGGGCGAGTGGACCATCATTTTCGCGGACAATGCGTCGGCGATCGGATGGGAAGACCTGTGCATCGCAGGCTCGGGCAATGCTCTGAAGGCTTGGGAGCATCTCAGCCGAAACCCGCGGAGCCGCCAGTCCAACCCGGGCCGCGTCGGTCCGCTTCAGCACGACCTCGGCAAGCGCAGAATTGCCGGCCGGGACCTGGAGCAATGGCAGTACGAGGTCACCGCCGGGGGTCGTATCTGGTACTGCCCGGACGACGAGCGGAATCTCGTTCACATCACGTACGCGTCGACGCGGCATCCGAAACAGACCGAGTAGCGTCGAAAATCCATGACCGGGGTTGTTTCCCGCTGGGAGGGTCGGTATGTACTTGCTCCGCCCCCCCCACGATCTGGGCGCGGAAGTAGGCAGGCTTCTCGGCGATCCGCTTGAAAATCGTAACGAGAATTGCTTGGCCAATGGGTAGTGGTCATCCGGTGTTTGCCCCGCTTCGCGATGCGTAAGATAGGATTCTGATTTTAATCGGAAGGATTCCTGTGATTCTGGCGACTAGGAGATATGGGGATATTTTCCTTTCGACTCGGGCCTTTGTTCGTGGTTTTGGCAACACCACAAATACCCCTACGGAGTGCTGGTCACCGTCGCCAATGCGGTCGGCGGCCAATTCAAGGACTTCGGCGGCTTCGGCGAGATGACGGGCCTGCACTGATGCCTCAATAGCCGAGGGCGAGATGAAGCAAAGAAAGACGCAGACTCGCGCCTTGAAGACACTACTGCTGGCGGCCTTCGGCTGCACGGGGCTGGTCGGCGAACCTGGCGAGGAAGGCCCTACCCCGGTTCCGGCGGAGCAAACGCCCGGCGCCACGGAAGGAACGCGCGAGCCCGTTCCGGGCACGGCACGGGTCATGTCCGCGGGGCCGATGCCGATGCGGCGGCTTACCCGGGTCGAATACAGCCTCACGGTTCGCGACCTGCTGGGCCTGGAGGGGGACCACGCCGGTGATTTCCCCGCGGACGGACAAGGAGCGTCGGGCTTCACCAGCCCTGGCCTGGTCCAGCCTCTCGATCTGAGCCGGATCATCGCGGCTGCCGAGCGGATCGGGGCGCAGATCACCCCCAAGATTGGCACGGGGACCAACCCGATCCTCCCCTGCCCCGTGACGACTTCCGGCAGCGCCGAGGATGACTGCATCCGGCGCTTTTCCAGCAACTTTGGCAAGCGGGCCTGGCGCCGTCCCCTGACGTCCGTGGAGGTCGACGAGGTGGTCGCGCTCCACTCGTCGCTCCGAAAAAACGGGTACCCGCTTCCGGAGGCCACGGGCATCGTCGTCGAGGCAATGCTTTCCTCTCCCTATTTTCTTTACCGGTGGGAGCTCGGGGCCCAGCCGGCGACGACGGAATTGAATGGCACCGTGCGGTTGACGCCCTACGAGGTG
>JAYUUT010000315.1:0-6006 GCA_043754455.1 Myxococcales bacterium
CGGGCATGCCGGACTGCTGGCGGCAGTCGCCGCGCTGCAGGCTTCGTATGTGCTTGATTGTGCCGATGGACAGTTGGCGCGGCTGCGGGGGACGTCAACGCCGATCGGGGCGCATCTGGATTTCCTGATGGACGAATTGAAGGCGTTTGTGCTGGTGGCGTGCGCCGGGGTTCGCCTGTACCACGGGTCAGGTGATCTACGGTTCTTGATCGAAGGGGCCTTTGGGGTGGCCGTCGTGGCGGCCGGGATCAGCCTAACGTCCTTTGTCCGACGACCCGAATACGCCGCTGCGACGGGTGTGCGGGTCAAAAGTGGCGCGGGGGACTATGGGCAGGGCTTCGCAGCGGGTGCCCCCGATCCCATCCCGGCGGCACGGCCATCGGTCCTGCGGCGTGGGGTTGCCATCGTCGAATCGCTTGGCAGATTTATTATCCATTACCCCAGCACCATGGTCTACGTCGCGCTGGCCGATCGGTTGGACATATTCCTCCACGCCTATCTAATTGTGAACGCTGCCTATGCGGGCCGGACCATGTTGGGGGTGGCCTTGAAACTCGGAAGGTTTGCGCGATGAAGGAATCCACGGCACCGAAAATGATCATCGTCGCCGCGGGTCGGGGCCGGCGGCTGGGCGTCGAGACCGACGAGATTCCCAAGTGCATGGTGAAGGTCGCTGGCCTTTCGATCTTGCACCGCCAACTGAAGGTCCTACATGCGACCGGGGTCAGGGACGTGGTGGTCGTGCGGGGGTATAGCGGCGACAGGATTGATGGGGCGGGGTACCCCCTGCGGTTTATCGACAACCCGGCATGGGAAACCAACAACATTTTGGCCTCCCTGATGTTTGCCGAACCCGAGATGGAGGGTGGGTTCTTGTTTTCGTATGCCGACATCGTTTACTCCCAAGGGGTGGCCCAATCCCTTCTAGCCACTGTTGCCGCCCACGCCGATGCGCAGGCCGTCTTGACCGTGGACCGCCGCTGGGTCGATGCGTACGACGGTCGCACCTTGCATCCGGTCACCGAAGCCGAACTTTGCGCCGCCGGCCCGGAGGGACAGGTCACCCGTGTTGGCAAACGTGCCGTACCTCAAGATCAGGCAGCGGGTGAGTTCATTGGCCTTGGGTATTTATCTGCGGCCGGGGCGCGCGCCCTGGTTGATCTGTGGCACGCGCGGGTTGCGGACGGGGGCCTCGAAACGTCGTTTGGGAATGCCGCCCATTTGCGGCAGGCCTATGTGACCGATGCCTTGAACGCGTTGATTGCAAAGGGCGCGCGGGTGATCCCGTCGTTCATCGATGGCCAGTGGCGGGAAATCGACACCGGCCAAGATCTGGCGGCGGCCGCGCAGGTCGTGGACACCTGGCCGCTACATGTCTGAACAGCATGTCTGAACATTGGCTGTTTCGGTTGTCGGCGGGTGAATGGCTGTCCGCCGCCGAGACCGACCTTCAGCATGCCCGCGAGGCCTTCGGGCGCCGGTCCTTTCGCCCTGGCGTCACCCACGCCCGCCGGGCAGCCGGGATGGCGTTCAACGCCGTATTGGCCCACGACGCTGCGACAACGCCCGATCAGTCCGGGGCTTCCGAAGGCCGGTGGGGGCGTAGCTATATGGATCACCTGGTGGCAGCATCCGATGACGCCCACCTAAGTGACGAGGTACGCGCCGCCTGCCGGACGCTTCGACAGGTATCAGCGTCTGCCCCCACCCTGATTTCGATTGTGCCCGATAGGCGGGCCGAAAACGCCGCCGCCGAGGTTCTGGCGTGGGCCAGGGCCCATGTGGCATCCCCCTTGTCGTAACGCGTTTTCTGGGCGATTCACGGAAGAAATATCCAGGAAACAATTCGTTCGGCTGGGAAAGGACAGCCCCGCCGGGAACGTTCTGATGTTTCCGACTTGTAAAGCGTGAGTTTCCCGGTCGCTAAATGCGCACGAAGAGACAACTATCGTCTTTACACGTCTGACCGCGCTTCCGTAGGTTCCAAGGCACCAAACGCCGCCTGATTTCAGGAAAGGAACGCTGTCATGACCAGGGTTAAACGAAATGCGCTGCTTGTCTTGCTAACGCTTGTTGGAGGGGTTGCGCTCTCGTTCGCGACGCCCGTGCAGGCCCAAGATCCCGCCGCCCCACCGGCAGCGGCCGCACCCGCTGCCGCACCCGCCGCCGCACCCGCGCCTTCCATGCAGGAACTGGCAGCCAAGGTGGCGCTGATGGAGGCCTACATCAACAACAGCGATCCGAAGGCCGGTTATGTGGCGGGACCGGGCCACAACGGCTGGATGATGGTTTGCACCGCTTTGGTTTTGTTCATGACCTTGCCAGGGCTGGCGCTGTTTTACGGCGGTTTGGTTCGACGCAAGAACGTGTTGTCGGTTCTGGCGCAGTGTCTAGGCTGCGCGACCTTGGTCACTGTCCTTTGGTGGGCCGTCGGGTACAGCTTTGCGTTTGATAAGGGCTCTCCTTTCCTCGGGGGCATGAATTTCGCTTTCCTCAAGGGCGTTGGTGCCGCCCCGAACACCGATTACGCCTACTGGATTTCCCAGAACGTGTTTTCGATGTTCCAGATGATGTTCGCCATCATCACCCCGGCCCTGATCGTCGGTGCCATTGCAGAACGGATGAAGTTCGCCGGCGTGATGCTGTTCATCTTGCTGTGGATGTTCATCGTGTACTTCCCTCTGGCCCACATGGTCTGGGGCATCGACGGTTTCATGAACGGCGTGTGGAACGCCAAGGCCAGCATCAAGGCCATCGATTTTGCCGGCGGCACGGTGGTTCACATGTCTTCGGGCTGGTCGGCCATTGTCCTGTGCGTGCTGCTTGGCAAACGCAAAGGTTTCGGCGTTCGCGCCTTCATGCCTCACAGCATGGTGTTGACCATGGTCGGCACCGGCATGTTGTGGGTGGGCTGGTACGGGTTCAATGCAGGCAGCGCGCTGGCGGCCGATGGGATCTCTGCCAATGCCTTCACCACCACCACGTTGGCTGCCGCCACGGCTGGGCTCGTATGGCCGTCCCTGGAATGGGCTCTACGCGGCAAACCCTCTATCCTGGGTTTCTGCTCAGGCATTGTGGCGGGGCTTGTTGTGATCACGCCCAGTGCCGGATTCGTCTCGTCCACCAGCGCCGTCATCATCGGTGTTTTGGCCGGCGTCGTCCCGTATTTCGCCGTCATGAAGCTCAAGGAAAAGCTGAAGTACGACGACGCCCTTGATACGTTCGGCATCCATGGTGTCGGCGGGACGCTGGGCGCACTTGTGACCGGTGTGTTTGCGACCCATGACGTGAACGCGAACCTGGCCACCAACCTCAAAGACATTGTTGGCAACACCCTGTGGATCGAACAGCTCAAGGCGATTGCCGTCACGATGGTCTGGTCCATCCTGGCCACTGTCGTCATTACCTTCATCGTTAAAAAGGTTGTCGGTCTGCGTCCGGACGAGGAAACCGAAGTGTCGGGCCTTGACCTCGCGGATCACGGTGAAGCTGGGTATCACTTCGAAGAGTCTGGCGGCTGATAGGCCATCTTCATAAACGTCTGATCTGAAGAACGGCTGGTCACGCCCTAGGGCATGACTGGCCGTTTTGCCAAAATGGCAGCCCTTGACCTTTTAGAGCGCCCCGCTGTCCTGAGTTGGGCAAATCAGGCTTTTGACGCCAGCAAAATCAAGGGCTTTGGCCCTGGAACGATTGCTGCTAAAGGTGAGGGGTGCTGCCATGAATAGGCCTCCCCGTAGATATGTTTCTTCTATTGCCGCTGTGTCCCTGCTCATGGGAATGGGGGCTTGCTCGCAAGTTAGCCAGATCCCCGGGACGACCGTGGCGGACACGCCCGATAACAAGGTCGTGCTCAAGACCGTGGAAACCTACCGCCAGCGGCTGATGGAAAAAAACCTGGAAGGCATGCTGGTGCTGGCCTCGACGAAATATTTCGAAGATTCCGGCACCCCACGGGCCGACGATGACTATGGTTATGAGGGGTTGCGTGACCGGCTGGCGCGCACCCTGGCCCGGGTCAAATCTATCCGCTACGAAATCCAATATAAGAACATTCGCCACACCGGCGACAAAGCCGAGGTGGAAGTGTTCATCACGGGCGCGTTTGAGCTGATGTCAGAGTCCGGGGAACGCTACCGTCAGCTGACTGACTATCATCGGTTCGTTTTGGAACGTGTGGGCGACGATCGCTGGAAGTTCCTGTCAGGCATGTAAGCCCCGTGTATGCTGGCCGGTCGGAGGGTACGTTCATGTTCAAGACGGAAAACGGGTTCCTGACGCTGGCGGTTCTGGGGGCGATCTTCGGGGCGGCGGGCTGTGCGCCAGGCAACCTAGAACTGCGAACCAACCGGTTGGCGTTGTCCCATCCCGATTTTTGGCAGGTCAAGACCGTGGCCAAGGCCGATGGCGAGGCCACTTACCTGCGCATCGGGGTATACGGATCGGCCGTGATTGACGATGGATCCGGGGCGATTGAGGAAAAGGGCGGCAACTACGAGTCGGTGCAGGCCGAAGTCGAGGCCCGCGTCTATGCGTGGCCCTCACCTGCAAGCAACGATGAGCCCCTGACGGCGGCAGGCCGATTGCTGGGGCGGGACAATGATCTGCAGTTGTCCAAACAAGCCCTGGTGGCCGATCAGCCGCCCGAATGTGGTCTGTTCAAAAAGAAGTACAAGATTCTCGGGAGCCAGCAAAACGTGCTGGATCTGGTCAGCCGACCCGGGTGGCGAACCATCATCATCGCGGGCGAATCGGATGGGGTCCTGGTGGCGGTGGTCACACGGGTCGAGTTCGAACAGGACGGCAATCGGTTCTGTCACAATCTTTCGAACATGCAGACGCAGCTACAAAATTTGCTGGACGGCCTGCGGGTACAAAACGGGGCTGTCGTGCCAGGGGCAAAATCATGATGAACTCAGGTCTTGCGCTGGTCGTGGCCACTGGCCTGGCGTCGGTTTCGGTGGCGCAGGCGCGGACGTTTGAATCCGCTGCAAAAACGGCAGCCCCCACCTCCGATCTGGGCCTTCTGGTTTCCCCGGTGGTTCAGGACTGTGACAAGGCCCGACGCGAAATCGACAAGGTTCGGTGCCGGGGCCTGGCCGCGTTTTTCAAGGGCCGCGACGTGGGCCCTTCCGCTTTTGTTCGCGTGGTGGATGAAGCCCAGGTGGTGTCGGCGTCTTCCTATGACGCCGCCATAAAGGGGTACCACCTCCGGCTGGTCGGCTGCCTGACGTGCCAGGAACCGGTGCAGGCGCCCGGTGGCGACAAACGCTGGGTGACGCTTAAAACACCAGTCAAGGGCGCCGACACGATGACCCAGGCGGTTGAACTGGCCCGTCCCGCGATGAGCTTCGCCAACGCCGAAGAAGCGGCGGCGTGGCTTGACGATGTGAAACCCAACCTGCGGGCAGAATTTTTGTTTGGGACCCAGGGGGTCGATTGGACCTGGAAGAATTTTAGGGGCGTCGCATTTCCTCTTTTAGGCAGCCGCATTTTCAATCGTTGTACAGGGGAAGTGGTGTTCTCGGATCCTCCGTCTGAAGGCCGCCGGGCCCCGATCAAAGACGCGGGCTGCGGAAAATCCGGCGCGCCGGTGTCCGCCAACGACGGTGCTGCCGACGGGGAAGGTGTTGCGGCCAAATTGGACCCTGTGACCATCAATCAGGTCCTGGGCACGGCCCGGCCGGAATTTGTGGCCTGCGACAAACAGTTCAGGTCTAAAGGAACCGCCTACCTTGAATTCATCGTGACCGGACAGGGCGGCAGCGCTCAAAGGGTGTCCGTGTCGGGTGCTTTTGGCGGCACGGCTCTTGGGCAGTGCCTCATTGACGCTTCGGTGCGGGTGAAGTTTCCGAAATTCACAGGAAAAACCCAGAGATTCCGGTACCCCGTTTCTCTACAGGGCCACTAGTGCACCGTCCTCGAAATAGCGTCAAAGCGGAGGCCGACAAGCCGGGTCGAGCGCAAGGCGCGACGACGACCAATAGCCGTAGCTATTGCGAGGAG
>JAYUUT010000316.1:0-3509 GCA_043754455.1 Myxococcales bacterium
CGCCGACTATCAAGAACACATCCGACTGATGGCCGATCTGCTGGTGGCCGCGTTTGCCGCTGACATCACGCGCATCTCGACCTTTCTATTGCTCAACGAATCTTCGAACCGAAGTTATCCATTTTTAGATATCCCGGATGGCCATCACGAACTGTCCCATCACGCTGGCGACAAGACCAAACATGAAAAATTGGTGCGCATAAACACCTGGCAGGTACGCCAGGTGGCGTATTTTCTACAGAAGCTGAAGTCCGTGAAAGAGGGCGACGGTACCTTGCTCGATCACGCGATGGTTGTATTTGGCAGCGGCATTAGCGACGGTGATCGCCACAACCACGACGATCTGCCGGTATTGATGGCCGGACGCGCGGCGGGATCGTTCAAGGCCGGGCGTCATTTGAAGTTTCCAAAGACACCGATGAACAATCTGTACCTGTCGATGCTGGACACGATGGGCGCTCCTGTCGAATCGTTCGGCGACAGCACGGGGCGCCTTGTGGGCCTTAATGGGTAACAAGGGACCGTCATCAGTTGGGAATGTGAATCCGTTGCGCAAATTGTCTGTGTGGACAGGCGGCCTCGTGCTTGCCGCAATTTCGGGTTCGGCGGCCCTGGCACAAGGGCCGCTTGGCGATCCGAAGCAGGAAGGCACCATCAAGCAAACCGCCTCGGTGGATCTTGCGCCTGTTTTTGAACGACAAATGAAGCTCATTGAAAAGCGACGTGCTTCATGGCTAGCCCGCGCCGAAAAGGCCAAGCCAAGGCTGGTGCACACCCCAAAGACGCCTGTCTCTGTCGTGAAGGTGGAGAAAGACACGGGAGGTTTCCAAGGTTGGAAAACCACTGTGAGTGCCCCTTTGTCGTCGGTGCTTAACCGGCCTTTTCAGCCGGGTGATAGCTTCATTCTTGATTTCGGCGAACACTTAGTTGGTCATTTCGTGTTCTCGCTACGCAGCTTTGATATTCCCGTCGATGCGCCCGTACGCCTGTCGTTTGTATTCGGTGAGGTTCCGGCGGAGGTCGCCGAACCGCTCGATCCGTACAAAGGAAGCCTGGCGCGATCGTGGCTGCAGGACGAGGTGGTTAATCTTGACGATGTGCCACAGACAGCCACCCTGCCGCGACGGTACGCCTTTCGTTTTGCGAAGGTCACGGTCGTGTCAAGCAGTCGTTTTAGCAGTTTTGGATTTTCGGAGATTCACGCTGATTCCCTGACGTCAGCGAACGAGTCGCGGCTGCTGCCGTTTTCTGCGCCCAATGCCGACGATGCGGCGATCGACCGTGTGGCGCGGGCTACCTTGCGGGATTGCATGCAGACGGTGTTCGAGGACGGTCCCAAGCGCGACAGGCGGCTGTGGTTAGGGGATCTGCGTCTGGAGGCACTTGCCAACTATGCCACCTACCGCAACTACGACTTAGTTAAGCGTTCGCTCTACCTGCTGGCCGCCAAGACCAGCACGCAGGGCCTGGTTAGCACCGCCCTTTTTGAACGCCCCGAACCCGCTCGTGCCGGTAACAACATTCTTGACTACACAGCCCTCTTCGCCGCGACCGTACTGGAATACCTTGAAGCCAGTGGTGACCGGCAGACGGCGGAAGATTTGTGGCCCCTGGTCCTGAAACAACTCGACTTTACGCTCGAACCCGTCAACAGCCAGGGCCTGTTTGGGGTACCGAAGGGATGGTGGCTTTTTGTTGACCACAGTCCCATTGATAAGCAGGCGTCCGAACAGGCCATTGTGATCTTCGGCCTGAAGGCCACGCTTAAACTGGCGTCTAAGATCGGGAAGGCTGACGAGGTCACATTCATTCCCAGGATAATGGAACGCATGGTGACCGCCGCCAGAACGACCCTGTGGGACGATGCCCTGGGCATGTTCGTCAGTGGCCCCAAGCGGCAGATTTCCTGGGCCTCGCAGTCCTGGATGGTGCTGGCCGGCGTACCCACGATTGCGGAAGGCCGACGGGCGCTCAGTTCAGTGATGAACAGCGTGGGCGCCCAAAAGCCCGTCACACCCTACCTTTATCATTATGTTGTCGAGGCCCTATTGGCGGTGGGTCTGCACGACGACGCCTGGCGATTGCTTCGTTCCTATTGGGGCGGGATGATCAAGAAAGGCGCAGACACTTTCTGGGAAGCCTACGTACCCGAGAACGACCTCGCGTCTCCCTACGGCAGCCACCTGATGAACAGCTACTGCCACGCATGGAGCTGTTCCCCCGCGTACCTGTTGAGAAGAGAGACGAAAAGCCCTCATCGCGAGGGCCCGTAATCGGCGCGTCACAAACCTGACGGGCGGGCAAGCTCCCTGACGCTGAGCCGTTCTTTCGAGGCTAGCCCCCTTTCCTAAACCCGGTTCGATGCCCATTGCCCGTAGACCACGCCGATCCCCCCTTCGATTGGAGTTTCTGATGTATTCATTCCCGTTACCGTGGCGTACCCTGTGTGAAGCAAGCGGGCTGGCGTTCCTACTGCTTGCCGGGCCGTGGATTGGTTGTACGGCGGGCGATTCGACGGGGAACAAACTGGTGGAAATCGAGGACGCCGGGACCAATCGAAACAAACCCCGCAGCCCCCGGCCCGGCAACTCGGGCGAAATTCCTGATGCGGGGCCGGGGAATATGCCTGACACGTCGTCCATCTCCGCCGATTTGCGTGAGGGGATCCGCGTGCCAGTCGATGCTGCCCCCGCGCCCGCCTCCTCCGCTGACGCCCCATCTGGACCGCCGGTATCAGGTAGACAGGGGAGCGGCGGTCCGCTGCCCGTCGTGTTCATCGAAACGGAAGGCGGCCGAGGCATACCGGCCCCGAACACCACTAAGATCACCGCATCGATGAAGATCGTCGAGGACCACCCCGGCACCTTCGACTGGCACGATCCGCGGCCTGTACTGGACCGGCCGGTCGCCCTCGCTACGTCGATCGCGATCAGCGGGCGTGGGAATGCATCGTACAGTTTTGCTGACCAGAAAAGCTACAGCATCGAGCTGCGTGATATTCAGAAGGCGCCAATCTCTCTGCCACTGCTGGGGATGCCGGCCGACCAGGACTGGGTCCTTTACGCTTGCTACATCGACAAGACGTGCGTCCGAAACGTGTTGACCTATGAACTGGGCAGGCAGATGGGACGCTGGCAGCCTCGCACCCGTTTCGTCGAAGTTGTGATCAACAACAAGTACAACGGCCTCTATGTCCTGATTGAAAAGGTTCGGCGCGGCAAAGACCGAGTCCCGATCCCGAAGCTCGCCGCGGACGGCACCGGCGATGTTACGGGCGGCTATATCGTTTCGATCGATAGCCCGGTCGACAATCCGGCCACCGAGTTCCGGACGACGACGACGCCCCTTTACTTCTACTATTTCTATCCTTCGGTCAAGGACATCGCCGCGAACCAGAAGGCGTTCCTGCAGGATCACCTAAACGGCTTCGACGCCATGATCAGTGGTCCGCAGTGGAACGACGCCACGATGGGATACCGGGCCTGGATCGATGTGCCTAGCTGGATCGA
>JAYUUT010000317.1:0-10367 GCA_043754455.1 Myxococcales bacterium
TCTTCGACCTCGATCACCATGGGGACCGTGTCGCCTGATGTTGCCTCAGCCGGGAACGAAATTGGGCTGGCGTTGGCGAATAACTGGATCAGCGCCAGGTTGCGCTGGCTGCGATCAAGATCCGTGGTGGTCAAATAATTGCCGGGGCGAAGGCTGACCCATTCCAAAATGGTTGATTCGCGGGAAGTGAAATTTCCGCGAATAAAAACCGGCCCGATGCGCGTGCGCGGACCTAGCGAAATGGTCCAGGTGACGACGCGGGCGAGCCCTTCCCCTGGGTCAGGATCGACTTCGGCGTGTGGGTACCCTTCGTCGCCCAGTAGTCTTTGCAATCGCGCCGTGTCCTGGCGAATCGCGGCCGGTCGGAAGGGACCGCCGACACGGGTGTCGAGCAGCGAGGCCCGCAGGAAGGCCTCGTCGCGGGGCAGGGGGGTTCCGGGTGGGTCCATAACGATACGGACGGCACTCACCGCGACCAGAGGCCCTTCATCGATCTGGAACCTCACGAAAAGCTCCCGTGCGGCTTTCCACTCCGGTCCGGGCGTATTCAGCGTGGCCAGGGGGAAGTACTGTGAAGGTGAAATCCCCACGGTGCAGGTCGCTTTTGCCGCAGGTCGCCCTAGGGCGGCATACGCATCGATGATTCGATCTTGGTCGATCTCTAGTTGCAGAAGGCTTGCGTATCCCCCTTCGCCGATGCCGAGGCTCCCCAATAGCGGGAATACCTTGGTGCGAACCAAATCACTCAGGGTGTCCGTTGATAGATTCCTGTGTCCGACAAATGTAACGTCCTTTACGCGCAGCCGGGGCCCTTCCTCGATGCTGAAAACCAGCCGGTCGGCGTCCTTCGAAAGCACCTCCCTTCGCCATTTTGCCTTTGCAAACATGTGCCCTCGGGATCGATACAGCCGCGCGATGGCGTCCGCGCTCGCCGTGGCCTCGTGGTTGTCGTAGGCCCCGCGTGAAAAAATCGTCAGAGCCGCGCGCAGATCATCGTCATCAAGCGTGGAATTGCCTTCGAACGCCACTCGGATCTGCTTTCGCTCATCGACGACAAGACCCAACCGCACGTCCCGCCGTACCGGATCAACGCTTCGGGCTGGATCGAAATCATGAATGATTCGCACCGCGGCAAATCCTTCGGATCGATACCGCTTCGCCAGTTCCTGGGTGTCTTCTTGCAGAAGCGAGAGTTTGAAGGGCAGGGGCCTCGTCCAGAGGAAACGCCAGTCCATGTGCAAAAAATCGTCCACGATATCTTCGGTCGCCATATGGCGGTTCCCGGTGACCGAAATCGGACCAATGGGATACCCCCAACCCAGGGCAATACGGACGGTCAGGTTGACCGATCTCCGTCCGTCGTTTGGGGCGCGGAGCTGCATTGACACGCGCGCGTCCAGGTATCCTTGTCCATGCAGGTACTCAAGCACGCGGTCTTTTTCGGCCGCCAAGCGTTCGTCCCTTAGGGGCCCGGCGGCGTCGATGGGTTGCCCTGGACGCAGGCTCAGGCGCCGAAGAATCTCCTCCTGCCGGAGCGGCCAGTTGCCCGCGACGAAGATCTGTCGAACCCGTTCGACCGGTTGCAGCGCCACGGTCAGCCGCACCCCATCAGCCGCGGTTTGGACCTGGATACTGGATGTGTAACCCAATCGTGTCAGGGCCTGTTGCAACCGAGCCACCGTGCTGACCGGACCGGCGATGTAATCGAGGGGCCCAGGTTCAATGAAATACGAACCCGAAGGGCTGAATCCTTCGATGAACGATTCTATGCGGCCCTGCGGATCGGTGCTGCCCGTCACCGTATATCCAATAATGCGCGCCGCCGTTGGAAGTTCCGGGACTTGACCATGGGCGTGCCGCCAGGGCGTTGCCATCAACAGGATGACCAGAATGATGGGCTTCACGGACGACCAAACCGAATCGGGTAGTCCAGCCCCAGTTCCAGCCGCCAGGAACTGACCTTTTCGACAATGCCTTGCTCGGGCGTTCCCGTGATTTGATCGCCGACACCTCGCAACGTCAAATAGTCCATCAGCCATAACCGGCCTTCAGCGCGATACCTCTGCTGGGCCAGAAATCCCCGCAGATAGCTAAGATGTAGTTCCAGTTGGCGGTTCACCCTTGCGCCCACGCGCAATTCAAACCCGTCTGGCCCCACCGTGGGCCGCAGGTTCACTTTGCGCCCCGTGAGCAATTGCAAGGTGTCATCGATGTACGGCTCGATCAGGTCAGCGACGCTGTCCCGGGTTAGCTGCCCAACCACGTCCCGCCCTGTGCCAACGTTGGCGCCGAACGACGGCCCCGACAGGCTGCGATCGCTGCCTCGCCCCGATACCAGCAGCAACATTGTCTGGCTGCGATCCAGGCCCGTATCCGTACTCAAGTCGATGCGAGCCTGGCCGATAGGCCCTGTGATGCGCATGCGCACGGTGTGTTCTCGCCCGGTGGTGTCGTTGACCTGGTTCTCAGCCTCTAGGGCCAATTCGGGTGTTTCGCCTTCCCCTATGGATCGGGTGTCGATAAACGTCACATGGTTCACGTTCGGGGTCAGGACGAAGTCGCCGCGGATGCCAATGATGTGGAACCGTCCGTCAGTGGGACGCACGTCGCCCCCGATCTGGGGCCGCAGCAAGTCACCGCCGATATGAAGATCCAGCAGCATATGGATCTCAGGGGCCAAATTGTTCTGAACCGTGAAACTGTCGCCGACGGTTCGTACCCGTAAGTCAAGATTGGTTTTCGCTAACATCGAATCTGCATCGACCATAGGTCGTGTCGATCGTTCGTCGATGCTTGGGGACAGGACGAAGTTTCGCATGGTGAAATCACGCACATAACGACCGCTGGCGATGCGCACATCGCCGGTCAAGGTCAGGTTTTTTTCCGGCTCGCCTGTCAACAGAAGTCCAAAATTCAAATCATCAATCTCTACCGATCCCGGAACGCTGAAATCGATCTGGCGCCCCTGCAGCGGCAAATGTAGGCGAACCATCTGAAGCCTAGGAAGGCTTCCTGAAAGCGTGATCCGGCCAGGATCTGTTCCAGTCCCGCCAATCAGTATTTTTCCTTTTCCGTCGATCACCGCAACCACATCGCGCAAAACCAATTCCTTAGGCGAAAGTTCAACCACGCCCGTCTGCACCTCAACATCACGCCCTAGATCTCGCAGCCGCAACTGGACCCCGGCTATGTCCATACGAGCCTTGATCTCCGGGTCGCCCGCCCCCACCCCCAGGGGCCCGGAGACTTGGGCGTCAAGACGCAGGCGACCGCTGGCTTCAGAGACAACGCCAGCCGCCACGGTCTCAAGCAAGCCCGCGCTTACTTCGCCTCGGGCGTTGACTGCCACGCGTTGGGGCACAAATCCCACAAGGTCCAGCGAGCCCCCGATTGTCAACGTCGCCCCTTGGACCGTTATCGATAGATCCTGAAGCGACACCCGGCCAGGAATGAGCTTCACGATCCCCGAAGGGATAGAAACCTCCGGCACAAATCCTGTTAGCTTTGCGACGACGGGCGTGGCGATGCTGATCTGGCCGCTGATGGCGGGCGCTGACAGGGGGCCTCCGACTTGTATCCCCAAACGGGCATCGCCTGACAACCGTTCAATCGTTGCTCCCAGAAATGGCCGCAGCAGTTCAAGGTTCAGGAATCCCGCGACCTTCGCATTCACGTTCGTCCCCTTCATCCCACCGCCGATTCTCAGCTCTCCCCCGTTCGTGGCCAATACCAATTCGTCTAGGGTCACAGCTTCCGGAGAAAATTCAGCATGCACGACGCCTAGGTTGCGAACCTCGATTCGCCCCAACTGGGGCGCGGGCCGCGCCACTGACAAGATCAGGTCTTGCAGGGTCAACTCTCCTTTTGCGTGTCCACCGACTAACTCGATCCGAGCGGTGCCACTTAGTTCAGCCCGGGCGTCGCCGTGGGCCGCCAGTTGTGGCAGGAACTCTTCGACCTTCAGGTGATCGAAGCGCAGTGTCGCCATTACCTCTGGCGCATTGCCTTTCATTCGGACGGAACCCAGCAGGTTAAGGCGCCCGAACAACGCCCCTTTCACGTTGACGGTGCCATCGGCCGCCGTGGTGATAGCCACGTTCGCATCGCCCAAACGGACGTTTTCGACGACGATTCCGCGCAAGTCAATCTGCCCCTTTAGCTGCGGCTGTTTCATGGACCCCATGGCGGATAGCTGCAGCGCCACCACACCTTTGATCGGCACGCCCGCCTCTGCGATGCCAGGAATGGCTTCGACCGGCACTCCTTCTACGGTGACCGTCCAGGCCATGTCCCCCGTAAACGCCATTCGTCCTGTTAGCTGAACTGAACCGCCCGAAGGACGCGATAGCCGAGCCGTTTTTACAACGATCGATTTTAGATCGGTCTCGACATCCACGCCGTCCAGGGTCCAAACGTCCCCAAGGATCACAAGTTGGGCCCCTGCCGGCAGCCGCACGCGCGCCCGCAGCTTGTCGATGGGGCCATCGGCCGACCCACGAATGTCAACGTGCCCCCGAAGGGCTCCTCCCACAATTAGACTCGCAAGGTCGATTTTCTGCCCCTCGAAACGGAACTCCACGACGGGCGAACGCACCAACCGGTTCACGGTCCCGCGAAACAATTCCATGCTGCCTTTTGCAGCGATGGTCCCGCCAAATGCGGCCCCCTCCAGCGTTTCTAGGCGGGCATCCCCCCCAGTCAGCGAAAATCTGGCTATGAGTTCGGGAATCTCGGGCACGGGCCCCCAAACACCCCCTAGCCCCAGCCGCCGTACAACCGCCGTGCCCGAAACCGTGGGCGCCGTCGCGGTGCCGGCAACGGTGACCTCCAATCCCGCACTTTGCGCCAGGGCGGGAATCCCGAAGGTACGTAGGACCCGCGGCAGGTTGGACGCTGCCGCTTTTAATGATAGCTCGATAGCCTTGCGGGCGAGGCCCAAACGCCCCTTGACCACCGCCGAGGCTCCTGGGATCTCAATCTTTATCCCGCTTGCCCTGACTTCTGCGGCTGTCGCTTCGGCATTCCCTGTGATGCGAATGTGTTTTGGCAGCTTACCCCCGCCACTTCGGGTTAGCGCCAGATCCAGCTTCCTTACCGTGACGCCGCGACGAGCCTCCGCAAGCGTGCCACTAACGTCGAGCCCCCCCTGCAACGTTCCTCCCGCCAGCCGTCGCAAGCCTTTCGGTAGATAGGTCCCGGTGGAAAACCCTTTGAAGCGAGGCCGGGCACTAAAGCTGTCCCCACGGAGCCCCGCGTCCAGCAGCATCGCCCCCCCATCTGGCGCTTCGAACTTCAGCCCCGTCACGCCGATGGCCATAGGGTCTCCCAAATCGGCGCTAAACCCTAATTGCAGCCGTTGCGCCCGGTACGGTCCAAACCCAATATCTAGGTTGCTAATGCCCGCCCCGATCTTCAGGCGTTCGAAAGGCTCGCTCATGTCCAGCACGACGCGCGCCCCAGTGCCCGCCACGGACAACTCGGACGGGATCGCCCCCTGTTTTGCCAACCCCGAAACCACCGCCGCCAGCGCGTCGGAGGCTTCGTTCAGATCGGCGTGCAGGGCAATCCCGGCAGGCGTCGGGTCGTCGTTGTACCCATAGATGCCGCTGAAATTTACCTTGCCGATTAGGGTCGTTGCCCCGGTTTTGGCCGCCCGCACGTCCAGCAGAATGTCGTTCGGTTTCTCGCGGGTCGTGGCCACGCGGGCGACGTCCACGTCATCAAATGGCAACACCGCCACCATTTTTTCAGACGGCGAAATGCGCAAAAATCCGCCCTTGCGGGCATGAACTGGTTTCACATCCCAGCCCACAAACAGGGGTTTCCCAGGCGCCTGCTCCACGACCAGGGTCGCTGGTGCCAGGATATCGCGCAGCTCCAGTCCCCACGCGGGGAAATCAAAGATCGCCGTGAACCCATCCAATTGACAGTTCACAATCTGCAGCAGGAAGCCGCCGCCTCCATCTGACGGCGGGGCGGTTTTCTTCGCAGCCGCCAGAATTTTCGCCTTGACTGCGAACCAAGCCGTGAAACCAATCCCAGGCCGTTTCTTCATTCGAGAAAACCGCCACACCGTTCCGGGCGCAAGTTCCAGATCGTGCAGGAAGACCCTGCCACCCATGGCTGACCGGAGGGGGATCTTCACGGACAGTTTCGATGTCACCAGCACCGGCGTGCCTTCGGGATCGGCAATCTGCAGACCTTCGATCACCACCGGGGTCGGCCGATCCAGCAGTAGATCCCACAAAACCCGCGGTTTGACGTACATCGCCCGAAAGGTCAGGTTTCCCTCAAAATCAGGTAGAACACCGGCCAAAAGTCCCGCCAACCGCGGTCCTGGCAGTAGGTAAAGCGCCGCCGTCACCGCCGCCGCGACCAACCCCGCGACTACTGCCGCCGCAATCGCGGTCGCGCGTAGGACCCGCCGCAGGGCAGGGCGGGGGCGGGGCACAGGTGGCGCGTCGTTCAAGCCATCCGAGCCTAGCAGCGATCGCCCGTCGTTCCGGCGTTCATTGGGCCCGCCGTGGTGTAGCCTCGCCCCCCATGCAGGGTTCACTGTTCATCGTCGACGCGCTTAATTTTCTCTACCGTGCCTTTCACGCCCTGCCGCCGCTGACGTCATCGCGTGGAACCCCGACGGGCGCGCTTTATGGCCTGTGCCAGATGCTTTTACGCATCGAACGCGAACATCGACCCACACATCTCTGCGTGGTGCTGGACGCCCCAGGCAGGACCTTTCGCGATGATATGTACACAGCGTATAAGGCCAACCGCCCCCCTATGCCGCCCGAACTCGCGTCCCAGGTTGCCCTGGTGCCCCGGGTTATCCAGGCCTTCGGGCTTCCTACCCTTTGCGTCCCGGGCGTCGAAGCCGATGACACCATGGCGACCCTGGCACTGGCCGCAGCCGCCGCCGAAATGCGCGTGATGATTTGCTCCGCTGACAAGGATCTGATGCAGTTGGTGAACGATCGGATTCAGATCCTGGACACGATGAAGAACCGCGTTTTTGGCCGCGCCGAAGTTATCGAAAAATTCGGCGTGCCGCCTGAACGTGTGGGCGATGTCTTGGCGCTCATGGGGGACACGGCGGACAATGTCCCCGGCGTCGCAGGCATCGGTCCCAAAACCGCAGCCCAGCTTGTCAACGAATTTGGTTCCCTCGATGGCCTGCTTGGCAGGCTTTCCGAGGTGAAGGGAAAAAAGGGAGAAACGCTGGCGCTCAGCCGCGATGTTATCGCCCTTTCCCGTCGTTTGGTGACCCTCAAAACCGACGTGGAGCTGCCGGGCGGTCTTGCAGACGTCAAACGCCGCGACCCGGATCACGGCGCGCTTGTAAACCTGTTTCGGGATCTCGAATTTTCTCGGCTCTTGACCCAGGAATTGGTTGCCGCTGGTGCCGTGTCCTCGACCCCTGTGGCACCTGTGACGGCCCCCACCCCCGCACCTACGGAATCTTTGGTGCCGGTTGTGGCCGTACCCGAATCAGGCCCGGTGCGGCTGGTCACCGATACGGCAGCCCTTGACCAATTGGTTGCCGCGCTTCGGGAATCTCGCAATTTTGGCCTCGCCCTGTTCACCGAAGGCGGCGATGCCCCTCGTGCTGATTTTGTCGGCCTCGCGTTTGCCCTGCCCACGGGTGACCGTTTTTATCTGCCGCTAGGGCACCGCCTCTTGGGCGGACCGCCTTCGCTGCGGGAGGCCGCTTCACTTCCTCGGCTTGCCCCCGTGTTTGCCGATCCGACGATCAGCAAATCCATCTACGAATCAAAATTCCTTGCCGTCATGCTGGGCCTGCGGGGCATTGACCTGCAAGGTGTCACCGCCGATCCCCTTCTGGGCGCATACGTCCTCGATCCATCCCGCGCGACCCATCCGCTTGACGTGCTTGCTGTGACGGTGGGCCTAACCGACGTGGTCGCCCGCGCGGCCTGGATCGGCACCGGACGACAAACCCAGCCCCCCGCCGAGATTCCTGTCGATGTTGTCGCCGCTCCTTTGACAAGAGAAGCCTCAGCGGTTCTTTCGCTGGGACAGTCCCAGCTACCCGCCCTCGAATCCTCGGGCTTATCGTCGCTTTATCTCAGCCTCGAACTTCCCTTGTCACAGGTTCTGGCCCGCGTCGAACAGCATGGCGTCCTGCTCGACACCGCCCATCTTCGTAGTCTGGGCGACGAAGTTACCGCAGGCATTGACGCCCTCGAAACCCAGATATACGCGCTGGCTGGGACGGAATTTAATGTCGCGTCCCCAAAACAATTGGCCCAGATCCTTTTTGAACGCCTCGGCCTTCCCGTCATCCGTCGCACCAAAACCGGCCCCTCGACAGACGCCGACGTCTTAGAAGAACTGGCCGCTCTTCACGAAGTCCCCGCCAAAGTTGTTGAACACAGAACCCTTAGCAAGCTCAAGGGCACGTACATCGACGCGCTTCCTCTGCTGGTTAATCCCCGCACCGGCCGCCTTCACACCACCTTCAATCAGGCTGTTGCCGCCACAGGACGCCTATCGTCCAGCGACCCGAACCTGCAAAACATTCCGATTCGCACCGATCTAGGCCGACGCATTCGCGAGGCCTTCATTGCCAGCCCCGGCCATCAGATCGTTTCCGCCGACTATTCGCAAATTGAACTGCGAATTTTGGCCCATTTTTCGGGTGACCCAGCGTTTCTGGCCGCCTTCCGCGCGGGGGCCGACATCCACCAGCGCACCGCTGCCGAAGTATTCGGCATCGCGCCTGACGCTGTCACCTCCGACCAACGCCGCATCGCCAAGGCCATCAATTTTGGTTTGGTTTTTGGGCAGACCGACTTTGGCCTCGCCCAAGCCCTGCGCATCCCCCGAGGAACCGCGCGGGACTACATCGCCAACTATTTCGCCCGGTATTCCGGTGTGAGAACCTACATGGATCGCGCCATTGCCGATGCGCGCGTCAATGGCGTCGTTACGACACTCCTGGGGCGTCGCCGACCGCTCCCCGGGATCACCGCAGCCCGGGCCCCCGATCGCGCCTACGCCGAACGGATCGCGCGCAACACGCCCATCCAGGGCTCTGCCGCCGATCTGCTCAAACTGGCCATGATTCGCGTCGATCAGGGCCTTCGCGACCAATGGCCCCAAATTCGTTTGCTGCTCACCGTCCACGACGAATTGGTATTCGAAGTGCCCAACGCCGATGTTGATGGCTTTATCCCCTGGGTGAAATTCCAAATGGAATCAGTAGGGCAGGGGGCCGTTGCGCTCGACGTCCCTCTGGTGGTCGATGTGGGGGCAGGGCGCACCTGGGGACAGGCGCATTAGCCCCGTTTTTGATTTATCATCTACGAAAGCACCCATGCGACCCATCCGCGCCCTGATCATCGTCCTGTCACTGTTCTCGTTCATGACGGCGGTTCCGTTGCGTCCCGTGCCTTCGGCGCAGGCCGCTGAGGATGAACAGGAAGGCCGAAAACGGTTCCGACACGGCGAAGAACTCTACCGCGATGGAAAATTCATCGAAGCCGCCCACGAGTTCGAACTGGGCTACGCCGCCGCGCCCCGTTCGTTGTTTCTCCTCAACATTGGCCACAGCTACCGAAAAGCAGGCGAGCTGACAAAGGCTAAACGGGCCTACGAAAAACTGCTGGCCGCCGAACCGAACCTCGCCCAGCGTGCCGATGTCGTCGCCCTCGTCAAATCCATTGATCAATCTTTAGAACCGGCCACCCCCGCGTTGCCACCACCTGCGCCTGTCCCTTCAGACCCCTCATTGTCCCCCGCAAACAGCCGACTGCCGACGCCCAGCGCAACCTCGTTACCGCCCCGAAAATCTGATCCCGCCCTTCGCGCCTTTTCCGACGAACCTGGCGTTCCCGTCGAACGAAATACGGCCCCACTTTGGAAAAACCCATGGATCTGGGCGGTTGCCGGTGCCGTTTTGGTTGCAGGTGGCGTCGTCGGGGTTCTATCCATGCGAAAGGGAAATCCCTGCCCGTCGTCCGCCACGATCTGCTTCAACGAAACCGGAAACTAGCCCCGGTTTCGTTGGGGCCCATCGGTTATTTCTTCTTGCCGGGGACTGGTTTGGCCGTCAACAAGGGCTCAGGCGGTTTTCCGTCCAACTGAATCGTCTGGGCCTCTGGCGGCAGAACCGCATTGCCTTCGGCCAGCGTTTTTCCGTCAGCAGTCTGCGTCCTTTTGTGGATCAGCAGCCCATTAGACGCCGCGAACCCCGTCATGGAATTGATCGAAAATGTTCCGGTTACAACGAACTGATCCCCTGCTGTCGCCACCAACGGCTTCGGCTTGCCCGTCTCCCAATCCTTGATCGGGTAGTCCGCCACCAATAACCCGCGTTCCACCTTGGTCGTGGCTGTATCCCCGATGAA
>JAYUUT010000318.1:0-3274 GCA_043754455.1 Myxococcales bacterium
GATATGGGCGTGGTCGTCATGCGTACTTGGGGTTACGTTTATCACCCCCGCGCCCCACTACAAAGCGACCTTCGACATGCCCCCCCTTTGCACCGTGACTCTGACCCGAAACCTGGTGCGATCGGTGCGGCAAGGACACCCCTGGCTTTACCGGGACGCGGTCACCGCGCCCGCGGATCTGGCAGACGGTGCGGGCGTGGTGGTTCGATCCCGCGATGGGAGGCGGCTGGCGGCTTGCGGGGCTGGACCTTGGCCGCACCAACGCCTTTCGCTGGGTTCACGGCTAGGCGGACGGTTTGCCGGGTGAAACTGCAAACCGCTGTTCACTATGTGACTTCGCGGGCGCGGCCTGCGCGTATCCCGGCGAAGCCATGGTTGCGTTCAAGACGCCGACTGCAAACAGCTCTTTACAGTTTGCTGATTCGGTTTGGGTCACCCTTTGTATCATTGCGGGCCATTGCGGCTGGAATCGCGCGGGAACGACACAGCCGCAGGGGTGTTTCGCTGTTGGTTTTACGGCGTCTTTTCGCGGCGATAGTCACCGATGGCCCTGACGCGCTCGGGGCCGCCGGTGCGTGGCGTTTACGATAGGCCTATTACCACAGCCCCCAGCGCGCAACGACCTTTCGCCCCTGTTCGACGCCGTAGACGCTAGCGATGCCAGGCTCATCACCTTCCTCGCGCGACCCTCGCAAATGCCTATTTCTTCCGTAAAATTCGCGCCGCCCCGCAGCCCCGCCGCCGGCGACCGTCCGCAGGGCGAGGGAGACCTGGTTGTGATTCCGCCTGTCCTCCGACACCCCTCGCTCATCGAAACCCGAGAAGACTTTCGACAGGAACGGAGGATCTTTATCAAGGCTGCGAAGCGAAGCAATAGATGCCGCCGTACCCGCCACCAGCGCGCATCGCACGGACAAACTAGCCATTTCGAGACGTCTCCCACAGATCCGATCGCATCGCCTCCATCAGGGCGAAACGAGCTGCGGAATCGGGAAGGCCACCCAGTCGCACCGCTTCGGGCGCCATATCGTTGTTTGCGCTGTTCGCGATAAGCCGTGCTGCCGCCTGTCCGCGCGCGTCGCTCACCCGGCGTCGCGCGGCCATAGGCAGGTGCGATTGGGCCCATTCGTCGATCTGCCACGCCAGCGATGCATGTTGCGCTTCATCCACCGCGATTGATGCCATCGCAGTCCGGATCCCCGCATCCTGGGCGCACCGGCCTTGCCATTGCCCCACCACCGCACCAAAAGTCTCACCCACGCAGCCCTCGGTGGCGTTCTCGATCGCAAGCGCTTCTAGGGGCCGGATCTCGCCGACGGGCACGCTGGGCACGTGCGGTTCAGCGCCGTGACGCCGCGCCAGCGTGCGGGTGATCTCGAAGTGTCGAATCTCGTCGCGCAAGGCACGCACCGCCGCCGCGACCAACGGTGTGGGGGCGTCGTGGGCCAACAGTTCGCGCGCCAAACGAGCGAATGCGGGTACCGAAGCTGCTTCCAAACGCGCGCTATCGGCCAGGAACGCCCCGATTGCCGTACGCGCAAGCACCGGCTGTGCCTCGGCCAGGCCCTCGGGACGCCGACCGGTGCACGAACCTAAGACTGTATAGACGACGTGGACCGCCTTGCCTGGCGCCTCCACACAAACCGGTTCGCATGTCGTGAACGAACCGAATCTCTGGCTGCTGCTTGCGCTGCCGTTTGTGTAGTTGGTCGGTTGGTATGCGACGAGCGCGCTACACAGTTCGACGGGACATTTCAAATCCGGCAGGCATTGCTTGTAAAGCGCCGCAAGCCGGGCGTCCATTGGGTCAAGGAGGAAATACTTGCTTATCACTTCCTCGTAGGGTCCCGATTGGCAGCCGCGCGGCTTGGTATCCATTCCGAAGGTTCCGACGCAGCTGAGAGTGTAAGGCTCGGATTCGCCGCTGCCGCAAGCGGTCGGCACTAAGAAGGGTACCCCTATGGCAAGCAGCAGACGTCGAAAGTACGGATTGATGGGAATCGGCATGATCCAGGATTGAATGCAATCAACATGCCACGGTACAACGCCGTGTTTGCGGGATCGCGACGCTAGAACCTTGGATCGTTGTGGGCATACTGGCGATAACCGCGACATCCCCGTCCCGCTTGCGTCCCCAACCGTTGGGATTGCCCCGAATCCCCATGAAGGCCTGCGGCCCTCGACCCGCGAATTGGCTGCGCTCTTGAAATGAGGGGCGACGGTGCCGACCGAGGCGCTGCGGCTTGACGCCCACCGACCTGCAATCTTCAGTTCTCTGCGAAATCGGGAAATCCATGGACATCGTGAGCCCGATTCGAACGCCTCAACCGCTGGATGACCCTCGATCAGCACCAACAACCCATCCACGAAATCACCCGCCCGGATGTCGGGGAGTACTTGCTCGCCTTTGTCGGCCGCGGGGCCAGCCCACAGACCCGCTACCTCGCGCTGGCCGCCCTTCGCTGCCTATTTCGCACAACAGTTGGTCGCGACGTTCTCGCTGATATTCCCACACTCAAGTCTCCCCGTCGGTTGCCGGCCATTCTGAGCAAAGTGAATCGAAGGCCATTTTCACCGGGCGCTTCCTTAGGACGACGCCGTCAGTCACGGGCAATCACCCCTCATGGCGGCGCTTTGAGCACAGGTTTTTGCCCCCGAGCCGCCCGCTTCTGCTTGAGACCCGCCTCGCGGACGCGGCTCCGCCCACGTGGCACGCGGGTGCCGATGTTGCTGTTAGTTTGACCAGCCGCTCTGGCCGTCGTCCGCCTCGCCACCGCCACTAGCCGCTTCAGGTGGTGAACGCGCGCACGCGGCCTGCGGGCCTTCCGCGGGCAGACCCATTGGGCTTGATCCGGTTCAGTGGACACCCACGCTCCGTAAAAAGGGCGTAGAAAAGGTGTCACATGTCCCAGAAAGCAATAAAGCGGATACGGCGAATCCACACAGCAGATTTCAAGGCAGAAACGGTCCGGCTGGTGAAGGCTGGCGGGCGAAGCGTTGCCCAGGTGGCCAAGGACCTTGACCTGGCCTGCGGCGTGGTCCATGCGTGGGTGCGACAAGCAGTGGTGGACGATGGAAGGGGAGCCGTAGGCACATTGAACGCGGTTGAAAAAGAGGAAATTTCTCAACTACGACGGGAGGTGAAGGTCCTCCGCATGGAGCGTGAAATTTTAAAAAGGGCAGCCACCTTTTTTGCCAAGGAAAACGCTTGAAGTACGCGTTCATTTCCTCCGAAAAGGTGGCCTTTCCCATCGCCGTTCTTTGCCGCGTTATG
>JAYUUT010000319.1:0-1810 GCA_043754455.1 Myxococcales bacterium
ATAGATATGTGAATCCTAGTTTTGCAATGAACGGGGCGCCCCTGGCCGACGGTGACGACAACTTCTACGTACCGTCAGACACGACGGTGTTTATCGACAAAAATGGAAAGACCAAGACGACAATTCCCTTGCGGACGGACGGATATGGACCCGAAGGCGCCTTTTTCTTCCCGAACCGACTTGCCCTGTCGAAATCGGGGATTCTGGTCAGCGCCCAGCCTGACGGGATGATCAAGGGAACACGGTTGGCCGATGTAAACGAATTGTGGAGAGAACGCCTGACGTTAGCGAGCCCGGGCCAATTAGTGGTTCAATCCCTGGTGGGGGGTTGGGCCGACAAGTTTGTGGTGAATGGGGGGCCGGGCCAAGGATGGGAAGTTCACGAAGTACAAACGGGAAAACGGCTTTTCGGAGCAACAGCCACGACCCCGGGCGGACGAAATACAGCATACGCCGTAACGACGAACCTGGGAATCATCACGGCTGATCTTGAACCAAGCGTCGCGTTGGGTAGCTTTCCTCCGGGAAAGATCCGGGTGTACGACCTGACCGGAAAGGCCGTCTGGAATCTTCCTTTCACGGGTCCGACACCCGAGCCCGTGGCGTTTAACCACAGGGGCGAACTGGTCCTTTTTCAGCCTGCAATACGGGCCAGCACGGGCGAGATGGTGTCGCCGGCGAATGCAATTTCAGTTGGGTGCGGATCATTGACCGGGAAAATCAAGACGGTCCCGTTTAAGGACCACTTCTACCCAAGTACGCGCTGGACCCAAGGGGCAGACGGCATGTTCTATTCAATCGTGTACGGCTTCATATCTGGGGTTCCCACGCTGTACGCATTTGACGCTGATTTCAATGAAGCGTGGCAGCTTGATATCGCCATCGGCACACCGGATGAGTTCGATCCCAATACGATGGCCCTTAGTGACGCCGGCGTTCTCTACATCGCTCTGAACAAGGGGCTTGAAGCCCGTTCCGAAATAATCGCAGTGCAGACCTCCAGTCCCGGCCTTGCAAAAACCCCTCTTCCGATGCATTTCCACGACAACCAACGAACCGGCTGGGCAAAATAGCCACGCAGGAATGAAGACGAGAATTGCGAATGCTGTGACTTCAACCCGCATGACAGGTGGTCATTGGGCCCGGCACGGTCTGCTTGTGTTTCTGGCCTTGTTGTCTGCTTCGTGCCGACAAAGCCAGTCAACTTCCACAAAGGTGCCGGGCGCCGATGGGAATGTAGATAGTAGGTCTGGGGTGGGAGGACGGGTTGGTGTTTCCAGCGGCGGGGCGGGTGGCATCGGCGCAATGACTGTGCCCCCCCCAACGCCCGATGCGGGACGCACCGTTGATCCTGGCCCTTCCGTGTCCCCGCTGGCGATGGACGCCGCCGTTGTGCGCGATGTCGCTGCGGTTGATAGGGCTCAAATTGGTCCCGAAGATATGCGAGTCAACCCCGATCGTTCGGGGGTCGATGTTCCAGTAGACGCCGACCTGTCCCGCGAAGGGACGCCTATCACCTTCGCCGATCCACTTCCGTGTCCGAAGGTGGTGCAGTCACTGCTGCCTAGTTTGAAGGAAACACCCCGGATTCTGTGGCGGACGACGATGCCCAGCTCGCGCCCCATGGGGCCGGTGGCGCTTGGGAAGGATCGCATCGGTGTCAGCATTGCCCACCAAACGTTTGTTCTCGACCTAAAGGGCGCAATCCTGTCCGATAGATATGTGAATCCTAGTTTTGCAATGAACGGGGCGCCCCTGGCCGACGGTGACGACAACTTCTACGTACCGTCAGACACGACGGTGTTTATCG
>JAYUUT010000320.1:0-14029 GCA_043754455.1 Myxococcales bacterium
ACCATAGGCAACTACACGATCGCCGCTAAACTCGGCGAAGGCGGGATGGGTGTTGTCTATTTAGCGGAGCACCCCGTCATTGGGCGGAAGGTCGCCATGAAGGCGATCCACCCCGAACTGGCCCGGAACCCCGAGGTGATCTCGCGGTTCATGAACGAGGCGAAGTCCGTCAATCAGATCGGCAACGAGCACATCGTTGACGTGATGGATTACGGCAAGACGCCTGATGGTGAGTTCTATTTCATCATGGAGTATCTCCAGGGTGAGGCCCTGGCGGATCGGCTGAGGCGCGAAAGCATCCTGGACCCGGTAAAGGGGTTTCAGATTGCTTGTCAGGTGGCGGATGCCTTGGCGGCGTCTCACGCGCACGGCATCATTCATCGAGATCTCAAGCCTGAAAATATCTACCTGATCCACCGGGGCGGAACCTCGGACTTCGTCAAGGTGCTGGACTTCGGGCTGGCCAAGCTGACCCAAGGTGACGAAAAGGTCACGCACAAGACCCGCACGGGTTCCGTCATGGGGACGCCCTACTATATGGCGCCCGAGCAGTGTGAGGGGAAGGCCAACATTGATCATCGCGCGGACGTTTATTCGCTGGGCGTGATCGTGTTCGAAATGCTGACGGGGCGGGTGCCCTTTGGCGGCGAAGGGTACGGCGAAATCATTGTGAAGCACATCACGATGCCGCCCCCGAGCCCCCGGTCATTCAATTCGTCGCTGACCATGGCACACGAAGCGGTGCTGTTGCGCGCCCTGGAAAAGAATCGCGAGACACGTTTTCAGTCGATGGATGAGTTCCGCGCGGCGATGGTTGATCCGGTCGGTTATCTGGCCGGAGCCCCCCGAACTGCCTCGGCGGTGGCAGCGCAGGGCACCACAGCGGCACCATCGGTCCGGACCGATGACGATGTCAGCGGGGCTGTAGTTTTTGGCGACCAGCGGCGTACCGCCGTAACGGCCATGAGTGGCCCGCGGGTTTCGCAACCCTCAACGTTTCGAGATAGTGCAGGCGAAATCGTTCGCGATGCTGTCCCGATCCGTTCGAACAAGGGGATTGTTGCGGGCGTGTTGGGCGCGGCCGCGGTGGCGGGATTGGCCGCTTTCTTCGTCCTGCGCGACAAACCAACCCCGACGCCCGTCGCGGTCGCGGCTTTACCCGTGCCATCAACCAAGCCGCCCGCTGCCGCGCCTGCGGCCCCAAAAAACGTCAAGATTGCGTTCTCGTCTACACCCGAAGGTGCGGCGGTCACACGCAAGGACACCGGAAAAGAATTGGGTAAAACTCCCTTCGACGCCACGGTTGAGGCGGGGGCAACGCAGGTCGCGTTCGTTTTCACTAAAGAGGGATTCAGCGCCGAAGAGAAGGCGCTGGCGCCTGTGGCAAATACGCGCGTGGACGCAACCTTGAAAGCCACACCCGGTGAGACCCAGGTCGATCCTCCGGCGGCACGAAAGCCCGGCCATGGATCTTCGAGCAGAGCCAAGAAGCCTGCTCCCGGGAGCCCCATGCCCCCGGCAAAACCGACCAAGAAGCCGGGACGCCCCATGGATGAGGACGGCGTTTTAGAACCTTCGTTCAAGTAGCACGGTCGGAGGTAGCACGGTCGGAGGTAGCCCGGTCGGGTCGGCGCTACTGACCCGGCGGCAGCGCAACTGACGGAGTCCGTTTCTCGGATCGTCGCGGGCCCGCGATTTCTTGGCCGATGAGCGCGCTGCACGCGGCCAGTTCATCAACGATGTGGGTCAGAAGCCCATGGATCCGGCCAGGCGCGAACCCTGCTTCCTGCGCGTCTAACCAGGACGAGAGACGATCGAGGCGTCCGTGGCAAGATTCTGAAACCAAAAGATTGGCGCGGTTCTCAGAGGGAGGCCAAATCTCTGCGAGAATTCGCAGCGCCGAGCGCAAGCAGTACCTCAACGATCGCGGGAACTGGGCGTCGAAAACCAGGAACGCGACAACCCCATGGGCGGTGATTCGGCCTTGCGCCTTCTTCATAAAAGCTTCGTAGCCCGAACAAGCGCGCAGGAGGGACAGCCACAGGGCGACCTCGACAATCTGGTGCTGGCCAGCGGCGGCCTCGCCTTCGCGTTCCATCACGTGGTGATGCATGTCCAGGGTGCGCGCGGTCTGTCCGACCCGTTCCAACATGGCGCCCAGCCAAAGGAAGCGCATAGGCGTGTCGTGCAGCATGGTGCTGCGGACCAACCCCAGCACCAACTGGGTGGCCTTTCGGGCGCGCCGGTACACCTGGTCGCGATCTTCGCGATAGCAACGTTGCGCATCAGCGGACGTCAACCAGAGGTATATTTCGTTAACCTCCTCCCAGGCCTCGAGTGAAATCACCTCGCGAATGGCGCGGGCGCTTTCCCGGGCGGCGCGTACGGAATTGACCAGACTGACCATGTTTTCTGCGCCCCAGGTCATGTATTCCTGAACCGCTTCGCCGTTGCCGACGGCATCCATCCCGTGCCGTTCCACAAAGGCCGCAAAGGCGCCCGCAACGATGACCATCGGGCCCCAACATTGGGTCACCGGCAGATCGGCGTCGAACACCAAGCTGCGGGTGACCTGAAGCAGGCGGGACGTGCTTTCAGCGCGGTCCAGATACCGACCGAACCACAGGCAGTGATCGGCGACCCGTGAAATGATCATCGACTGACCTCCCTTTGAACCCAGGTGTCCTTCGATCCACCGCCCTGGCTGCTGTTCACAACATAAGACCCTTCGACAAGCGCGACACGGGTGAGGCCGCCCGGCAGCACCCAACTGCCCTTGGCGCCAGTCAGAATGAAGGGACGCAAATCAACCCGTCGTGGAGACAAAACCCCGGTCGCTGGATCCCAAGTCGGACAGGTTGACAGTTCAACCCTGTGCTGCGCGATGTACCGACGCGGTTCAGCCAGTATGCGGGACCGGAACTCATCGCGCTGGGCGGCTGTCGATTGAGGCCCCATCAACATGCCATAGCCCCCCGCTTCGTCGACGGCCTTCACGACAAGTTTGGACAGGTTTTCAAGGACGTACGACAGGTCCGACGGACGGGCGCAAACGAAAGTGTCTACCTGGGCCAGGGAGGCTTCTTCGCCCAGATAGAACTTGATCATGTCGGGCACGAAGGGATAAACGGCCTTGTCGTCGGCCACACCATTGCCGGGGGCGTTGGCCAGGGCTACCCGGCCAGCGGCATAGGCCCGCATGAGACCGGGAACACCGAGAAGACTGTCGGGGCGAAAGAATTCCGGGTCCAGATAGTCATCGTCGATGCGGCGGTAAATGACGTGCACCCGTTCAGCATCGTGGGTGGTACGCACAAACACCGTGTCGTCTTCCACGAACAGATCGCTGGGTTCGACCAGGTCAACGCCCATGGTGCGGGCAAGGAACGTGTGTTCAAAATACGCCGAGTTGAAGGGTCCGGGCGTTAGGACCACGACACGGGTGTCTTCGGGGTCCACGGGCGACAAAGAACGCAACGTTTCGGCCAGGGCGAGCGGATAACGTTCTACCGGAAGGACGGAGCTTTCCTCGATGGCGCTTTGGAAGATGCGTTTGGTAACCAATCGGTTTTCGACCACGTAGGACACGCCAGATGGCGTGCGCACATTGTCCTCGAGAACACGAAAGACGCCGTCGGGGCTGCGGATCAGGTCGATGCCGGCTATTGGAATGCGCACCCCGCCGGGCGGGCGAAGGCCACGCAATTTCGGCAGGAAAAATTTTGCGCCCAGAATGAGGTCGGCGGGAACGGTTCCCGAGCTAAGAATCTTCTGCTCGCCGTACATGTCGTCCAAAAACGCACACAATGCGGAGATTCGTTGCTGCAGCCCCCGATCGACTTTGGCCCATTCCGCAGCAGGGATCACACGGGGAACCAGACAGATGGGGAAAATTTTCTCGGTGCCGCGTTGGTCGGAATAGACGGAGAAAGTGACGCCCTGATTGTAAAGTGACAGTTCCGCGAGGGCCTGGTAGCGGGCAAAATCGTCCCGCCGCAGCGCCCCCAGCATTTCGATGGCCCGACGGGCATGCTCCCGGGGCCTTCCATCAGCGGCAATCAGTTCGTCGAAGGCGCCCGGCAAGGGACGATAGCCGTGAAAGAGGGACTGCGGGGTGGACGGTTTGGCAGACGACACGATACATATTGTAAACACGAAGTCGGGCCATCGGGGAGCGCAACGACCCGGATTTACCCCGATTTGCCGACCAAGAAACCTGTCCTTAACCCAGGCCCCGTATAGAGAAGGGGTGCCCGGTGTACCATCAGCCGGGAGTCATCCCCCATGTCTATTAAAGTCGCGCTCAATCACGTTTCGCACTACACGTTTGATCGACAGGTCGTCCTGTCGCCGCACGTCGTGCGCCTAAGGCCCGCCCCCCACAGCCGAACGCCCATCCCGGCCTACACGCTGAAGGTCACACCCGCGGAACATTTCATCAATTGGCAGCAAGATCCTTTCGGGAACTACCAGGCCAGGCTGGTGTTTCCAAAACCTTCACGCGAACTGAAGATCGAAGTGGATCTGGTTGCGGATCTGACGGCCATTGATCCATTCAATTTCTTCGTCGAAGAATCAGCCGAACATTTTCCGTTCGTTTACGAGTCGGCTTTGGCGGCAGAGCTTGCTCCTTATCTGGCGAAAGGCCCCGCGGGCCGTCCCCTGGATGAGTTCGTCGTACGCATCCGAAACCTGGTCGCGCGGCAGCGACGCCGATCGATCGAGGTGCTGATCGAGATCAACCAGCTGGTGCAAAAGACCCTGCGGTACGACATCCGGATGGAGCCGGGCGTGTTCGGGCCGGATGAAACGTTGACCCGCGGCCACGGATCTTGCCGCGATTTTGCCTGGCTGATGGTCCAAACGGTGCGTCGTCTGGGATTCGCAGCCCGGTTCGTGTCGGGATATTCGATTCAATTGCGCCCCGACGTGAAGCCCTTGGATGATGGGCCTGCGGGGGTGGCAAAAGACTGCACCGATTTGCATGCCTGGGTCGAGGTGTACCTACCGGGCGCAGGCTGGGTCGGGTTTGATGCCACAAGCGGCCTGGTTTGTGGGGAGGGACACATTCCGCTGGCATGCACGGCAGATCCGGGAAGCGCGGCGGCCATAACCGGGGCCGTCGGCTGGGACAAACAACACGACGAGGAAAAATTAGGCGAAGAGTTCTCGTTCAGCATGACGGTGACGAGGCTGACCGATCCACCACGCCCCACGAAGCCATACACCGAATCGCAATGGCAGGCGATCCTGAGTTGCGGCGATCGGGTGGACGAGGCCCTGGTGGCGCAGGATGTTCGGTTGACCATGGGAGGCGAGCCCACGTTTGTGTCAGTCGATGACCGCGAGGGAGAAGAATGGGGCATCGCTGCTTTGGGCCCCACCAAGGCCGGACTCGCGGATGGGTTGCTAAAAAGGCTACGACGTCAGTTCGCCAAAGGTGGCCTTCTGCACCACGGACAAGGTAAATGGTACCCGGGAGAGCCGCTGCCCCGCTGGGCGTATTCGTGCTACTTCCGCCGGGATGGGGCGCCTATTTGGCAAGACGACCAGTGGACAGCGGACGGCCAGGGACGCGAGGGCGCATCCCCCGACGTGGCACGAGAATTTTTAGGGGCACTGGCCGAGCGCTTACAGGTTGACGCGCGGCACGCCCAACCGGGATTTGAGGACGCGTGGTACCACCTGTGGAAAGAGCAACGGCTACCGGTCAACGTGGATCCGTTTGATTCACGTCTGGACAACGAACAGGATCGGGCACGCCTGCGCAAAGTGTTTGAGCAGGGATTGAAACACACCGTCGGTTATGCCCTACCCCTGCGGGTTTTCGATGATGGCGATGATAGCTGTCGATGGCAAAGCGGCCCGTGGTTCCTGCGCGATGAACGCCTTTATCTGCACCCCGGTGATTCACCCATGGGGTATCGGTTGCCGCTGGATTCGTTGCCCTGGGTCGCAAAGGGTGATCGTGAAAATATCGTCGCGCGGGATCCGTTCGCAGCGCGAGGTCCCCTGCCCCTGCGGCACGATCTTTCCCGGCCCTTGCTTCCTTCGCGGAAGCCTGGATCTTTGGAGGGTGCGGGACCAGAGCGCGGAAAATCGGCACCGCATTTGATCCGGACGGCCTTGTGTATCGAACCACGCGACGGAACGTTGCATTTGTTCATGCCCCCCCTTGCCACACTGGAATCATATCTGGATCTTGTGACGGCGATCGAGGACACGGCATCGCATCTGGGAATGCCGGTGCGGCTTGAGGGCTATCACCCACCATCGGACCACCGGTTGAACCGGTTCCAGATCACCCCCGACCCGGGCGTCATCGAGGTGAACGTGCAACCAGCTGCGTCGTGGCGCGAATTGGTCCACAACACCTCCACGCTGTACGAAGAAGCCCGGTTGCACCGGCTGACCGCCGAAAAATTCATGTTGGATGGCCGACACACAGGCACGGGTGGGGGCAACCACGTCGTGTTGGGGGGACCAACGCCGGCAGACAGTCCCATCTTGCGAAAGCCTGATCTACTGCGGAGTCTGGGATCCTACTGGATCAACCACCCGTCACTGTCATACCTGTTTTCAGGGATGTTCATAGGACCGACCAGCCAGGCACCCAGGATCGACGAGGCCCGACACGACAGCCTCTACGAACTGGAGATCGCCAACGGGCTGCTTGATGGTCGGACGGGCCAGACGCCGGCGCCGCCTTGGTTGACCGATCGCCTTTACCGGAACCTCCTGGTGGATGTCACGGGAAACACGCACCGCACAGAGATGTGCATCGACAAACTGTTTAGTCCTGATTCAGCGTCAGGCCGACAGGGGCTATTGGAACTACGGGCCTTCGAGATGCCGCCCGACGCGCGGATGAGCTGCGCCCAGCAGTTGGTCGTGCGGGCGCTGGTGGCATGGTTCTGGCGGGCTCCCTACACCCGCCCTCCCGTTCGATGGGGCACGTCGCTAAATGATCGATTCATGCTGCCCCATTACGTCGTGAAGGATTTCAACGATGTGTTGGATGATTTGCGGCAGGCGGGCTTTCCCCTGCAGCCGGACTGGTTCACCGCGCAGGCTGAATTCCGTTTCCCGATCTATGGGCAGGTGACTGTCGGAGGCATCGAATTGGAACTGCGGCAGGCCCTTGAGCCCTGGCATGTCATGGGAGAGGAGCAAGGCGGCGGCGGCACGTCGCGATTCGTGGATTCGTCCGTGGAACGCGTGCAGGTTCAGGTCAGGGGGGCGCTGGGGGATCGGCACATCGTGACGTGCAATGGGCGGCGCGTGCCGCTATCGCCAACCGATCGCCGTGAAGAGCTGGTGGCAGGGGTGCGGTACCGAGCCTGGCAACCCCCTTCGGCCCTACACCCCACCATCGGCGTTCATAGCCCCTTAAGGCTGGACGTCATCGACATCTGGGCGGGCCGATCCCTTGGGGGCTGCACTTACCATGTTGCCCATCCGGGAGGCCGCGCGCCCGACAAATTCCCCACCACGGCACTTGAAGCGGAAAGCCGCCGGGCCTCTAGGTTCTTCGCCTTCGGGCACACGCCAGGGACCGTGCTACCCCCGGTCGAGGCCACGAATCCAGAGCTGCCGCACACCCTGGATTTGCGGTGGCTTCCGCGGGGTTCCCGACTGGCCTAAAACGTCATTAACTGACGCGTTTTACGTTCGCGGCAAAGAGCCCCTTGGGCCCTTGCGTGATTTCAAACTGGACGTCCTGTCCTTCGTTCAGCGACTTGAACCCCTCGGATTCGATCGCGCTGTAGTGGACGAACACGTCAGGCTCGCCGTCGCGAGCGATAAATCCGTACCCCTTGGGATCGCTGAACCACTTCACCTTGCCTTGTAACGACATGTCTCACTCCTTCAGCTTATGACTTCGACCTGCTTATAAGTTGCCCGCCGTCACAGGTTACAAACGGCCTGCACGTCACAAGGTACATCCAGACCAAAAACTGTCAATGCCAACCTACACATCTACCCCCACTTGAAACATTCTAGATATATTCCCGTGATTTTTCTGGGGTCTTCAGACCCCATGACGGATCGGATACAGCCAATTCCCGCAGCACCGACTGCCAGGCAAGCGGGCACCAGATCGGGCGTGACCCCGCCTAGGGCAACCACCGGCACGGTTCCCCGGGCCGCCTCCGCAAGGGCCCCAACCCCGACTGCTGGGATTCCGAAGGCCTGTTTGGAAGGCGTATCGAATACGGGTCCGAAAACCACGAAATCCGCCCTTGCCGCTCCGCGCAACTGGTGGACATCGTGGACCGATGCGCCAATCTGAAGCTGCGGCGCGAGGGCGCGAATCTCGTCCACGGCCAATCCGCCCCCCGGCACATGAATCCCATCAGCCCCTGCAGCTAGAGCCACATCAAGGCGATCGTTGATAAATAGATCTGCCCCTGCGGCAGTTGTTACAACCCGCAGCCGTTTCGCCAGGTCCAAAAGATCGTGGGCTGAAAGATCCTTCTCTCGAAGCTGCACGGCGACTGGCAATTTTCCGCCCGGCCCTCGAAACCTGGCAGTGCCTTTCAAAGCCTCCGCCACAACGTCCACCACATCCCGACCCAAGGTGGCGTGCCGATCGGTTATCACATAGAGCCTCGGCGCGGACACCTATTCGATAAGCCCCACGGTCGGTGACGATGCGTTTGCGTACAATTGTTTGGGCATCCGACCGGCACGGAATGCCAAACGTCCCGCTTCGACCGCCTGCCGCATCGCGACGGCCATCATCAGCGGTTCGCGTGCGTGGGCTATCGCCGTGTTCAGCAACACGCCGTCGCAGCCCAGTTCCAGAGCCACCGCCGCATCCGACGCCGTACCGACACCGGCGTCCACAATCACAGGAACCTTGGCCTTTTCGATGATGATGCGCAGGTTGTAAGGGTTGCGAATCCCCAGTCCCGATCCGATCGGAGCCGCCAAAGGCATAACCGCGGCGCAGCCTGCGTCTTCCAGTTTTCGACACAGGATCGGATCATCCATGCAATACGGCAACACGACAAAACCCTGTTTGACCAGAATGCGGGCCGCCTCCAGGGTCTGTTCACCGTCAGGGAACAAAGTCTGTGGATCACCGATGACTTCCAGTTTCACCATGTCCGCGATGCCCAGTTCCCGTGCCAGCAGGCAGGTCCGTACGGCTTCGTCCGCCGTGTAACACCCAGCTGTGTTGGGCAGCAGGACGTGGCGTTTACGGTCGATGGCGTCCAGCACGCTGGGCGCCCCCGGTTTGAGATCTACGCGCCGCAACGCAACTGTAATGATTTCGGCCCCGGTCAGGTCTAGTGCCTGCCGGGTTTCCTCGATGGATTTGTATTTGCCGGTTCCCACCAGCAGCCGCGACCGGAACGAACGTCCCGCAATGATCAACGGGTCTTCGGTAGGGACAAGGTTTGCGCTGCCCCCGCCCATAAAAGCCACGATTTCAATGCGGTCGCCGTCCCCCAGCGCCGCTGCTTCCCAGGTTTTACGTGGGACGACCTCCTGGTTGCGTTCCACCGCGACCCGCGCCGGATCGAGCCCCATGTCGCGCAGCAGGGCCCCCACGGTTGATCCGGCCGGGGTTGTGCGCTGTTCTCCGTTGACACTGATACTAAAAACCTGCATCGGGTGGTAGAGACTAACGACAGATCCCCCGATGCGCTGCCCTTTCTGCTCCGCGATTGAAGACAAGGTGGTTGACACCCGGCCGTCCGACAACGACCAGGTGATTCGACGGCGGCGCGAATGCATCGGCTGTACGCGACGCTTCACAACCTACGAACGGGTGGAAGTCGTGATGCCGCTTATCATCAAAAAGGATGGCCGCCGGGAACCCTACGACCGCGAAAAGGTGTTTGCGGGCCTGAAAAAAGCCTGTGAGAAACGTCCCGTTCCCCTGGATACATTGGAAAAACGCCTGGATCGCATCGAACGCGAGTTGCAGGAATTGAGCGAAAAGGAAATTCCGTCCTCCCGCATCGGCGACGCCGTTTTGGGGGCGTTGCGCGAACTGGACGACGTCGCCTATCTACGGTTCGCGTCAGTGTATCTGTCCTTCGAAAATGCGGCCGAGTTGATCAAGGAAGTGCAGCGGTTGATGGCGTCCAGCGGGGGCGCTGCGGGGGAGCCACCTGGGGGTACGCAGCCGTGATTGACGACGAACGGTTCATGCAGATGGCGCTGCGTCTGGCCGAACGCGGACGCGGGACGACACGCCCGAACCCGATCGTAGGGGCTGTTGTCGTCAAACGGGGTGAGGTCATAGGCAGGGGGTTTCACCACCACGCAGGTGGCCCCCATGCGGAAATCGAAGCCCTGCGCCATGCCGTATCCCCAACCCGGGGTGCCACCATGTACGTCACCCTAGAGCCCTGCTGCCACCGGGGCCGCACGGGGCCCTGTACCGACGCCCTGATAGCAGCGGGCCTATCGCGGATTGTCGTGGCCTGTCGTGATCCGAATCCGATCGTCAATGGCCGGGGCCTAGGCCGTCTGCGCCGCGCCGGAATACAGGTCCTGGTGGGCTGCCTAGAGTCCGAAGCCAAGACTCAGAATCGCGGTTTTTTTCGCTGGATAAGCGACGCCCGTCCCCACGTCACGCTGAAATCGGCCACCACGCTGGACGGATTCACAGCCCCGCCAAACCAGCGCAAGGGCCACATCCATTGGATAAGCAGCGGGCCTGCCCAGAAGCGCGCCCACCAGATGCGCGCCGCCCACGACGCCATTTTGGTGGGCGTTGGCACGGTCCACGCTGACGACCCCTTGTTGACGGCGCGGGTGCCAGGAAAACTGCGCGCCCCGCAACCAATGCGTGTGGTTCTGGACACGCGACTGCATACGTCCCCCCGCGCCCGCATATTGCGAATCGAAACACCGGGGGCGGTTTCACCCGTCTTGATTGCCGCGGACCCGAAGGATCTGGACGCACCTTTGCGCCGCGCCTTTGACCGCCGCCACCAGGCCCTGCGAAAGGCGGGTGGCGACGTTGTCCTATTATCCCCGGGCCGGCAAGGACGCGTCCCAATTTCCGTGGTCTTACGCGCGCTCGGCAAACGGGGGCTCCAATCCGTGCTGGTCGAGGGCGGAAACCGGATTCACGGCGCTTTTATCGCCGCCCGCTTGGTCGATGAGGTTGCCTTTTTTATTGCGCCCGTGATGTTTGGAGCCGGCGTCCCCCTGTCATCGTCGTCCGGCGCCCGCTGGACCGGCGGCCTGCGCCTTGACCACATCGATTCCACCCCCCTTGGCCCGGACATACTTGTCAGCGGGCGCGTTGTCACACGTCGCCCCAGGCTATAATTTAGCGGTTCATGTTCACGGGCATCGTCGAAACCACCGGGCGGGTTGAGTTTGCGCGAACACAACCTGGAGGATCGCGGCGCGTTAGGATCGTGTCCGATTTGAATCTGCGTACGGTGCCAATCGGCGGAAGCGTCGCTGTCAATGGCGTATGTTTAACCGCGGTGGCCAAGCGCGGCCGTTGGTTCGAGGCTGATTTGGGGCCGGAAACCCTGGCCGTTACCACCCTAGGTTCGCTCGTGGCGACCGATCAAGTGCACCTGGAGCGTCCGCTTCGCGCCGGGGATCCCCTGGGTGGACACCTGGTGGCGGGCCACGTCGACGGCATGGGCCGGGTGAAATCCGCGCGCGCGGTGGGCGACGCTTTTGAGCTGGTCGTGACGGCCCCTAAAGCCCTGGCGGCGTTAATCACCGCCAAAGGATCCATCAGCATCGATGGTGTCAGCCTGACTGTGAACCGCGTACGTGGCGGGTCTTTCCAGGTCATGTTGATTCCCCACACCCTGACGGTGACGACCCTGGGACAAAGGCGGGCCGGGGATCCCGTGAACCTTGAAGTCGACATGCTGGCCAAACAGGTAGCCAGGTTGCTTGACGGGCGGCGTGGATCGCTCATAACTCGAACCAGATCCGCAAGGAGACCACGACGTTGACCAACGCGCCCAAGCCACCGCTGACCATTCCCCAGGCCCTGGACGAGATCCGTGCTGGGCGTATGGTGATCGTGGTTGACGACGAAGATCGGGAAAATGAGGGCGATCTGACCATGGCAGGTGATCTGGTCACGCCCGAGGCGGTCAATTTCATGGCCCGGTATGGCAGGGGCCTGATCTGCCTGGCGTTAACCGAAGAACGCGTCCAAGCGCTGGGGTTGCCCATGATGGCCTCGGAAAACCGATCGCAGCGGGGCACCGCGTTCACGGTCAGCATCGACGCACGCGAAGGCATCACGACCGGCATTTCTGCGCGCGAACGCGCCCACACGGTGTTGACCACGGTGGCCCCACAGACTCGGCCCGAGGATCTGGTGATCCCAGGCCATATTTTCCCTCTACGTGCAAAACGGGGAGGGGTCCTGGTGCGATCGGGCCACACGGAAGCCGCCATCGACCTGGCCCGGTTGGCCGGCCGGGAACCTGCGGGCCTGATCTGCGAAATCATGCGCGACGATGGGGAAATGGCCCGCGTCCCCGATCTACAGGCGTTTTCAGCCACGCATGGCCTGGGCATCGTAAAGATAGCCGACCTGATACAGTTCAGGATGCAGCGTGAACTTCTGGTTCGGCGTGTGTCCGAAGCAACCGTTCGCCCACGCGGGGTTAGTGTCGATTTTCGCGCGCTTGTCTACACGACCGACGTCGAGGAAACGGAATACCTGGCCCTGGTGCTGGGGGATCTGCGGCCCGACGATCCCACCCTTGTGCGCGTGCAAACCGTCAGCCCCGCGCGCGATGTGTTCGGACTGGGATCGGACAGCGATGGCCCTGTGTCATGGCTGCGCATGATCGAAGCTGAAGGCCGGGGCGTATTGCTGTATGTGGTCCCCCGCCACCTACCCAGTTTGGTTCCCGACGTGACATCCAACGCAGCGTCGCCTGCCGCTACGCCTTTGCGCGATTTTGGCCTAGGGGCCCAGGTCCTGTCACATCTGGGCCTGCGCACCATTCGCCTCCTGACCAACAACCGCCGGCGCATCGCGGGCCTTGATGGGTACGGGCTTCAGGTGGTGGAGTGTGTGCCATCCCGTCCGTCCGCCGTTATCCTGCCGCTGCGCGAAGAGGAGTCCACCTGATGACCAAGATCCACGAAGGTAGCCTGCGTGCCGATGGCAAGAGATTCGCCATCCTGGCGTCACGTTTCAACGATTTCATGGTCGATAAATTGGTCGAAGGCGCCCTCGGATCTTTGAAACGCGCGGGAGCGAGCGAAGACGATGTCGAAATTTTTCGATGCCCCGGAGCCTTCGAGCTGCCAGGGCTTTTGCGCCGTGTGGTGGATTCGGGTCGGTTTCAGGGCGCTATTTGCCTAGGCATCGTAATCCGCGGAGCCACAGCACATTTCGATCTTGTGGTGGGCGAAGCCACCTCGGGAATCTCTCGTATCGCGGCCGAAGGCAAGGTGGGTGTGGGGCTAGGTGTCCTGGCGTGCGAGACCATCGAGCAAGCCATCGAACGTGCAGGCAGCAAGGCAGGCAACCGCGGCGCTGATGCCGCGCTGGTGGCAATTGAAATGGCAAATCTTTTTGCAGGGCTGAAATAGGAGCCCGATGGGCAACCCCCGAAGACGCGTGCGCGAAGTCGCGCTTCAAATTCTGTGCGCGGTTGACGCCACCCCGTCTATCACGGCGGAACAGGCCGTAAAACTGTACGAAGACAATTTTGCCGGTAGCGAAGAATCCGAAGCTCTACCAACAACTGAGTCCTTCGATAGGGAAGTTGTAACCGGCCTAGTGCGCGGGGTTCTGGCGGCGCGGCCTGACCTAGACCGTCAACTAGGCGAAATATCCCGCACCTGGCGGGTGGAACGCATGGCCATGGTGGATCGAAATATTCTACGTTTGGGGTTGCATGAACTGAGGCTGGGCGGTGACACCCCTGCACGGGTGGCCATCAACGAGGCTGTGGAACTGGCCAAACGGTTCGGCAGCTCGGATTCGCCACCTTTCGTGAATGCCATTCTTGATTCGGCGATGCGCGCCACGTCCTAGGGCGGGGATCAAGGCCGTCGTACG
>JAYUUT010000321.1:0-5300 GCA_043754455.1 Myxococcales bacterium
CGCCCAATCGATGACATGCTTTCACCAGCCGCGTCAGCCTGGGTAAGCAAAATTCGTTTTTCGTCGGACGTAAACCGACGGCGACGACCGGTTGTCGGGGCTAGGTCATTGAATTGAACCAGTTGCGATGTAGCCGAACCTTCGCTCATTGGAAATACCTTCGTATTTGGCGTTTAACTATATCCACGGGTGAGTGCCCAAATTTGGGAAACTGTTTCATTAAAGTTCAGATATATCGTGGTTTAGTAGGAAACTTCCTTGATTCCGGGCCGATGCCTTGGGGATCCCTCCCCTTGCACCAGGTGACCTCATGCGTATTGCCCCGGAATCTCGCGCCGCAGCTGTCTTTACCACCTCGGGCCTCTCTGTAGGTGACCCGGCCCTCGGGAATCGGCTCATCGGGCCTGGGGCCGATGGCATAGATCCGCCGGCGCTATCCACCCCGTTCGCCGACGGCCCCGCCGGGCCTTCGGTTGCTGTTGCGTTTCTAGCCGCGGTCCGGGCCGCCTTTGGATCTCCCGAAACCCGCGCGTCTTTCGCAACGGCGGTCCAACACCAAAGCCTAAACCCCAGCATTGATGGCACCAACGGCCACCGCGGAAAGGACACGCTTTTCGTTGGAGATTTGATGTTCCAAGCCGGCCTTTGCCCCCCGACCACGACGGCCAAGGGCTGGGATGGCGCGGTGTTCACCCACTACCAGGACGCTGAACGCTGGCCCAACGACAGCCAACATTTCGACCGCGTCACCGATCTGTCGCAACTGCGGCCTGGCGACCTGTTGGTCGCCGATGCCCTGGGCACCCGCGGCCCCACGGGGGCACATATAGAAATCGTCACAAACGTCGCCCCCGATGCCAAAGGCCGCCCCCACATCAACACCATGGGCGCCCGAAGCCCGGGTTTGGTCGAGGACAGTAAATACGGAAAACAACTACTGGCCGCGAAGCCCAACGGTGACAGGTTCTCCCTGGATCTGCCTGAAAAACCCGGCTCGACCCGCACCCGCGACATCGATTTTTATGTCCTGCGCCCACGCGTGGCGTGATTGGCGCCAGGAGGGGCCGCACGACTTTCGGAATTAGTCGACGAGGGTCCTCTGGGGGCCGTTTGTGTGACTCTCGGTCAGCGTTTCGTAGTACTGGGAACCAAAAGCCAGGGCTGGCAGGTGGAAAAAATATCCAGCCCCTTGGCGATTTTAAAAGGCAGGTCTGCGGCCAGTCGGGTGGCGTCGTCACATCGTTGATCGAAGTAGGCGCGCGCCACAGGGAACAGGGGATCCTGCGCCATTGCTGCGCCCCCGCGAACCGGCACTGGCGTGCGACGGTTGATAAGCTCGCGTAGGTAGTGAACGTTGAGCCGATCGGTTAAGGAGAGGGCATTCCCCCGCGGAGTGGCGTATTCGAGATAGGGCCACAGATCTGAGGCCACCATCAGCGATGCCAGGGCGTCCCCTATTTTGCTTCTGCCGTAGGCCAGATATTCGTCTATCCCCCGTTCATCAAGTAACAGAGATCCCACGGAACGAAATAGCGCGTTTTGATTCATTTTAAGGCCGCCGTGTCCTGACCTATCAGCGCGCAGGCGGTCCCAGTCGACCGAAATGGGACTTTGCGAGGCGATGATCTGTCCCTGGCCCCCTGAGAACCAGAGCGCAACGTGCGAAAATTCCGCCCGAACGGTGTTCAGAGCGACCCACATATCTTGCATGCGCATATGGTGCAGTTGCAGCCATTGCTGGAAAACACCGCCCGGGGCCAGGCGTTCTTTGACGACCTTGTAGAAATCACGCGAGTACAAATCGGCGGCGCCAGCGAACCAGATGCTGGTGATCTCGATGGAAATGACGTCATAGCGCTGTTGGCTGAGGCGAAGGGCGTTGCGCCCATCGTCGTGGAGAAGGGTTACCCGAGGATCCGCAAGGACGTTCCCGTTGATCTCCGAAAAATAGGTCCGCGCGGCATGAACGATGGGCATTGAACGTTCGGCCAGGTCCAGCCGCTTGAAGGGAAAATCCGCCAGGCCTTTCAAGGTGACCCCCGTGCCCAATCCGATCAGGAAGGCAGCGTCGGTTTTCTGCGTCAGCACGGAGGGCAAATACCCGAAGGCAAGTTGAGGGATCATTTCTTCGGTGTTGTTGCCTTCGAACTTACCGTTGGTCCGCAACTCGATCTCTTTTTGTGCGGTCTCGTGTACCGTGACGAAGCCGGATTCGGCGTCTTCGGCGGTGTAGAGCATCTTGTGAAAATCACCCTCCGAGTTCAGTGAAAAGTAGATGTTTCGTCCTGAAAGGAACCAGGAAGGGCGCCAAGTGGGAAGAACGAAGGCCGCCGCCGCTACAAACAGCAGCAAGCGTCGGGTCTTGCGTGTGTTGTCCGCTAAGGACCGGGCCGCCCCCCCGCCAAACCACATGCTGCCGACGACCAGCAATCCCACGATTAAACGAAGTGAGTTGGCGCTTCCCACCCCCGATATCAGGACGAAGCGCCCGACAAGGAGCCCCACCAAGCAGCCGATGGTGTTTACAGCTGTCAGCAGTCCCACGGCGGCGCAGCTTTGATTTTCGGAGACGTCATCCAGCAATCGCGGGAAGATGCGAGAGATGGTGACCGCCACCGGGCCGATCAGCGCGACGGCCACCGAAAGACGCGTAATTTCCCGCACGGTAAATCCGGGATCGAGGATACCGACCACGGCGAAAACGAAGGAGGCCAGGGCCAAAAGAGCGATAGAAAGAGACAGTCGAAGGGCGCCTATCCATAAAAGCGTGCTGAGCGACGCGGAGCGATCGTCCGTCCGATAGGCCGCCACGCACAGGGACACGAGTACGGACAGCAGCATGTTGGAAAACGCGTAGACACTGGTGCCGATAACAGCGCCCAGCAGGTGGGTCCAGAGGATTTCCAGAGAAAAAAGGACGCACCCAGAAAGGAAAGCAAGAACCAGATAACGGCGAAGGGCAGCGGCCTGCACCGCGGGGGCGGTCGGCTTGGGCTCATCGACGTTCTGTACGGGGGATCGGGACGCCGAGGCCGCGCGCCACAGTGCTCTTAGAGCAACGAAGACGTTCAATATGAAACCGAAGGCGGCGGCACCCCAAAGTCCGAAGCTCGGGATGACCAGGTAGGAGCCCACACCCACCCCCAGGGAAGCACCGAGCAGGTTGGCGCCGTAAAGGGCGCGCGTCGTCGGGGACCGAGAGTCAGGCGTAGGGGCCAGCAGGAAACAGGCCCGGGCGATGACCGGGAAGGTGCCACCGAGGAGAGTGGTGATGGGCAACAGGGCGAAAAAACAGATCAGGATCCGCGGCGCGAGGCCCATCGCTGCCAGGGGCGCCCACAAGCTGTCGGTGGCGCCGCGTCCCAGGTGATACAAAACCACCGTGGACACGCCCAACACACCAATGCCCAGTTCAATCACTCCGTAGAGGCGCAAGGTGGCGCGTTCGGAACCGATCGAGGCGGCGGCGCGCCCCATAAGCACCGATCCCAGCGCCAACCCCGCCATATACGCGCTGATGGTGACGGTCGCCGACAGCAGCGATCCCCCGAGAATGAAGGTGAACACCTTCTGCAGAATGATTTCGTAAAGCAGCGCGGCCGCTCCAGAGCCCACCATCCATTTCTCGTAGGGGTGGGCGTCGGAGATGAACCTTCTTCGGATACCCCAGCAATGCGCGGTTGATGCTGACATGGAGCACCAGAATCAAACCGGTTCCCGCGGAAATTACAACCAGATAACAGGATCCTTGCAATATCCCTAGCGCGGTTTGTTTTGAGGCAACTTCCTGGCAGCGCCAAGGCATGAGCCTTCACGTCGCCGTCGGCTTCCGAGATACCGCCACAAATTGTTTACCCAACATTAACATTGGCGACATCGACTGGGAACCCGATCTGCGTACGCTGGCGGCCCATGAAAAGCAAAACAACCGGGCCACTCTACTTATGCACGATGGCCGCCGCGACACTTCTTCTAAGCGTGTTCGGCGTCGCGTCTTTTGTGAATACGGGCCACGCGGCTCCCGGTGCCAAAGAGCCGTCGGCCAAATCGGGCAAAGGTCCGTTGAAGATCGGCTTTTCAGATTGGCCGGGTTGGACCGCTTTTGAAATCGGAGTCCAAAAAGGTTGGTTCAAAGAGGCGGGTGTTGATGTCGAGTTTTCCTGGTTCGAATATGCGCCATCTATGGAGGCGTTCGCCGCCAATAAGGTGGACGCGGTGATGATGACGATGGGGGACGCACTGGTGACGGGCGCGCCGGGGGCCCGCAGCGTGGCGATCCTTATCACCGACTACAGCAATGGGAACGACATGATCGTCGCCAAGAAGGGCATTCCTACGTTGCAGGCCCTCAAGGGAAAGAAGATCGGTCTGGAAATCGGACTCGTGGAACACCTCCTTTTGGCCAAAGGACTTGAGAAAGTCGGCATGAAGGAAAGCGACGTTAAGCTTGTGGCGGTTCCCACCCACCAGACGGCGCAGTCGCTGGCGTCAGGCGACGTCGATGCCATCGGCGCCTGGCAACCGAACGCGGGCCAGGCCCTGAAGGCTGTCCCGGGCGCCAAGGCGATCCTGACCAGCAAAGATCTTCCGGGTCTGATTTACGACCTGGTTTGTGTGAGCCCTAAGAGCCTGGCCCAGCGGCGTGCGGACTGGGTGAAGGTTGTCAAGGTGTGGAACCGGATCGTCGGGTTCGTCAACGATCCCGCCCACAAGGACGAAGCCGTTAAAATCATGGCCGGACGTGCGGGGGTCCCGCCGGTGGACTACGCCAAGTTCTTGCCGGGGACACGGTTCCTGTCGCCCGCGGAAGCCATGGAACGCTTCCAGAAAAAGGACTCTCTGGATTCCCTGTATGGCAGCGGCAAGGTCGCCGATGCTTTTAACGTGGCAAACAAGGTTTACGGGAAGTCGCAGAAGGTGGAAGACTACATCGACCCATCACTGTCCAAGGAAGCCCTGGGCAATTAAACGCACATGAGAGTGAACACCAGGAAACGCCGCCCCTGGCTGCGAATCCAGGGCGTGGTGTCACCACGGACGAGGGCGCTTTTAGCGGTGTTCTCGTTCCTTTTTCCGCTGGGCCTGTGGTGCGCCATCAGTTACGTGCCCTTCATCTGGCATCCGATGATGCGTGTCGCTGACGCCGGGGACGCCTCCTGGTTCTCAGCAGACGACTTGGTCGAATCCGCCGCTTTCGCCGAAGAGAACGATCGCATCCTGTCACAGAAGGGGCACCTGGCCACGGGCACGAGGGCCAATCCGGTATTTTTGCCCGCGCCCCACCAGGTTGCGCGGGCGTT
>JAYUUT010000322.1:0-46634 GCA_043754455.1 Myxococcales bacterium
CAGGCGTTTGAGCAAATAAGCGGCCTGTTCGATGTGCCAGCGGTTGGCATCCTTATACATCTGGGTGCCAGGCTCCTTGCCCGCGCCGTGGGTCATCGAATGGAAATGTAGGACAGGGAATTCGCTGACCTTGAGGCCGGGTGTCTTGGAATCCGAAAAATTCGGATTGATGTTTTTCAACCAGGAGTAATAGATATCGTAGGCATTGGTGTCAAAAAGCGTGAAAAATCCACTGCGGGTTAGGCCACATTTCATGGCGTCCACCAAAAGGTCCACCATAATTTTTGCAAGTTTGTCAGAATTCGCTTCGATGATCCCAAGTCCTTGTTCGATGGTGGGCTTGGCGCAGGTCAGTGGTGTTTCCAATAGCGATTTAAGCTGTTTTTGTCGCATGCCCACCGTGTCCAGGTGGGCGCCCAGCATCAGACGATCTTCTTGGCCCATGCGTTTGCCGAACCGTTCGATGTCCTTTCCGACAAAGTCTAAAATTCGCATCCGTTCGCGAAACTTTCGGTCGGCATCGGGGCTGCCCTTGCCAGATAGATCACGCCCAGCGAATACCGTGTCGAACAGTTTGTAGGGATTTTTTTCGTGGGTGTTGGGCTTCTCGTTTCCGAACCACGATCCAACGGTCAAACCGGTGACGGATGTTGAACCCATGACCCCCACGTTCAAAGAAGACAAACGCAGCGACGGATCTTGTTTTTGGAATTCCTGGCCCAAGTAGCAATCAATCGACGCTGAACCCGCCAGCATGCGACACCCCGGGGGGGTCGTGTTCAAATTGCAGCCACCCGCGGTCAACAGGCGATCGGATGGCAATTCACCCGTCAGGGTGGAGGCCCAGTTGTGGTGGGCGTTGCCGTTGTCTCCCGTGGTGTTGCCCTCGGATTTCAGCCAATTGCGAATGGCAATCCCGTCCGGGAAAATGATCTGCTTCTTATAAGGGTCAAGCGGCTTGGTGCAATAGGGCAGTGTCGCCGTGTCCAGTTTCCCGTCCACGGGGCGCCCGTCAGCCCAGGTCGGCCAGAAGTCTTGGGATCGGCACCCGTTGCCCTTCATCATTCCGATGAACCGACCACGTCCTGCGGCCGCCGCTTGGGCGCGGGTTTCCGACAAAAGCGGAATCATGCCGATGCCCAGTCCCATACCTTTTAGGAATTGACGGCGTTGTTGTTCCCAACGCGACAGAGGTTTTTTCATTGCAACACCTCTCCCTTGGACGGGGCACGGAAATAAAACGAAAAAATCTGGGTGGACGACAGCAGCAGTTCGCGAATGTCCTGTCCACCTTTCAAGAACAAATCGCCTAGGGCCGTGGCGGACGCCTCGTCGTCACCCGTGACCGGTTTCTTCAGGGCATAGCGAAAGACCTGTTTGCTAAAGCAACGTTGGCTTTCGGGCAGGTTGGCAAGTTGTCTTGCCAGGTCAACCGCGCCCGTAAAGGACAACATGCGGTCGCCAACCGGCAGGATGCTGGTCGTGTCCAGGGGGCGATTTTTTTCATCCTTTGTGCGCACCCGGCCCACGCTGTCGAACCCCTGCAGGGCGAACCCGATGGGATCCATCAAGCTGTGGCAGGCGCGGCACACGCCGTTTGCACTGTGGGCGGCCAGTTGTTCCCGAACCGTGCCGTCAACGTCGGGAGCTTCGGGGATCATGCCTTCGGGAGCGGGGATGGCGGCGCAGGTGGCCAGGCGTTCAAATAAAAAACGTCCCCGTTTGATGATGGTGGCGCGTGGGGTGGTGCTGGTGGCCGAAAGAAACGCGGCTTGGGTCAGGATGCCCGCACGTTCGTCACTGTTAACGGCGGCGCGGCGCAGATCTTTTCCCGTAATGCCGGGCACCCCGTATATTTTAGCCAAACCTTCGTTCAAAAACGTTTGGTTGGACGTCAACAGAGTTTGAAACTTCCGATCCCCCATCCCCAACACCAGATCGTCAGCGAAGGTCAGGGTTTCTTGAACCATGGCCGCGTGAATGCCGGACCCCAGGCCCAGTTTTGGATCCGCGGGTGCTTCGCGATCCTTAATTTCTAGTCCATCAATATCCAGCCACGCCTGGAAAAATCCGCGGGCCCCGCGGGAGGCCCGGACCTGATCTGCCAGCAGGCGGCGCGCCTGTTTCATGACGCCCGCCGGGGTCGCCAATTCGCCTTTTTCGGCGGCGTCCAGCAACAGATCGTCAGGCGTGGTCTGCCACAGAAAAAATGACAACCTTGACGCCAGTTCGAAGCCGTCCAGTTGCAAAAGGTCGCCATCACGTTTGGGCAACCTGTCGCCTAGAGGCCAGTGGTAATTGAACCGGGGCGAGGCCAGCATCGCTTGCAACGTCAGACGCAGGCCGTTCTTGAAATCGAGTCCCAGGGTTTTTCGCGCGTCCTGATAGACGGCGGTCAGATCTTTTTGCTCGTCGATACTAAGCGGATGCCGGTACACGCGGCGACCCAGGCGGGTGATGAATTCTGCCGCACAGTTATCGTCGCTTGATTTCGCGGGATCGCAGGTTGTGATCGTGGCCAGACGGCTATCGATGAGGGTCCGCGCCAGCCGTTCGAACGTATCCATCATGCGATCGAATTCGCCGCCGGATACCAAGGCCCCTTCGTCGAACCCGGATTGGCCCGTGGTGTCGCTCGCAAAATCGTTGGCGGGCTCCCCGGTTTCGCCTAGTAAGTCGCGAAGCGAATTGTTGTATTCGGCCCGCGCCAGCCGCCGCAGGGGGACGACCCCCGCGCGGGGCCTGGTGCCTGACAGGACCATGCCGCCGGGGGTCATCGCCCCTGTGGTGGGGGTGACCGGGTCGGGCAGCGCCGAGGGGCCCCCCGTGGTCGGTCCTGGACTGGACCGACGCGGCATCGACATGACCCGGCCGTCCGGCCCCAGTTCTTCGCCCTCCACTGTCCCGGCGCACCCAAGCACGACCCCAAAAAGCAACGGTGCCGCGCCGACAACCAGAAACTCAGGGATTCGGCGTGTTACGAAATGGGACATGTTGTGTTAGTGGGGCCAGTGGAAGGGATTTCTGACGGCCGTCGCAACTTTTTTGTCCTTGGTGACGGCCCCAAGGCGGGGTGATAGAACCCTCCTGTGTTCTTTCGCCATTTAGTTCTAGGAACCTTAGCTGCGATGGCCATCGGCTTCGGCTGTTACGATCCGCCGCCCTTAGATGGGAATAAACCCTTGGCCTGCACGACCACGGCGGTTCCCGACAACGATTGCCCTTTGGCGCAGGGCTGCGTCGGCGGGTTGTGCGTCAAGAAAACCTGCGCAGGGCCCAAGGACTGTCCGTCGAACTATATTTGTGGTCGCAGCGGGTGTGGGTTTCCGTCATTAGATGGCGGCATGCCGCAGCCCGGGCCCGACGCGGGAGGGATCGACTAATGGATTTGTCGATTCGGCTGGTGGCGTGTGTCCTTAGCCCCCTTTTGCTGCTCTCGGCGGGGTGTGGATCTGCGGGGCCGGGGCGTTCATCAGGTAACGGGACTGCGCGCACGGTGTTGCTGGCCGTGGCGGTTGGATCGGCTGCCGTGGCCATCGGATCGGCCTTCGTCAGCGCGAACAAGGAATCGTCGCTGCGGGACGATCTGGCGGCGGGCAAGGTGACGGGCAGCGATTACAACGAGCGAAACGCCTCGGGATTGCGATGGAACCGCTTCTCCCGCGCGTCGGTGTTTATAGGTGGCCTGTCGTTGGTGGGGATGGGCCTGTTGTGGGAGATGGGCGTTGGGGAAAATCTGCGCAACGGGGCTTATGACGAGAAAAAACCTGGGTCGGTCGGGACCCCGCCTCCGGTTTCCATCGTCGCGCCCGCCTATTTTCCCACGTTCAACCGCCGTTAGCGGTGCATGCACTGTTTGTAGGGAACGCCGCCAGGCGGGGCGGGTATTTCTTTGCATTCTTCCCCCTCGGGGCAGTCGGGTTCCGCCTGGCAAGAGATGGACGACGCCATCCACGCCCCCGAGCCGATGACGGCCCCAGCGCCTAAGACGACCCCCCCGGCCCCGACGTTTCCTGTGCGTATGCTGTCGCTGTGACGTCCGACAACCCACAAGGTGCCACTGGTCACAAGCACAGCCGCGCCTATCGCCGCCAGGGTTTTCGGCCCTGAATACGGTCGGGCACAGCCCGACGCCAGAATGATGATCGTGGCCACCGTGGCCCAACGCGCGCGCTGCATGGTTTGGCTGCCCATCCCGGCATGATGCCATTTTCACGGCCGACCTGGATCGCTAACCGGTAGCGTATGCTGCGCGTCCATGTTTGGCCTGCGTCGCGCATTGCTGTTGGGACCTGTCCTGATGCTGGGGTTAGCGTCGTCGTCGGTTGTCCACGCCGATGATTTCCTGCGGGGCCCCCACCCCTTCTTAAAAGACAACGAATTGGTGGTCGAGGCCGCCCTATTGAAGGCGAATTTTTATGGCGCGTTCCGGGGTGCCGTTGGCTATGGGTATCAGTCCTATGGGGGGTTGTGGCTGGATCTGCGGGTGGGATTTCAGGACGTCGGGTCGGCGCCGGGTTTCTTACAATCCACGGACAAATGTGGTTCCTGCACCGCCGAACTGAATAGCGCGGTCGAAGTCCTAGCCGGGGTGACCTATCGGTTGCGCATGAACGTGCCGGTTGTGCCCTATCTGAAATTGTCAGCCGGGCCGATGTATTTTTTCCCCACCGGTGAAGAAGCAACCCTGGGGTTTGCGCTGCGCCCCGCAGTTGGCGCCCGTTATTACCTGTTTGATTGGCTGGGGTTTGGCCCTGAACTGGGGTTCTTGACAGGGTGGACCGGGTTGCCGCACGGCAACGGGTTATATCGATCCCTGATGATTTTCGACGCGAGTTTGGGCGTTGCCGTCCAGTTCTGACAGCGTCGTCGTCACCTCCCGCGGGCGGGCCCGGATTTCGGCGGGACACCCGTGGGTGTTTCGGCAGGACGTTGTCAGGGGACCCGACAAGGACGCGGGCGACGGCGGGCCGACCCTTGTGCGGGTGCAAGACGAACGGGGACGTCCCCTCGGCACGGCGACGTGGGCGGCCCGCGCCCGCCTAGCCCTTCGCATGGTGGACGGGGACAGCAGCCATGTCATTGATGACTTGCTGGCGGTGGTGGACGATCGGCTGGGCGCCGCCCTGTCGCGCCGGGGGGGGATTGGCCGGGATCGGGATGCGTACCGCGTGGTGCACGGGGAAAGCGACGGCCTGCCCGGGTTGTTTGTCGATGTCTACGCGGACGCGGCGGTGATGCAGACCGCATCAGTCGCCATGAATGCGCACCGTGAACGCATCGCGGATCTATTGATGCGCCGGTTGGGCGTCCGCCTGGTGGTGTCCCGGGACGATGGGTCGGCCCGCGATTTTGAAGATCTGCCTCGGTTTTCTGGAATCCTTGCCGGGACAGGGGCTACCGAAATTGTCTATCGCCTTGGGGACAATGAACTCTTTGCTGATCTGTTGATCGACGGCAAAACCGGTGGTTTCCTTGATCAAGCCGACAATCACGCCCGGGTTGCCGCCCTGGCCCCGCGGGGTGCCCGTGCGCTGGACGCGTTCACGTATCATGGCGGATTTGCACTGGCACTGGCCCGTCGAGGCGGCCTGGTCCTGGCGACCGACGAAAACCCCGCCGCTGTCACCCGTGCGACGGCCAATGCCGTCCGCAACGGTCTGCCCAATATGGAAGTCCGTTGTGAAAACGCCTTCGATCTGTTGCGTCGCCTCGAATCCGAAAATGTGATTTTTGATGTGGTCGTTATCGATCCCCCGGCTTTTGCCAAACGCCAAAGCGGCCCCGCCGCCGCCGATCGTGCCTACAAGGAAGTCATGTTGCGGGGTATGCGCCTCACCGCAAAAGGGGGCCTCGCGGTCCTGTGTTCGTGTTCGGGCCGGGTGTCACGCGCGCATTTTGATGATTTGGTGGTTGAGGCCGCGGGGGATTCGGGGCGTTCAGTCCAGGTTGTCGAACGCCGAGGCGCGGGAGCGGATCACCCCGAATTGTTGGGAGTTCCCGAAACCGCGCACCTGAAATGTTGGATTGTTCGGATCGTGTAGGGCTGTTTGTTTAGTGCCAGCGCCCAGCATTGCGCGGCGGGAAGGGGCGCGGGGTCCTGCGGACCTTCGCGGTGTGGCCGAGGCCCACGCGGGCCGCGACCCCCTGGCCGTCTGGTCTGAAGGAGAGCGCGATCTGGACGAGCCGATTCGTCTCGACGCGGGCAGCGCCGATTTTCTCACCGCCCGCGCTGAGGGATCGTCATGGGACTGGTTTGCTCGTCCATCGTCGTGGCTGTACCGGCAGCAAGGGACCCTATCCACCAGCGCCTCGGGATCCCCGGCGCCCGCGCCTTGAGCACCACTTTTGCACGGGTGCAGCTGGCGCCGACGGGTGCACCCGGGGCCACCCAGCGGATGGGCATCCTGGGTCGAAGTGCCCGAGGACGAGCGCGCCATTCGGGCAGCTCTCGACCTTGCTGGCAGCCCGGAACCACAACCTGCGTGAGCTGCTGGTGGCCGTCACCCAGGCCGAGGCGTTCACCTACCTGGGCAAGCCGCCGTGACCAGCGCCCTTCAGAAGCGCGAGAGGAAGGTCGCCTTCCCGGACCGCATCCGGTAGACGGCGTATCCTGGTTCCTGGCGAACAAAGCGGGCGTTGGCCGTCGCCGTCGCCGTCGCGCCGGGAACCCAGACCTCTGCCGACGTGTTGCCGGGAATCGCCACGCGCAGCCGGAAGCTGCCGTCGCTTCCATGGGTCCACGACGAGGCGACCTGTCCTCGAAGGGTGGCCAGGGTTCCGCTTGCCCGCTGCAGGCCCTTGGGCACCGCCGGTTTGACCATCACCGTCTTGTACCCCGGGCCATCCGGGCCCGGTCGAAGGCCCGCCAGGCTCTGGAAGAACCAGGAGCTGATGAGGCTCCAGTAATGATGATCGTGCGATCGTGAGTCGAGGCTCCACCCCTCGAACATCGTGGCGTGGCCGTTGGCAATCCACCAGCCCCAGCTGGGTAACGTGGTCTGCGTGGCGACCTGGTAAGCCGTGTCCACGAAGCCGTAGTCGCCGAGGATGGTGAGCAGGAACCTGCTAGCGTAGATCCCCGCCGACAGGTGGTACTTCCGGGCCACCAGGTCATCGTTCAAGCGGCTGACGACCACCTTTTCGTTCCCCGCCGGGACCATGCCAAACGCCAGAGGCAGCGTGTTTTGCGTTTGCGAGTAGGGCTGGTTCCTGGTCCGGTAGATCTTCTGCTCGGCGTCCCAATAGCGGGCGTTGTAGGCGTCTCGGATCTTGTCAGCCTGCGTTCGGTACCGGGCTGTGTCCGGGCCCTTGCCCAGCAACCCGGCGCTCTTCGCCAGCCGGTCGGTCATGAAGTAAAAGTAGGCCACTGCGGTCGCGTCGATGGGTCCGGCGGGCCCCGCGCTGGAGTATTCGCCCAGGCCCCGGTTGTGTGTGTAGCCGTTCTCGGCGTTGATGAAGGTTCCGGTGTAGTCGACCAGCCTCCTGTGAGTGTCGTACATGCGGTCTAGGATGCGACGGTCGCCCTGGTGGGTGTATAGCTCCCAGGGCAGGACGAAGGTGGCCGCGTCCCAGGACGGGGTCGGTCCCTCGACCGCGCTCCAGCCGGGTGTGTGCTCGTAGCCGTAGTACGAAGTGGTGGGGACGATCTCGGGTATCTCTCCCTTTTCCGACTGGGCATCCCGGAAGTCCGCAAGCCACTTGGTCCAGACGCGGGCCATATCGAAGTTCAGCACCGCCGCCAGCGACGATGCCTGGGCGTCCCCGGTCCAGCCGTTCTTCTCGTAGGTAGGCGTGTCGGTCACGAAGCCGTGGGTGTTGTTCAAAAGCGTGTTGCGCGCGGCCTGTTGAATCTTGTTCAGCAGCGGATTGCCACCGTCGAAGGTTCCGTGCGAGCCCACCGCGGAGTGAATGACGTTGCCAAGGAGTGTTGTGATCTTTGGCTGGCCCGGAAACCCCTCGACCTGCACGTAGCGGAAGCCCTTGTAGTTGAAGGCGGGCTCCCAGACTTCCGGCGCGCCACCGCCCAGTGTGTATCGATCGGTCTGGATCTGGGTGTCGATGAGCCGCTGCTCGGGATCGACGGTGCCATCGGCGCGCAGTTTCTCGGTGTGAATCAGGGAGACGGTCTGGCCGCGAGGGCCGGAGACTTTCATCCGCACTGTGCCAGCGATGACGCGACCAAAGTCGAACACGTGTACGCCCGGCCTTGGGGTTCTGATGGTGACCGCTTTGATCGACCCCACGCGCTTGATTGGCTCGAGCTGAGCGGCCACGATCGCCCCCTTCGGTTCGTCGACCAGTGTGGCCCGGCCCCAGGCGTGGTCGTCGAAGCCGGCTGCGCGCCAGCCCCTCGGTGACAGCCGGGCATCGTGGTGCTCGCCGCCGTACAGCGAGTCGTAGGTGGTGGGACCATCCAACGTCCGCCATTCGTCGTCCGATACAATGACCTGGCGGGTCCCATCGACGAACGTGATCTCCAGCTGCGCGCGAAGCCGCGGCTGCCCGTGCCAGGCGGCCATGTGCCAGTACCACTCGTTGGGATCGGCCAGCCCATACCAGCCCCGCCCCAGCTCGACCCCCAGCGCGTTGTCGCCGACCTTCAGCACCTTAGTCACATCATAGGTGCGGTAGAGAACCCGCCGGTCATAGTCTGTGTACCCGTTTTCCATCGGGCCATCGCCCACCGGGCCCCCGTTCAGGGTGATGGCGGGCCAGCCGCCGGCGGCGACATGAAGGCGCGCGCGCTCGATGCCCGCCCTTGGCAGGACGAACCCCTTACGAAGCAGCGGCGCGGGGGTGGCGATGGGCAGCATGATGTCTTTCCCGGGTGCGCCTGCCGCGACGACGAGCCCGTCAGCTGCCGGGCTGCCACCGGTGAAGGGGTTGCCCCCCGCCGCGAAGGCGGTCTCGAAGGCCGATCGGCCTGCGACCGTCACCACCACGCGGTGAATGATCGCCGCGCTGGGGTGCTCGCTTCGAAAGCCGATGGTGCCCCTTCCGTGAGCGGTGTCGACAATGGTGCCGATCACCTTGCCGTCCACAGATGTCTTGATCCGATCTCCAATGGCCTCGATCACCATCTGATGCTTGCGCGCCCAGAACCCTGGGGTGTCGGTGGCCAGTGGGAACTCCCCCAGGGTCGTCATCTTGGTGTCTGATTTTCTGCCGCCCGGGTATTGGCGGACCCGCGCGCGCAGGGTTGGCTTTCCAGCCACCAAGGCCACTTCCCAGCTATACGTCTCGCCGTAGGACTTCCCGACCGGACGGGCTCGGAAAAGAAACTCGACGGACTCTCCGGACAGCGTGAAGTCGAAGGTGGCCGTGAAATCGCCCCAATCGTGGTCTAGGGTCTGCCGACCGCCAATCCACCGGCCAGTCCAGTCGCTGGGTTGCAGAAGGCCCGTCTCCCACCAGGAGGGCTGGCTGAAGGGGGAGCCGCGATCGTTTTCGTCCCAGACCCGCACCTGCCAGAAGTAGCGCGTACGCGCGGCAAGCGGCGGTCCCTGATAGTCGACCTGAGTGCTGTCTGCCGAAGCGATGCGGCCGGAGTCCCACAGCAGGCCAGCGCCGCCTTGCAAGGCCTTCAAAGACGTGGCCACACGTAGCTGATAGGCCGTCTGTTGCTGGACGGGCGACCACCAGGCCAGTCGGGGGTGGGGATCGTCCAGGCCCAGGGTGACGGGCGGTGCGGCGTACTCGGTGGTGAGATGTGTGGGACCTCCCGGCCCGGCTAGCGCCCCGTCAGCCGAGGAGCCGACAACCACCATTGCTGCAAAAAACAGAGCCCATCCACGTGACATGCGCTGAAGGATAAGCACATCCGATTGAGGCTTGTCGCCTGCCAATTCCGTAAAAAAGCCATCGCCAAAGGCGGGGGGGCATGAGCGGGCGCCGGTGAATTGTCCCCCGCGGACCATGAACACCACCTCTGTCTCGGGTACGCTGCTCTTCACGCTGACGCTGATCCCGGGCATCGGTTGCACCGGGGCCATCGAAGGAACAGACAGGGACCCTATCGCTCCCCGCCGGGGATGTGCAGCCCCCGGGAAGGGCACGGCGGCGGCGTCGACGCGGTCGGGGGATGCGACCTCTGCGCCGGGGACGGTGTCCGGGCCCGGCGCGGCTCCCGGTACCCCCGTTGTGCCGCCAGCGACGGCCCTCCGGGCGACGCCCGACTGCCGCGGCATGATCCCGGTGGGGCCTCGACGTTTGGGGCGGCTGTTCCCGCGGCAATACGGCAACACCATCGCCGTGCTGCTGGGCGGGCGCACCAGCAGTGCCCGCCGCGAGGTTCCGGGGCGTGGCCTGGAGGTGCCGCTGCAGCCTGCCGACCTTCACGAGTACAGCACCTACGCAGGCAACCAAAGCCTGAACCACTTCGAGATCCGTCAGTCGCTGCAACAGCTTCCCGCTACGGCCGCTTCGCTCGTGACCGCCTTGCGCGCAAAAGCTGGCTCGTGCCTGGCGGCGGGATCCAAAGTGGCCGTCGCGGACTGCGCAGCGTCGATAGCGGCGGACCGCGGTGAGCTGCTGTTCACGGGGAGAACGAGGCCCTCGCGTTGATGCTGCAATCGATGCTAACGGCGCCGCAGGCCCTGTTCGTGGTGGAGCAGGGGACGGAAATGGTTCCCGGCGGAACCACGAAGCTGGGGCGGTACGAGATCGCCGCCGCCTTGGCCTACACGCTGACCGACCATCCCCGGACGAGGAGCTGTGGGCGGCCGCTACGCGCAACGAGCTGACCACGCCCGAGCAGATCCGCGCCCAAGCTGCCCGCCTGATGGAGGGCCTGGATACCCGCGAGCCCGGGCGCCGTTTCCTGCGTGAGTATTTCGAGTACGAGCGGGTGCTGTCGGTGTTCAAGACCGTCAGCGGTTACAGCCGCGAGGGGCTTTTCGCGGACGCCAATGCCTACGTGAGCGATCTGCTGAAAGTCAGCGGCCGCCGCGACTTCGTGAAGGCGGTCTTCGGCACCCCCGCCGCCGTGGTGACTGCGGCCACTGCCCCCTTTTACGGTGTGGTGGCACCCAAGGGCGAGGCCCGCCGCGTGGATTCTCCTGCGGCCGAACGCGCGGCTTCCTCACGCAGCCGGCATTCTTGGCCGCCTTCTCGGAGGCCGAGGTGACCTCGCCGGTGAAGCGGGGCCGCTTCCTGAGCGAGAGGGTGCTTTGCCGCCCGGTCTCGGCGCTGCCCATCGGACAGGTGCCTCCGCTGCCGGCGGCGGGACCCGAGACCGCCATGCGGGACAGGCTGGCGGCTCACACCAAGGATCCGGCCTGCGCCGGCTGCCACAAGCTGATGGACCCCTTGGGGCTGGCCTTTGAAATGTACGATCACACGGGAAAGCTGCGTTCCAAGCCGGTCGACAGCAGCGGCGCGCTGGCCGACTCGGGCAATTAGGACGGCGCGTTCAAGAATGGTGTCGAGCTGAGCGGGCGCCTGGCGGCCTCTAGTGTGGCCGAGCGATGCTTTACCGAGAACTCGCTGCAGTACTGGCTGGTCGCGCGGCCAAAGCCGAGGACATCTGTACTGTGGTCAACGCGCAGGCGGCGTACGCCAACGCCGGAGGCGACTACGTGGCGCTGGTGCAGGCGCTTTACACATTCTCCTCGTTCCTAAACCGCAAGGGAGAGTGACGCTCATGACCACACGCCATCCTCGTCGCACCTTCTTTGGAACGCCTGGGCCTGGGCGTCGGTGCCGCTCTCCTGGGTCCCATCGCCAGCACCCTTCACAACCAGGCCCGGGGACAGCCAGCCGCTGATTGGCAACCGGGGGACGCAGGATGTATGCGTCGAAGATTTCCCGTGTTCATGACTTCCCGACCCAGTTCTCGATGGTCAGCCCTTGGAGCCGGGAAAAATGCCGACCGTTGTTCGTAACCAGGGTGCGCTTCAGGGACATCGCGTGTGCCGCGATCAAGACATCGAAATCGCCAATGGGCGTTCCGCGTTCTGCCAATTCGTGACCCAACCTGCCGAATTGAAGTGCCGCCTCCGCATCGAAAGCGAAAACTTCGATTGGCGAAAGAAAAGCCGTGATCAATGCGTGGAGGCGACGGGACCCCTTACGGTCAGCGCCGAATCGAAGTTCGGCAACCGAAATTGCGCTCACGGACAGTTGCGACGGTCGACGCTGAAGCACCTGTTCCGCCACCCCGCCTTGACCGCGAAGGGCGAAACTGATGGTATCCGTATCAAGCAGATACTTCATTAGCCGAAAGGGTTTCGCTTTGTGGCAATCCCTTTGGTCGCAGGCTTTTGGATTTCTTCGTTCCAAGCGCCAAGGGCATCAAGAAAGACCTTGGGCCACTCGTCCGCTGGCTCCAAAACGATCTGCCGACCAGCACGCCGAACGCTCACCTCAGATTGCCCATCGGGAAATCTGAGGTTTTTGGGAAGTCGCACCGCCTGGCTACCCCCGTTTTGAAAGATCTTTGCCTTCTGGGTCATAGCCAAAAGTATATACGACAGTATATACTTTGGTTAGTGCCCAGCGCCCAACATTGTGCGGCGCTTTATTTCGTCGAAGCGCTGGCTGTCCGCGGGGGCGGGGCGAATCAACGCCACGATCACTCCTGTCAGAAGTGACAGCGGGATGCTGACAATGCCAGGGTTTTTCAGCGGAAAGATGGCGGTTGTGTGTTTTAGGATGTCGATTTGGACGGTGGGCGACAGCACGATAAGGGTGATGGCGGACAGGTTCCCGACCACCATGCTGGCCACGGCGCCCGCCGTGGTGAACCGTTTCCACAGCAGCGACAACAGCAGGGCTGGCAGGTTCGCGCTGGCGGCGATGGCGAAGGCAAGACCGACCATAAACGCAACGTTTTGACCCTTGAACGCGAGGCCCAGAATGACGGCTAGCACACCCAGACACAGCGTGGCGATGCGAGCGACGCGCAGTTGTTCTTTTTCGTCGGCCTGGCCCTTGCGAACGACTGACACCCACAGGTCGTGCGACAGAGCGGCCGCGCCTGACAGGGTCAGCCCGGCCACGACCGCCAAAATGGTTGCAAAGGCGACAGCGGAAATAAACCCAAGCAGGCTTTTGCCACCCAGTTCTTGGGCCAGCAGCAGGGCCGCCATGTTGCCACCCTTGCTGGCCCCAAGGATGGTCTTCTGACCAACCAACACCGAGGCGCCAAATCCCAAAATGAAGGTGACCAGGTAAAAATACCCAATGATTCCTGTCGCAAAAAACACCGACCGGCGCGCGGTTCGCGCATCAGGAACCGTATAAAATCGCATCAAGATGTGCGGCAATCCGGCTGTGCCCAGCATCAACGCCAGACCCAAAGAAATGGCGTCAATGGGATTGGCAACCTGTTTTCCAGGGGCCAGCATGCCCGCGCCGTTCACGCGCGCGGCCTCTGCAAACAGGGCGATCGGATTCATGTTGAACTTCGCCAACACCATGATCGCCAGCAGGGTGGCACCGGCCAGCAACAAACACGCCTTGATGATTTGCACCCACGTGGTGGCGATCATGCCACCGAACAGGACGTACAAGATCATGACCGCGCCGACGATCAGGATGGCGGTCTCATAGGAAAGACCAAACAGCGTGCGGATCAGATCACCGGCGCCCACCATTTGGGCAATCAAATAAAAACTGACCACGGACAATGAACCGACCGCGGCGGCGATGCGGATGGGGCGCTGGCGCAGGCGGGCGGCCAGGACGTCGGCAAAGGTGTATTTGCCCAGATTACGCAGGGGTTCGGCGACAAGGAAGGTCACAAGGGGCCACCCGACCAAAAAACCGACCGAATAGATAAGGCCGTCGAAACCGGACAAGGACACAAGGCCCGCGATTCCGAGAAAGCTGGCGGCGCTCATATAATCGCCCGCCAACGCCATCCCATTTTGCCCTGCAGTGATACCGCCCCCCGCCGCGAAAAACTCGGACGCGGTTTTGGTCTTGCGGGCCGCCCAGTAGGTAATGCCCATGGTGGCGGCGACAAACACAAAAAAGAACCCGATGGCGGTTCCCGACGGTTCGATCGTGGTGGGTGGGTTCATTTAAGATCTCCCGATGGCGGATGGGCCAAAGATTTTCGAATGGCTTCTAGGGCTGGGTCGTAGTGGGTATTGGCCCACCGGATGTAAATCCCTGTCAGCACGAAGGCTGAAATGATCACGAAGGCCCCCAGCACAATACCGACGGACAGTCCGCCTACGATCTGCTGCCCCATCAGATCTTTGGCGTACGCGGCAAGGGCGATAAATCCGAAATAGATCAGCAACATGGTAACCGTCAGCGCGAGCGCGTGGCGCCAACGCCTTTCGGATAGGTCGCGTAGGGCCTCGTCAGGGGTGGTCATGACCGCCCTTATCGACGGACCGGGCGCCGCTGTCAACGGTCCGGTGTTTCATTCCCGACAAAACGGCGTCACCTGTCTATGTTCAACGGCGCAGCAAGACCAAGAAGGCCCCTGCGCCTCCGTAGGCCGAAGGTGCGGTGACAAATGCCAGGACCGCAGCCTTTTTGCCGCAGGCACGGGTAAGCGTGTCGATGGTCGCCTCGCGGATGACGGGGCCCGCCGGCCCCGAGCCCATCCCCCGCCCCGTGACGATCGCGACGACGCGGCGCTGGGTTGTCTGTGATGATCGTAAGAACGCGCCCACCCGCGCGGCAACGTCCGGCACGCGCGCGCCATGTAGATCTAGGGTGGCCTCGGGAGGATGGTCGCCGCGTCCCAAGGCTTTGACGCGTTCGCGATCGATGCCGTCCGCCCAGGTCTTGATGGTTTCCCCAACCCGCTCCGCGCGGGGTTGATCGTTCGAACCCCGGGGCGAATCGTCATCACCCACTAGCGCCTGGACACGCTGTTGTTGGGCCGTCCCGAGCGCGGCCATGATGGCGGATTGGCGTAAGGGGGTGCGGTTGGGCAGGGGGGCAGGGGGGGTGTTCGGCACGCGGGGGGCACCTCCGCCCAGCGGCCGCACGCCCCGCATTTCTTCGTCGAACAACTGCTGGTCGTTCTTGGGTATCGGCCGTCGGGTCATCCCGGATCCAGGGGCAACCCCATTAAGCGTTCCGCAAAAAATACCCCCCGGATCAGTAGTGCGCGTTCAAGGCGGCCTTCATCACGGAAACCTAGCCGTTCATAAACCGCGATGGCCCGGGCGTTGTCGTCCCGGACTTTGAGGCTTATTTTTCGCAGCCCGCGCCCGCGGCAAACCCCTAAGGCCGATGCGATTAAATGTGTGCCCACCCCAGCACCCCAGTGGGTTCGCAGGACGGACACCCCCAGCTCACCCACATGCCGCAGCCGCGGCTGTAGCTCGCGCTTCACGCTTAAAAGGCCGACCAGTTGGCCATCGACGACACCTTTCATCATGAGGTTTACGTGGCCCCTGAGGAACCGTTCAATGAAGGCTTCTTCCTGTGCCACTGTCAGTTCGAATTCCCCAGGCCCGAAACTAAGAAAATCGGTTTCCGCGCCCACCCGATCGACATAGGCGACGATGTCGGTGGCATCGTCAGGTGACACGGTTCGGACCCGCAACACCCGTCCATCCTTCAGCGTGTGTTCGTCGGTCATGGCCCTGTGGCCGTCAGTTTAACCGCGCCGGGCGGGGTCGCGCACGTCGGCGGCGGCGTCGCGGGGCCGGTCGGGGGCGGCGTCGCGGGGAGGGATCGTGGGAATGCCGGGATCCGGTCCGGTCGGGACAGGGGGCAAGGGCGTGGTGCTGCCAAAATCCGGAATGGCTGCATCACCGCGGAGGCGCTCTGCGCTCCAGGTGCCGCGAAATTTCCCTTCCACCCAAATGCCTTCGATGCGATCGGGGCGTACGAAGGTCCCGCGCACCGAAATGCCTGCGGCTGCCAACATGAAGGTGCCATCAGTTACGGGCCAATGCCCGTCTTGTCCTATGCGGCCTCCCGTGAACATGAGGCCCGTGTTGCCGATGTACATCAAACGAAACGCCACCACGACCCCGGAATCAATGACCACAACGGCCTCGCTAGGCCCAAGGTAAATCTCGCGACCCAAAAACGTCGTCCCCACCGGATCCGCCGACCCGTCGGCGGCGTCAGCAGGGGAAGCGTCCCTTATGGTGGTGGGCGCGCGGGGTTTCGCATCACGCGACCCGCAGGCCGCCAACCACAACAGGCACGCGATCCCCGCACGCCGCTGCGCTGTTGCCCCGCACTTCTGGGCGAACGACACCATGGCATGGGTCTAGCACTGGGGGGAACAAAGGGGAATAGGCAGCTGTTGGCGCTATCCTCGCGCCACTTTGCATTATTTTGCTGAATCGATTCCCCATTCCCCAGTGCGTCCATGAACGCGCGCCGGTTGCTGGTAGGTGTCGGGGGTGGGTTAGGGACCGGGTTGGCGCTGAACTTTTTTGCCAAAGGGGCGCCTTGGGTTGATTGGGTGGCCAGCAACCTGACCTATCCGGTGGGGACGATCTTTCTGCGACTTCTGTTTATGTTGGTGATTCCGTTGATTGTGTCTGCCTTGGCGGTGGGGATTGGTGAAATTGAACTTTCGCAGCTGGGACGGTTGGGGCTAAAAACCTTGGGGTATTCGGTGGGTGTGTCACTGGTGGCGGTGCTGATTGGGCTGGGGTTGGTCAACACGATTCGTCCGGGCGCCGGGGTGGGCGCGGGGCTTTTGGCGTTGGCGAAACCTGCGGGCGCTCAGGCCGGCGCCGCGGCGGTGGCGGGCGCGGCGACGACGCCATCGGCGGTGCAAATGATTGTACAGATGGTGCCCGATAACCCGATCAAGGCCATGGCGTCGGGCGACATGCTGGGGGTGATGGTGTTTGCGTTGGTGCTGGGGGTGGCGTTGGCGGTGACCCGCACACGGGCAACGGCCCAACTGCGGGATGCTCTGCAGGGGCTGTATGACGTGATGATGACCTGCATTGGCTGGGTCATGTGGCTGGCACCGGTCGGGATCGGAGCGTTGTTATTCACCATGGGGGTCAGGTTGGGTACCGATCTGCTGCGGCCCTTATTGGCGTACGTGGCGACGGTGTTGCTGGGGTTAACAATTCATCTGGTGGTTGTGTATTCGGCGCTGATCAAGATCGTGGGGCGCCGCAGCCCCTGGCAGTTCTTCCTGGATGTTCGTTTGGCGATGTTGACGGCCTTTTCTACGGCCTCGTCCAGCGCGACGTTGCCGACATCTTTGCGCGTGGCCGAGGAAAATCTGCACCTGCCTCCGGGTCCTAGCCGGTTCGTGTTGACCGTGGGGTCGACCATGAACCAAAACGGGACGGCGTTATACGAAGGCATCACGGTGCTGTTTTTGGCGCAGTTGGCGGGCGTGGATCTGTCCTTGGGACAGCAGGCGGTCGTCATGGTGATCGCCGTCCTAGCCGGGGTGGGGACCGCGGGGGTGCCGGGGGGATCGCTGCCGGCGCTGGCGATGATCTTGGCTTTGTTTCGGATTCCGCCCGAGGGCCTGGCCCTGATTTTCGGCGTCGATCGATTGCTGGACATGGCGCGTACCACCCTGAATGTGGTTGGGGATCTCGTGGTCGCGGTATGTGTCGCCGGGGATAAGGCTGCTGAACCCCCGATAAAGGTCTGATGAAAGGTCGATAAATGGGTCTCGCCGGTGAGCATTTGGGAGGTGCCCAGCTAGGCGATCCGCACGTTCGTACGCAAGACTTGGCCCTCCTCTGTGGCAAATCGTGTCGGGCGGGGCCGCCCCTCCATCGCGGCACAGAAACTGAAATTGTCCCCTTCAAGGGTGTAGATGGCGAGGAAGGTCTTGCCTGCGTCCGCGCCCTGGGTGTCGGTCCAGTCGATACTTTTGGGCTGGCGGGTCGGGTCGAGCCGAAACGTGCCGGCAATCGGCGTGGAGCCGTCGGCGATGGTAACCACGAAACGGTTGCCGATGAATGTGCACACCGGCGCCCAATCGACCTCGTCGTCTTGCGGGTCAGCGTGCCCGTTGCGCTCGTACGCTACCTGCCGCCACTGGCCCTGAAGGCGGGCAGTCTCATCTTCGGACTCGCGCTTCGACATAACGGCGAATCATACACGCGGGCTCTGCCAGGAGCCTGATTCGGCTATCGGGGCAGACGACGGCGGCCCGGCTTCGTGGCGCGCCACAGGGCCAACACCAACCCGAAAAGCCCAATCCCGAGGCCCGAAGGCGTTCTGCCCGATGCCCCCATGTGACAGCCGCTGCCCCGCCTCTCGGGGACGGCCATCGCCGGATCGGGGGCGACGGGGGGTGCCATCGTCGACCCGGACGGTGCGCCCCCTGATGGCATCATGCTGCCCGCGACGGACGTGCTGGGACGTCCTCCTGTGCCCGCGTTTCCTCCTGTGCCCGCGCCGCCGCGGGTGTCAGGTGCAGACGGCGCAGGATTTTTGTCGGGTGCGCCGCCATCTTGAACACGTACAACCGCCGGTACGGTTCCCTCCATCTGATACTGGTCGGGGAGCTGTCCGTTGCCCGCGAGATAGTCTGCCAGCGCCCGTGCCGACCGTTCGGTGGGCATCCACAGAAGGGCGCTTTTGTCGCCTGGTGCCTCGCTGAATTTGTAGACCGCAACGCCATCGACGATAAGCGGTGCTTTGCCATTGGTGTCGTGCCATTTCAGATCGACAAGCCAGCCATCGCTTTCGTTCAAGACGTTAAAAGCAGGCGGCATCCCGCCGGCAGAGGCGACTGGCACGCGCAGCCGAACGACGTCCTCCAACCACACGATCACGGCATCATGTTTATAGATGTTGTGATGTTCCACATCGGGCGACGTGATGTGACCACCCCAAAGGGCGGAGCTGCGACGTCCCGCCAAGGCCACCTTCTGTGTATTAACGCCACTGCCGGGATAGAACGCGTCGCGCCCTTGGTTGATATAAAGCGACGGAATCTTGCGCATCTCGACCATGTCGGCGAAAGCCTCGGGCGCACCAGCGATCGGGAAAAATCCGATCACCCGTGCGGGGTTGTACTGGGCCAGCCAACCCGAATACCAGCCCCCCGCTGAAAGGCCCGTAGGAAGCAACCCTGCGGTCCTTATCTCGGGATGGCCTGATAACATCGCCAAATCGGACAAAGCGTCTGTGATCACTTTCTGGTTGCTCTGCACATAGTTGTTCACCGCGAACTTCTTGAAGAGAAACAGAGCAAGCCCCATGCGGCGGGCCAGGTCGCGGTAGCCCAACGTCTTGCCACGCATCGATCCATAGGTCTGGCGATCGCGATAGATGTCCGCGCCAGCCTCGTGGTTGGACACCGCGATGACGCCGCGAACGGTAGGGACCCCATCGGGGATCCACAGTGCGTAGTCAGCAATGGTCGTCTCTTTGCCGGGAGGTTCCGGGGCGCCTTGCAAGGCCAGCGCTTCCGGTGCGGCAACGATGGTGGACAGCGTGATGGCCCCTAACTGAAACCAAAATGACATTCTGGGAGTCTAAGTCTCCCGGATCAGGGACCCGCTAACGGCGATGGCGCGCGATCGTTGCGCACAACCACCCACCGCAGCCGATCCGCCTTCGGAAAAGTGGGGTGTCCGCCACCAGTTTCTATCTAATCTGGTAGCAGATATGATCGATATATACATATAAGTAATTAGAATCATTGCAAATATTTAGACGAAACCTCCGAATTCGCAATATCCCGTCAGAAAAGAGCCTGATGCTGCTGGGCCTCGTATTCAGGCCTATGCAGGCGATCGTGGGGACGCCGCCGGGTTCGTGGTGGTCGACGAAGAAATTCTATTTTTTCGACGTGGGCGTCTCCAACGCAATCGCGGACCGTTTCAATGTACGGCCCAAGACATCAGACTACGGCAAGAGCCTTGAACATCTCATATTCTGCGAGCTGAGATCGGCCCTGCTGTTCGGCATCCTCGGCACACGGGCACCGCGGGATTTCCGCGCTCTGCTTGCGCTGGCCGACGCAGCGCCAAAAATGCGCAAACTGCTGATCTGTGAAGAGCCCGCACGGCGCAACACACGTCGGCGTTGGCCCGGTGGTCAGGCACGTTTTTCTAAGCAAACCCTGTCGAACTGGCTGCTGAAGCCCCGATGAAAGTCCGATGGAAGGTCGATGAAACATCGGGATCGTTGGCTACTGTCAAATTGATAGAAAACTTGCGCAGGGCTGATGAAAGCCGATCATGTTCCCGATGGAACCCTCGCCAAAGCCTCTTCGATCCCGCAAACCCCTCGACCCCCCCGCTGGGGCTGAACACTTGGTTTCCCGCCGGGACGCCGCGATTTTGTTGGGGGTGCCCAGCGATTTCAAGGTTCGCCAATTAGAAAAAGAAGGTCGTTTGCATGCGATCCGGGGGTCGATGGGATCAGCCTGGTACGTTCGTGCTGATGTGCTGGCCCTGCGGGCCACAATGGGGCGGCGTCTGGGGCTTCGGCCTGATGGAGAATCAGGGTCAGGGGCGGCGATCCCTGATGAAGCCCTGCTGGCGTTGTTGGGACGGCCTAAACTTGAATGTCAAATGGGGCAGGGGCCACGTCCCCGCACACCCCTTGACCTGGTGTTGGAGGCGGGGGTCAGCATGCAAAGGGCTGAAGAGATTTGGGGTTTCTGGGTTCGGTACGGGGGAAGTCCGGCAGGTGAACCCAACCCTCCTATGACCGAGGCCGAACCCGTGGCCTCGGCCGCGGTCCCGATGGCGGTAGCGCAGGCCGAACCACCTGAACGGCGGGGACGATCCCGCGTCGAACGGGCTCTCTTGATCCAGAAACTGCGCGATCCCCGCCCCGAAGAACGCGCATTTGCATTCGAAGCCCTGCGCGAACTGCCGGTGGGCTAATGGCCTTTCGTCTAACCCGTCGCGGGGTGCTGCAAGGCGCTGCGGGCCTTGGGGTCCTGGGGTCGGCGGGACGACCGGCGGGCGCCCAAGGCCGGTTTGAACCCAATTGGGCGTCCCTAGATGCGCGTCCGATCCCGCCGTGGTTTGGCGAGGCCAAGTTTGGAATCTTCATCCACTGGGGCCTGTATTCAGTGCCCGCCTTCGGGCCCAAAGGCCAATACGCCGAATGGTACTGGCGCAAAATGGACCAGGATCGGGCGAAAAACGGTCCCTTTTGGCAGTTTCACCAGCGGGTGTACGGCGCCGATTTCCGGTACCAGGATTTTGCGCCCCAGTTTCGCGCCGAACTGTTTGATCCTGTGGCCTGGGCGGATCTGTTGGTGCGTGCGGGGGCACGGTATGTCGTCCTGACGTCGAAACATCATGATGGGTTTGCGTTGTGGCCGTCGGCGCAGGCGTGGAACTGGAACGCGGTCGACGTTGGCCCCCACCGCGATCTGGCAGGAGATCTAAGCCAGGCGATTCGGGCGCGCGGGCTGAAGTTCGGGTTCTACTATTCTTTATTCGAGTGGTACCACCCACTGTGGAAGACCGACGTCAAACGGTACGTCGATGAACATATGTTGCCCCAGATGAAAGATCTGGTGACCAGGTACCAACCTTCGGTGCTGTGGACGGATGGCGAATGGGACAAGACCAGCGACGAGTGGCGCGCGCCAGAATTTCTGTCCTGGCTGTTCAATGAAACAGCGGGTGGTCGTGACATCGTCGTCAATGATCGGTGGGGAAAAGAAACCCGTTCAAAACACGGCGGCTTTTTTACGACCGAATACGGCAAGGTTCATGAAGGCCAGGCGCTGGGGCAGGGACGAGTCTGGGAAGAATGCCGGGGGATGGGCGCGTCGTTCGGATGGAATCGAAACGAAACCCCGTCCGAATACAAATCGGCCCGCGATTTGGTGCAGGTGCTGGCGCAGGTCGTGTCCACGGGGGGCAACCTGCTGCTGAACATTGGCCCCACATCGGACGGCCGCATACCCGTGGAGATGCAAGATCGCCTGCTGGAAATGGGGCGCTGGTTGGCCATTAATGGCGACGCTATTTATGGGACCTCTCGCTTTCGTGTGCCTGGGGAAGGCGACAGGGTTCGGTACACAAAAAAGGGATCGGACGTATTCGCTATTGCGTTCGACTGGCCCGGACGCACTTTGACTCTTGCGGCGCCACGGCCTTCGGCGGGGACGCGGGTACAATTGCTGGGATGGAAGGACCCCCTAAAATTCCGCCACACCGGCGGCAAGTTGGTCATTGACCTGCCCTTGGTGCCACCCGATCATGCGGATCTGCGGCACACCTTTGTTTTTCGGCTGACCGGCGTGACCTGACGCGCGGTTCGTGACGGGTCGCCCGGCGTGCTACCTTAATCGTGGTGGAACCGCTCAAGAAGTACCGGAAATCCGGGCTCGAGCACTTCATCAAGTACGTGCGCGACCTGCCCCTGTTGTCACCTAGGGCGATTTTCGCGCGGCTTGATGAACTGGGATATCGCGGGCAGATTGAGGCCCGCCGGGCGGTGTCGTTGATGGCGTATCGGCACGTGCGGCGCGTGCGGCGCATCTATTTGGACGGCGTGAAACGGGAACATCTGCTGCCCAAACAGAACACGCTGTTGGCGGGGCCCACCGGGTGCGGAAAAACCCATCTGGTCGAGCTGTTGTTTCGCGACATTCTGCGCCTGCCGACGGTGATCATCGACATCACGACCTATTCGGAAACTGGATACGTTGGCCAAGATCCCAGCACGATCTTGACCAGGCTGTTACATGCGGCTGACGACAATCCCTTGTTGGCGTCGATTGGGATCGTGTGTTTGGACGAATTCGACAAGATTGCGTCGGGCCAGAACAACGCTATTTTTGCGGGGGCAGGTACCACAAAAGATGTAACCGGCATGGGTGTGCAGCGGGAACTGCTGAAGATGCTGGAATCGTCCGATGTCGTGGTGCCTTTAGAATTGGCGCATACATCGTACGGCGATCACGTGATGTTGGCCACGGGTGATGTCGCGTTTTTGGCGTGCGGGGCGTTTTCTGGTTTCAACCAAATGGTGAATCGGCGCAATGCCCACGAACACATTGGGTTTGGCCGTAAGGGAGAAGGCCGCCTGTCGTCGGACGCCATCGCGGTCAGTTTCCGCGCTGAAGACGTGGATCAAATCGCGAATTTCCAGACCTATGGGTTTTTGCCCGAGCTGTTGGCGCGGTTTACCCGGTTCGTACCGTTTACCGCGCTGGATGCGGCGACACTGATGGATATCCTGCGCAGCACTGTCATTGAAAAACTGCAACGCGAATTCGAGGACGAGGGGTTTGAATTGGTGGTCAATGACGATGTCCTTGATCGGCTGGTGGCGGACAGCGTTCGGCGCGAAACGGGCGCACGGGGATTGGCGCAGGTATTGACCCGGACCATTGAAGACGCCGCATTTGAATCATTCGCCGAGAAAAAATCGGGCCGTATCGAGGTCTGTATGCATGGCGGGGCCATTGTGGTCAACGTGGACGCGGTCTAATCGGTGCGGGGGTGTGTCCTGGTGGTCGGGCTTTTGCTGTGGGCGGCCTGCGACGCGTCCGAATCTACTGAATCTGGAATACCTCTTGTGTCGACGGGATCTCGCCTGCAGCGCCTGCGTGCTGTGGATCTGGAATTGCTCGACGATGGATCTTTTTCGCAGGAGCCGATTTTCGATGCGGACGGGCGGGCCGATGACCTGATCTCGATCACCCTGGTTGCACAATCCCAGAACAGCGGGCGGTTTTCCCTGGGCGTTTCTGACGACGGCGCGCGCGTGCTGATTGACTCGGCCAATCCCGAAGGTTCGCCAAACCGGATGTTGTCTGGGCGCGGGCTGGTGGTGGCGCAACTGCCATCCGCGACGGCAGCCTTGCCGCTCGGAAAAAACTTTACGATGACCGCGCGCTGGTTGGCTGATCCTCCTGCTGATCGATCGCTGTTGATTGCGGGCTACGGAAAATACAGCGGCGCAGGCGGTGGCGCGGTTCCACCGATCCAGGACCTTCGCATCCGGCTGGTGGGTTTTAATCGGGGGTTTCCCCCAGACGACCGGCTGTCCGCCGTGATGGGGGTGGCACGCCGGATCTGGCGCACGGCAGGTGTAGAACTGGTCCCCTGGTCACATGACCGATGGAATGACCCCGAGGCCACGGCGGCCGGCGTGGTCGCAATCGATCCCAGATTGGGTGCTGATTCACCGGCTTTGGGTCGGTTGCTGCGCTTGTCTGCGCGTTTTGAAGACGTCGGCGCACTGACGGTGTTTGTGGTTCCTGATCTCAACCTGGCTGGGGGATCGGGGCTGTGGGCTTTGTCCGGAGGAATTCCGGTACCGCCCCAGCCGGGAACATCGCGATCGGGCCTGGTCATTCATGGCGACGTTTTTTTGTTGCCGACGGCGCGGGCCGGACAAATCCTGGCGCATGAAATAGGTCATGCCTTGGGTTTGTTTCATACGACCGAAGGCGCCCTGACGATACGCCCCGGGGCCATGCCACAAACGACATCGGATCAGATTGACGACACGGTCACCTGCCCCGCGTCCGCCAACGTAGCGCCTGCTGATGGCACGTTGTCGTTCCACGAGTGTGCAGATTTCGACGCGGGCAACCTGATGTTTTTTGCGGGTGGGGAACATTCAACGACGTTGACGCCTGGGCAGGCCGACATCGCCCGAAGAAGCGCCCTGACCCGCTGAGGGATGTTTGGACGTACGCCCACTTTGTCGTACAACGATCTAGTGATAGATTAAGGTAACGTCGTACGGAGGGATCAATGTCCATCGTCACCCTGTCCCCGAAGTTCCAAGTTGTCATTCCGCAACGAATTCGTGAAACCCTGGGATTGAAGGCTGGGCAGAAGATTGAGGCGCTCCAGTACCTCGATCGTGTCGAGTTCATTCCCGTAAAGTCCCCGCGCGCGATGCGTGGCTTTCTAAAAGGAATCAACACGTCGGTGATTCGTGACAAGGATAGGATGTGAACGTTGTCGATTCGTCCGCATGGCTGGAGTATTGGCGCTGACGGCAGCACGAATCGGGATCGACGCCAGGTTGGCTCTCGCTGATAGCGTGGTGCTTGCGACCGCTAGACAGGCAGACGCGACGCTATGGACCCAAGACGCCGACTTTGAGGGTTTGCCCGGCGTGAAATTCCGGGCGGAGAAATAGTCTCGCCGCGCTTCATCGCGAAAGTGGCCATTTTACCGCAACACCATGGCGGTCCGTTTGATCGAATGATTGGTAGTCCGGTCAGTGCTAAATCGCAGAAGTCGGCTTCTTTAACGATCGGCTGAGAAACCTTCTCATGAAGGCCCCGTCCAGATTTTCGCCCAACAATTCGATGGTGCGAAACGCGGCCCTGCGGGCGCGGGCCTGGCTTTCCTCGGTGGTCGCGTGTCGCAACAACGTTTGCCGTCCTTCGTCCAGCCGTCGGCGTGGCGTCTGGGGCAAGCTGTCGCTGAAAATCCGCGCGGTTTCGGGGTCGCTGGCGGTCGCGCGCGCCAGAATTTCATAACGGAGCATCGACATCGTCCCGAGCGTGACCGCGCTTCCGGCGGCGCGTTCTTCGGGGGCTTGCAGCGATCTATAGAACGCGAAAAGTTTCGTGTACCCGCCAAAGCGCGGGTCAAACGCGCCAGGCTCGATTCCCAAGGCCAACAGCCTGTCGCTCAGCCGCGAAAACACCAGCGCGTTTTCCCCGGCCTCGGTGGCGTGTTCCAATTTGGCGGGCAATTCCGGGTTCTCGACGATCCAAATGGCGGCGACCTCAATCGCCTCGACCAGCGATCGTTGTTCTAAACGCAGGAGGTCAGCTGGGGAGAAGGCTTCTTTCGTCAGGGCTTCCCCGTACGCGCCGGTCAGGCGCTGGAATGAAAGGCGGTTCTTCTCCTCCATTTCTTGAACGAAGGTGTCGGCGGTGGGCATCTGCCCGCGATCCTCTGTGTCTGGGTGCGGATCGTCAAGGAAGAAGCGGACGATTCGCAGTTAGCAGATCGCGTTATTGAAAACGAAAGCCGCGGAAAGTTCGTGGTTTCGACCTGGTTTCAGCAAATAACGCGATAGAACGGGGGCTGGTGTTCGTGGGGCGAAGGACGTATATGTCCGCCCTACACATGAAGTCCGACGACGGTCCCAGTAGAAAGGTCAGCTCGCTTCACAACCCTACGGTGAGCCCCCGCGGTCGCGAGCTGGCCAAATTGTCTCTAGGCGCCCTGGGGGTCGTTTACGGTGACATCGGGACCAGCCCGCTTTACGCACTGAAGGAATGCGTGTCCAAGGCGCACGGTGTGCTGCCAACGCCGGAAAATATTCTGGGCCTGTTGTCGCTGGTGTTTTGGTCGTTGGTGTTCGTCGTGGTGATCAAGTATTTGATCTTTCTTTTGCGCGTGGACAACCACGGCGAGGGCGGGGTCCTGGCCCTCTTGGCCTTGGTCACGCAGAAACACGAAGGCACCGACACCGCTGAAGAGCCGTCTGAATCCAGCCCTCCAACGCGAAGGCGCATGTTGCTTGTGATGGTGGGGTTGTTTGGCGCCGCCTTGTTGTATGGCGACGGGGTCATCACACCGGCGATTTCAGTCCTGTCGGCGGTAGAAGGTCTCGAGGTGGCCACCAACGCCTTTAAGCCTGCCATTGTTCCGCTGACCTGCGGAATCTTGATAGGGCTGTTCCTGATCCAAAAACGTGGGACCACCGGGATTGGCGCCATTTTTGGACCCACGATGTTGCTGTGGTTTGCTTGTCTGGGGCTAACCGGGGTGCCGTGGATTCTGGAACGGCCCGAAGTGCTGGCTGCGGTTAACCCCCTGCATGCGGTCAACTTCATGATCCATCACGGGAAACATGGATTTTTGGTGCTTGGCTCTGTTGTGCTGGTGATTACGGGAGGTGAGGCGTTGTATGCCGATATGGGGCATTTTGGACGGCGGGCGATTCGCCGGGCCTGGTCCTTTGTCGTGTTCCCGGGGCTACTACTGAACTATTTTGGCCAGGGCGCCTTGCTTCTGACCCGACCCGAGGCGGCCACAAATCCGTTCTTTGCGTTGGTCGAGGGCCCCTGGATTTATCCTTTGGGGGCGATCGCCACCGCGGCCACAATCGTGGCGTCGCAGGCCTTAATATCGGGCGCCTATTCATTGACCCAGCAGGCGATACAACTGGGGTACGCGCCTCGGCTGACGATCAAACACACGTCGGAAAAAACCGAAGGGCAGATCTACATGCCCGAAATCAACACCCTGATGATGATTGGCTGCCTGCTTTTGGTGGTGCAATTTCGAAGCAGCACCGCCTTGGCCGCGGCGTATGGCATTGCGGTCACCGGCACGATGGCGATCACATCGATGTTGTTCTTCGTGGCGGTGCGGGATCGGTTCGGATGGAAACTGGCGCCCGCGTTGGGGCTGCTGGTTTTGTTTCTGACCTTCGACCTGGCGTTCTTTTCTGCGAATCTGTCGAAAATCGCCGAAGGCGGCTGGGTGCCGCTTGCGATTGCGGTGCTGGGGTTCACGGCGATGACCACCTGGAAACGCGGGCGTGCCTTGATTGCGGAACGCCTGAACGCCGAGGTCTTGCCGTTAAAAGGATTTGTCGCCGACGTCGGCGTCACCAAACCCCACCGGGTCAAAGGCACAGCGGTGTTCATGACCTCCACCCGCCGCGGGACCCCCGGCGTGCTGCTACACCACTTCAAACACAACAAGGTGCTGCACGAAAAGGTCGTCATCCTGACCATCGCCACCGACCACGTCCCGTATGTGTCGAAAAAACAACGGGTGCGGTACAAGGCATTTGATGAAGGATTTTATGGTGTCACTGCGCACTACGGATTCATGGAAACGCCAAATGTTTTGGAAATCATGCGCATGTGCCGCCAACAGGGGCTGGACATCCATGATGCTGATACCAGTTTCTTCCTGGGCCGTGAAACCCTGGTACCCGCACGACAGCCTTTGATGGCGGCCTGGCGCCGCAGGCTGTTCGCGTTGTTGTCGCGCAATTCGCGGGCCGCGACGGACTTCTTTGGCTTGCCAGCGAACCGCGTGGTCGAACTGGGAACCCAAATTGAACTATGACCACAACCGCAGAAACGGTGACGTCACCGTATGAACAATTGGGTGGTCGGGCGGTCGTGGATCGCCTGGTCACGCGGTTTTACGATCTGATGGAAACCCTGCCCGAGGCCGCGGGGATACTGGCGATGCACCACGATTTGCCCCGGGCCCGCGAAAGGCTGCGCCTGTTCCTGACGGGCTGGACGGGGGGACCGCCCCTTTACGAAAACCAGTTTGGGCATCCGCGGCTGCGGGGCCGCCATCTGCCGTTTGCGATTGGCGAAAAAGAACGGGATGCGTGGCTTTTGTGCATGGACAGGGCCCTGCGCGAGGTGGCGGGTGAAGGGCCGGTGACCGAATCCCTGATGCGCGCTTTTGTACGCCTAGCCCACCACATGATCAACCAGCCCGCCTAAAGGCAGGCAATTCGGATCATTCAGGCAAGGCGCCCGCGGCGGCCAAAAGCCCCCCCAGTTCAGAGTCCAGAATGTCGCGCTTTTCGCGAAAGGCGATGCCAACGACCGCGCGCACCGATCCCGAAGCCCCATGCACGGGCAACGCCACGCCAGCGTGTGCGTCGATAGCCCTTGCCCCCGGGCGAACTTGGCCCGATTTGTCGTCTTTGATGTTGCAGCTAGACACAGCTTCGTCCCGCTGCAGGGCCAGGCCAGCCATGCCCTTGCCCCGCGGAACCAAGCGGACCAATTCCTGGACGGGTGGGGGAATGTTTACGGCGGCGGCCAACGCCAAGGCGCCATCGGGGGTGACCAGGTGAACCGTGCCTGCCACCCCCCCATGGTTTTGGATGAAATTTTCAAGGAAGGTTCGGATCCTGTCAGGGGTCATGGCTGGATTATGCCTTTTTCGACCCGCGGGCTTAGTTTTCTTAAAGGTTCTACCGAACCCTGAGGGTCGGAGCAGAGCGACATTCATGAGCAAAGCCTGGCATTCAATCGGGATCCTGGTCGGGGCGCTGTGTATGAGCGGCCAGGCGGGCGGCCAGACGGCGCAGGCCGCGGAAAAGCAAAAAGTGGCCATCGTGCGCGTCGAATTCGCGGGCGGCGCCCCCGAAAGCGTTAAGGGCGTCCTGACCCGGCGGTTGGTCGACGGCCTGACCGCGGTGGCTTTTGACGTGCTGGGGGGAGGGCTGGCGGGGGATCGCATGGTTGACGGCGCGACGGCCTCTTCTTGCCATAATGAGGCCTGTTATCCCCGGGTTGCCAGCGCACTGGGGGCGGCGTACTTGGTCACGGTCCACGTTCTTGAACAGCAAAAAAGTTATGTGTTGAATCTGGAGCTGGTGAACGGAAACAACGGTCAGGTCGTAGGATCGAACCGCGAACGCTGCGAAATCTGCGGCATGGACGAGGTGGGCGAAAAGATGTCCCTTGCCGCTGCGGCCTTGCGATCGCGCCTAGAGGCGCTGGTGCGCGCGCCGTCACGTTTCGTGGTTCGTACCCGGCCCGAGGGGGCTCGCGTGCTGCTGGACGGGAAACCCGTAGGCCAGACACCGATGGAACTGACGCTGACCGCAGGGGCGCACAAATTGCGACTTCATATGGAAGGTTACGACGCGGCCGAACGAGATCTGACGACTGTATCGGGCGTCGATGAGAATTTGGAGCTGGACCTTCTGCGGCTGCCGACCAAGTTCCCGTTTGTCGCCGCAGGGTGGGGCGCGATCGCGGCCAGCGCGATTGCCGTCGGTGTCGGAACCGTCCTGATTCTGACCGACGGCAACGAAATCGACTGCGAAAAGAAAGACGCACGGGGCCATTGTCCCGAGATTTGGAAACACGGGTCACTGGGCGCGGGGGTGCTGGGCTTGGGCGCGGCCTTGGGTACGCTGGGGGGCGTTTGGTTATATCTGGCGGCCCCGTCGGGGCCCAGCACCAGCCGGGAGACGGCCGTACGAGCCGGTTGGACCGGTCGTTTCTGAGGACGTCTAACGCCGCTGGGTCTTGTTGTTCTTCTGGACAAGCTGGTCTAAGGCTTGTTGCCGCAGGTAGGCGGTTAAGAATGCGGTTTGGTTCAGGGTCGTCAGCACGGAGGCCAACCGTTCCGGCGCCTGTGGAACCAGGGTAAATGATTTTGTGTCGACGTGGCAGTTGGAACAGGCCACCGCGATGCCGTTTTCGCGCCCGGCCTTAACCACCCGCTGCATGAAACGTTTGGCCCCCGCAATGCCGCCATCGGCACACGCCAAAGTGACGGGAGATTCGGCGGCGACCGCGATTCGGCAGGCGCCGTCGTCGTCATGGCGGCCCGGCGCAGCAATGGCGGGGGCCGCGGGCGGCACGGGGGTCGGCGTTTCCGCACCAGGATCGGCGGTCAGGGCGGGCGTGGCGACATTCAGGGCCGGTGCCGGCGGTGCGGTTGCCAAGGCAGGGGCGGGCGGCACATCCGCCGGGGGCGCGGTGAAAACAAATCGAATGGCGGCGGGCTTGCCCTCGACGAGATTGAAATGATTCGTTTGTTCGCCACCGCGCGGGTGCCACGCACGCACAGAACACCGGCCTGTCGGTAAACCGGTGAATCGAAAACCCCCGTCGCTACCGGTGATGACGAAATGGGGGGTTTCGCTGACCGCCACATAACCTGTAGGCAGGGCACCGCCCGCCAGGGGATCAGCGCCCAAATCGAAAATGCCCGTGGCTGCAGGCACGAAGGCCATCGGATGCCCCAGTGACAACAAGGTTTCCTGGATGCGCCGGGTTCCGATCGTCACGCGCGAAAGTGAAGGACCAGCACCGGCACGGATTTCGATGCGGGCGCCTATTTCGACCGCGATAAGCCGGGGCGAGAAGCCGCATGGAGTTTGTTCGATCACGATGGGGGCCAGCGCGGGTGCGTGTGCCGTGTGCGACACGGGCGAGATGACTTGCACGAAAACGCCCGCAATCCGTTTTCCTGACAGCGTCCAGGTCAATCCCGTGTTCCCATCGGGACACGGGGACGAGACGGACGGAAGCGGACCATCGATTTCGACGACCCCACTTACCTCTCCCGTTTTTGGGCCGCCTCCCTGCGCGGTCGGGATCACGACGGGTACGGCGACCGGAAAAGGAACCGCCACCGGCAACAGCAGCACATGCGAATTTTTTTGGCTCTTGTCTTCGTTTTTTTCTTCCTCAGCCTTTGGATCTACGAGGCGCTCCGCGTGTGCGGCAACCAACGCCGCCGAAAGCGCCAACGTGTCCCCCGTGTCGGTCCGCCGTGGCGGACGCCCTGCCACCAGCAATCCACCACCGCCGGTTTCAAGAGCCAATGAACCGCCAGGGCTTCGCAGCCGCACCAGACCCTGCTGGACATTCACAATCGTGACGGGCGTCGAAATCATGCCGCCCGTAAGGGAGCCGCCGGGTGTTGATCGAATCTGCACTTTGGCATTGCTGAGAATCACATCGCCCGCAGCCGTCTGCACGCTGACGGTCTCAACGGTAGCTGTGGCGTCGATGATCACCCCGCCTTGTTCAATCCGCGCCCCTGCCGCCAGAACGGTCACTTCGCCGTGGGGAAGCAAAGTGATCTCGACGCCACGATTCAACGTGATGTTCACGGCCGCAACGCCCGCCTTGACATGAGCGCCCGCCCGCAGCGGCGCGCCCGGGTGCGAGGGCGCGGGTTTTCCTGCTGCGTTGGTTATGTTTTGGGGTGCCTGAGCCCCTAAGGTTCCGACGATGGGATCCGGCCGAAGCCATAGGAGGGTCAGGGCCACGCCGAAAGCCGCGCCACCTAAGGCCACCAGGGTCGGCCTATTGCGAAGAAAATTGGGGTTGGGGCTGGGCGCGGGATCGGGGCTTTGCAACGCCATGGGCGGCCTCCTTGAGCCAAGACTCTACTTGGATTCGGCGTTCTGGGGTGGGACACTACGCCGGAACGTGAACCGCAAATCTGGCGCGCCTGCTGGCCCTGGCCCTGATCCGCAGACGGAGAACGCCCCGGGTGCCCCGTCGGTACGGGCTGTCGACATTCGGACGTCGATCCGACCGACGGTGGCCGAAGTGGATCTAGGTGCGTTGCGGCATAATCTGATGTGTTTGCGGCAGATTCTGGGCCCCGGCATTGGAATATTCGGGGTGGTCAAGGCAGATGCCTATGGACACGGCGCCGTGGCGGTGGCGCGGGTTCTGGGGCCCTTATGCCAGGGGTTGGCGGTGTCATTGGCTGAAGAAGGGCTGGAACTGCGCCAGGCGGGAATTTCGGGCCCGATTCTGGTTTTGGGGGCCTACTACGACCGTTACCATTCGGAAATCTTGGAAGCAAATCTGACCCCGGTCGTGTACGATCCGGCGGATCTGGAACGGTTTGGCGCGGCGCCCTCCCGTCGGGGCGCGCGGGGGGGGGACAGGGTCGATATCCATCTGAAAGTGGATACAGGCATGAACCGGCTGGGGGTAGGGCCTGACGAATTGGCGTCGGTCCTGGACCGGATCGTCGGCAACCCCAGATTGCGCCTGTCAGGGTTCTGTACCCATTTCGCGTCCGCTGATGTCGCAGATCCGGAAGCCACACAGGAGCAAGTGCGGCGGTTTGAAGCCTCCCTGGCTGTGGTGGACGCACGAGGGGTTCGTCCGGCGTTGATTCACGCCGCGAACAGTGCCGCCGCGCTGCGGTTCGCGGGGGCCCGTTTCGGGGCTGTGCGGCCGGGGCTGGCGTTGTTCGGGGCCCTGCCGTCCCAGGTTGTGAACGCGCCGGGGCTTCTGCCTGTGCTATCCCTGCGCACAAAGATTATGGCGCTGCACCAGATCCCGACGGGTGCGCCGGTCAGTTACGGCGGGCGGTGGCGCGCCGCACGGCCTTCGAGGGTGGCGACGCTGCCCGTGGGATATGCCGATGGGTATCCGCGCCATGTGAACGGGGCCATGGTGCTGGTCCACGGCCAGCGCGTGCCCGTGACCGGCAGCGTGTGTATGGATATGATGATGGTCGACGTGACCGACCTACCCCAGGCGCAGGTCGGTGATGTGGTCACGTTGATGGGCCGTGATGGCGAAGCGTCCGTGACGGTGGATGATCTGGCGATCTGGGCAGGCACGGTTAACTACGAAATCCTCTGTGGGTTATCCAAAAGGGTGCCCCGCATTTATATCAACGGCGGGACGGCATGACGGACAGCCCTGCCGGTAGCACGGCATCAGGCGCGCGCCCCACCCCTGATGCTGGCCAGGAGGGCGGCGTGCTGGTCGCCGTCGCGCGTGCGATCTTGCGCCCGGTCGTGGGGCCCTTGACCTCGTTCGGGCAGCACATGATTTTGCTGGGTCAAACGGCCAGGTGGCTGGTGCGGCCGCCGTATCGGGCCAAACAGTTCCTGGAACAGATGGAATTTGTTGGCGTCGGATCGTTGCCTATCATCGTTCTGGTTGGGCTGTTCGCGGGGATGGTGGCGTCGCTGCAGGCGGTTCTGGCGCTGCGCCTGTTTCAACAGGAACGGTATGTTGGGTTCGCGGTGGGGGTGTCACTGGCGCGGGAAATTGCCCCCGTGTTCACGGCGTTGATGATCACGGCGCGGGCGGGATCGGGCATGGCGACGGAACTTGGATCCATGCGCATAACAGAGCAGGTCGACGCCCTGACGACCTTTGCGGTCAATCCGATTCAGTATCTCGTGGCCCCGCGCATTGTGGCCACCATCCTGATGATGCCGATCATGACGATGGTGTTCAACGTGGTCGGCATCGCCGGGGCCTATCTGTTTGCGGTGGTAATTGAAAAGATTGACTACGGGCAGGTGGTGGAAATTTTCCGCTACCGAACCGATCCTTTGGACTATGAAATGGGTCTGATCAAATCTGTTGTCTTTGGGTTGGCGTTGTCGCTGGCCGCCTGTTACCAGGGGTTCAACGTGCGCGGTGGCGCCAAGGAAGTGGGCCTCGCGACAACCCGCGCGGTGGTTGCCGGATCGGTGGCCACCCTGGTTTTGAATTTTTTCCTAAGCGACATTTTTACCGTGATTTGGCCCAGCCGGTGAAGCCTGAAGATCTCTCCCTCCGGGACGAAAAGTGGCAGATCCGCCTGCGCGGAATCCACAAGACCTTTGGGCCACAACACGTGTTGCGGGGGTTGGATCTGGACCTGCAACGGGGCAAAACCAACATCATTATCGGGGGGTCGGGGCAGGGCAAATCCGTGTTGATGAAACACCTAATGGGCATCATCAAACCCGACCAAGGCGGTATTTTCGTCGATGGGCAGGACATTGTTCCGATGGACGATGTCCAGTTAGGAAAATTGCGGCGCAAATTTGGGATGGTGTTCCAGTACGCGGCCCTCTTTGATTCGCAGACGGTCATCGAAAATATCGCGTTTCCGCTGATCGAACGGTACCGGCTAACCCGCAAAGAAATCACGGATCGCGTGCGGGACCTCCTCAAACGCCTGGATCTGGATGGGGTGGCGGGGATTGAACAGAAATTCCCGGCGGAACTGTCAGGGGGGCAACGCAAACGGGTGGGTCTGGCACGGGCGCTCATCGACCGGCCCGAGATTTTGCTCTACGATGAGCCCACGACGGGCCTGGACCCCATTGCGACTAAAAATGTGGACGAAATGATCAAGCGGACGGCGGACGATTTCGGGGTGACCTCCGTGGTCATATCCCACGATATGGCGTCCGCGTTTCGCATCGGAGATCGGGTGTCGATGCTTTATGAAGGCTGTATCATCGCCAGCGGCACCCCCGATGAATTGCTGCACACCCCGCACCCTTTGCTGCGCGAATTTGTTGAACCATCGGGTGCGGTTAAATTCGATAGCACCGGGCAGGGGGCGCGTACATGAGGCGTAGTTTTGCAGCGCTGACGGTCGGTGCGCTCAGCCTCATTGTGTTGGTTGTCACTTACGGGGTGTTTCGGTTCACCAGCGAAAACCTGAGCGCCAAGGGTGGTTATAAGGTTTACGCCCTGTTCAAGGACGGTATGGGGATCGTGCCCAAGACCAAGGTGGTCATTGCGGGTTTGCAGATCGGGAACATCGACGACATGATCCCCGAGGTCGAAACCGTTCAGGCCCGGGTCATCATTGCGGTGAACCCCGGCATACGGCTGTTCAAGGACGCGCTGGTGCGGAAGAAATCAGCGTCGCTTCTAGGCGAATATTACCTAGAGATTGCCCCTGGCACGCCGTTCGTCATGCAGGACGGAAAACGGGTTCCATCGCCCGTGTTGAAGGACGGCGATCGCATTGCTTTTGTCCAGGAACCGACCGCCATGGGCGAGATCATGGACGAGGTGGGATCGACGATGCCTATTCTGAAGGACATTTTGCGCGATGTCCGCGAAATGACCTCAGGCAATCTGAAGCAGATCGCCGAAAACGTGAACAAGATGGTGGCCACCAATTCGGTGGTCATCGAACGGCTGGTTCAGCGTTTGGACAACATCGCCGCCAACGTTGAGGGCATTGCCCGCGACGAAGGTGATGACATTCGCAGCACAATCCAGAACGTGCGGCAGATAACCGAAGACATCAAGGGATTGGTCGGCACCAGCAAGGGTGAGGTCAGCGCGACAGGAACCGAAATTCGAACGTCGGTGCAGAAGCTGCAAAAAAGCATCGACAGCCTGGAGAAGTCGATGGACAACATGTCGCAGATCACGGGCAAGGTGAACGAGGGAAAGGGCTCGATTGGGAAGTTTGTCAATGACGACGCGATTGCCAACAACGTTGAACAGATCACAGAAGACGCGGGCGGGTTCATCCGCAGCATCACCAAACTGCAAACCACCATTGGGCTGCGGACCGAATACAACGCGCTTTCAAACTCGTTCAAAAACTATTTCCATGTGACCTTGTCACCGCGGCCCGATCGATTCTATTTGATCGAACTGGTTGATGATCCCCGCGGGTTAACCGAAAAAACCGCGACCAGCACAACCTCCAGTGATCGGGGCGTCGTGCGGGAAACCACGTACCGAACCACAGAAAAATTGCGATTTTCCCTTATGGTCGGCCAGCGCCTCGGTTATGTCACGGGTCGCTTCGGTCTTAAAGAATCGACGGGAGGCATAGGCATGGATGTCCACCTTCTGGACGATCGTTTGACCCTGTCGGCGGATCTATTTGACACCCGTGCCAATATCTATCCTCGGCTTCAAGGGCGCGCCGGGCTTTCGATTTACAAACAGAATCTGTTCTTGGTTGGCGGCGTTGACGACGTTCTTAACCAAAGCCGGTCGCCAATTTCCGGCGGCGCCTTTTTCGACTGGTTCTTGGGCCTGAACTTCCAGTTCCGCGATTCAGATCTGAAAACCTTGCTGCTGTTTGGCGGCGGTTCGGCTAGCGCGGCAACGAAGTAGACGTTCCGATGTCTGAATCCGAACCCTTTGTGCAAAGACGGCTGCTGGGCGGACTGACGATGGCGGGCGCCGTGGTCGGAGTGGCGGTGGGCGTGCGTGCCCAATTCCTTTCGGGAGGGGGCGCCGCAATTGTCGCCTTGATGGCGGGGATTTTCCTGGTCCTAGGCGCTGCCATGGGTTTGGCGATTTCAGCCCTATATTCGGTGGGGATCTGGGGCTCTGCCCAAGGGGGATGGCACCGGGGGCTTTCACAATTGGGGGCCGGTCTGGGGGTGGGCGTTGCGGCAGCTGCGGCGGTGTTCCAAACGGCAGGGCGAAATAACCGGTTCTTAGCGGCGGGCGTGGTCGTCGTTGTCTCAGCAGCCCTCGGGGCCTTGGCGGCTGTGGTCGGGCCTGCAGTCGGACGGATTTTCACCCGGGGCCGCCTTTCACCGACCCCGAGAAAACTGTCAGCAGCGGGGCTGCTGATCCTGCTGCCTTTGGCCCTCGTGGCGCTGGAAGCCGCGGTGTTCGTGGCGGTCTGGCGAACCCGGGCCCCGGTTCGGCTAGCTGTGCGCTGGGAAAGGGCCCTCATCGTGGGGGGCTTGACGGCCCTCGTTCCGGCTGTGCTGGATCTGGTCAGCACGCGGCTTTCGCGGGTCAGCACAAGACGCGCGGTCTTCATTTTCGTTTGTCTATTTGGCCCGCCGATGGGGGCCCTGGTCAGGTGGCGCTGGACCACGGATCTGCGATTCCTGCCCTGGTCGGACATCGTCATGGTGGGCGCGGTCCTGCTGCTGGGGCTGGGGTTGGCCCGGATTCGCTTTGCCCCTTCCCGGATGATTTGGCCGTTGTCGCTGCTGGCGTTGGTCTTGGGGGCTGGCCTTTCGGCCCTTGGGGCATCATCGGAGCCCGCGCGAAAATCGGCAACGGCCCAGGTTGGCCTTGTCGGGCCCATCCTTGCCGAATCGCGGTTACTCTTCGATCGTGACGGCGACGGCTATCCGGGATTTTTGGGCGGTGGGGATTGCCGGGACGATGACAAGGACATCAACCCCGGGGCGACAGATTTTCCCGGCGACGGGATTGATCAGGACTGCGACGGCGAGGACGCGCGGCTGGAAACGTTGGCCCCCCTGCCATTTGTCACCGTGCCGTCGTCGGTGCCACACGATCTGAATGTGCTGCTGATTGCGGTAGACACTTTGCGCGCGGATCGATTGGGCGCATACGGATACAAACGCCCGACATCACCCAACATGGATAGGCTGGCCCAAGAAGGTGTCTTGTTTGAAAACGGGTGGGCGCATGCCCCCAGCACGCGGTTCTCGATGCCCACATTGGCCACGGGGCGTTGGCCATCCACTGTGGCCCTAGAGGACTGCAGCGGCTGCGACACTTGGTGGCATCGAATTGCGCCGGTACAGACCACTGTCGCTGAAGCCTTCAAGGGCCTTGGGTACACAACTGGGGCCTTTTATGCGTATCACTATTTTTCACTCGGCAATCACCGTGGGTATGAACGTGGGGTGGACGTGTATCAAGATCGGTGCGCGGCGTTGCATATGAATGTTGATGGGCCGGCGGAATCACGCGGATCGTCGGCGCGCGAAATGGCCGATGATGTGGTGGAATTTCTGGACACCCGTGGCAAGGAGAAATTTTTTGCCTGGGTCCATTTCTATGACCCACATTTTCAATACGAACGACACGCCGACGCGCCAGATTTTGGATCCACGCAGGCTGACCTGTACGACGGCGAGGTCTGGTTCACTGATCATCACCTAGGCCGCATTATCGAGAAACTGCGCCAGTTGGGTGTGTACGATCGAACCGCCATTTTCCTTACCGGCGATCATGGGGAAGGCCTGGGCGAACACGGAATCTGGGCGCACGGCTATGATCTGTACGCGCCGCAAACGCGAGTGCCGTTCATTGTGCGGGTCCCAGGGATTTCGCCGCGCCGGGTTTCCGATCCCGTCGGGCACGTTGATGTGGCGCCTACGCTTGTGAACCTGGTGCGCGGGGATCGTCCGAAGTCCTTCCAAGGCCGATCGATGGTGGACCTGATGACGGGCGCGCCCACGCCACCTGAGCGGATTGTATTGCAAGAAGTTAACTACGAAGGCCCGACCGAGAAGCGTGGCCTGGTCACGGCCACCCACCACCTGCTGTGGAACAAAGTGCCCGACAACAGCACGATGTGTTTCGATAGGCGATCCGATCCTGCCGAGACGCACGACTTGTGGGGCACCGCCCTTGGGGAACAGGACTGTCCTAGGATCAAACGTGACTTGCAAAGGGGGATGGCACGCCTGGCGTTGCCCGCGGATCTTCAGGAGAAATTGTCATTCGGTCTGTTTCCAGCCGGTGCCGCCGCGCCGTCGCCACGCGAACCAAGTCCGGCAAAATTTGGCGCGTTCGTGAACTACCTGGGCCAGGATGTGTCCGCGACCCAGGTGTCAGGCGACACCGACCTTGAAATCGACACCTACTTTGAAGTTGTTCAGGCCCCTGGTAAGGATTGGCGGCCATTTTTTCACCTGGAACGGCCAGGGGGATATGACAACGTGGATCATATTCCCGTGCAAGGCGTCTGGCCGGTCGACCGTTGGCAACCGGGCCAGCACATCCGCGATCGCCTGACCTTGAATTTCCGCAAGGCGACACATCCTCCTGGGGAATACCGGCTTTATCTGGGTTTCTGGAGCCCCGTGAGCCGCGGGCGTCTGCCCGTGCTTCCCGCCACCCGGCAGGATGGCGACGGGCGCATCCGGGTGACAACCATCACTGTGACGCCCTGATGGGCCCTTTCGCTGAAACACAGCCCCTTGCACGGGCCCGGGCGAAGGGGTAGCAGAAGGGCGTGACCACCCCATCTGATTCACCTTCGACGACGCAGCCTGCCCAAACGGGGGGCCTTCAGAAGAAGAACCTTGTCATCATTGGCTTGATTGTGGCGGGCCTGTGGGCCCTTGCCATCTATTCGGAAAGCCTTGTCTTTCGCATCATCATGGGTGTTCTGACCTTGGTCATTGCGGGCGGCTTGGTTTGGCTACTGCGGATGTTGGGAAAACAGAAACGGTTTTCCAGCATGTTGCAAGGGGCGGCCTCATCGCCTGAAGCGCGCCGGGCGGCTATCGCGAAACTGGAATCTGACAAGGACGCCAACGACCCGACCAACGTGATCGCCCGGGCACAATTGGTGGCGGCCGATGATCCCAAAAAAGCCCTAGAGATGATGGAAGCCATCCAGACAAAATTGATTCCGGCGCAGGTGCAGGACGATTTTGCCTTGTTGCTGTCCCAGTTGTATTTGGGGTTTGGCCGGGCCAAGGACGCGCGGCCCTTGGTTGACAAGGTCAATGTGGACAATCCACAACGGAAAGAACAGCGCGGTTTGATGGTGGCGGTTGTCGCAGAGGCGTGGGCCCGGACGGGCAAACATGCCGAAGCCCTGACTCTGTTGGAATCCGTCGATTTTGGTGGTGACGCGCAGTTGCGCATCCCATTGCTGGTGGCGCGGACATTTGCGCGCTTCGCCAGCGGGAAAAAAGGTGCCGCGCGCGACGACATGAAACAAATGGCAGCGGAGGACGTGAACCTTCTGGGCCGGTTCCTGATGCCGCAGTTTCGTGTCCATCCGGAGTTGCAGCGGTTGGCCCGCCAGGTGGCCGAGGGCAACCCGCAGATCCGGCGCATGTCGGCGTCTCGTTCGCCGCAGCGCCGCGGATTTCGTTAGGCCCCGATTCAGGACGTCGGGCCTTTGGAAAAGATCCGTGTAAAGTATCGCCCCTTTCGTGGAACCCGACGCATCCAAAAGCCCCGTCATTGATCCCCCCGCCGACCTCCCTCCCGTCGTCGCCGAGGAGCTGGGTCTATTGAAGGTTGTGCTGTCCAAACTGGACGGCGCGCAAAAACGGACGCGGGCCCTGGGGGACGATTTTGGGGCCATGATCGAACTGCGCGACGCCCTCGCGGAAGCCAAACCCGAGGATCAGGGCCAATTGCTGGAGCAGATGCACAGGGTCGAGGCCCTGGCCCGCCAGCGGGGCAAAGGCGAGACCCCGCCTGCCGATAGAAAATCCCCGTACTTCGGGCACTTACGCCTGGAAGAAGGGGGGCGCCGGCGCGATGTCTTGATAGGCCAGCGCGGTTATGTCGAACCAGGCGGCGGTGTTCAGATCGTGGACTGGCGCAACGCCCCGGTGTCGCGTTTGTTCTACCGATACGAAGAAGGTGACGCGTACGAAGAACAGATGGGCAACCGCATGGTGGAAGGCGAGATCTTAGCCCGCCGGACGGTGGCCATCATGGACGCTGAATTGCGCCGGGTGACATCGCCTGAGGGGACGTTCGCCCGCGATGGCCGCACGGGGGGCTGGAGGCCCGTCAACGCGCGCCAATCGCGGTTGCAGGTCGCCCGTGACGGATCAGTCGAGGTGTTGCCTGGCGGGGGGACGGCCGTTGGCGCGGCCTCGGCGGGTGGCACAAGACGGCTTTCGACGGACGGGTCGGGTGACGGACGACTTGATCGTTTCCTGCCTGCGATCGCGGCCCTTATCGATCCCCGTCAGTTTGAATTGATTAGCCGCCCCACATCGGGCCTGATCATCGTGCAAGGGTCGGCAGGCAGCGGCAAGACCACCATCGGTTTGCACCGGATTGCGTACCTGGCGTTTACCGACCCTGCGCGGTTCAAACCCGAAAAAATGTTGGTCGTCGTGTACCAGCGCGCCTTGGCGACGTACGTGTCGCGGGTGTTGCCCTCTTTGGAAGTGCCCGGCGTCCCGGTCAAGACCTTTGCCGCCTGGGCGCTGGAAATTCGTCGCAACACGTTTCCGCAACTAGGGGATGTGGATCTGACCGACGCGACCCCGTCTGTGGTTGTTCGCGCAAAATCCCATGGGGCCATGTTGAAGATTTTAGCCGAACGGCAGGCTGTGATCTTGGCTTCTTGTCGTGCGCAACTGGCGGCCGCGGTCGCGGGATTTTCTGGGGGAGACGCCGCGCTTGCCGTTTGGGACAGGCCCGTGGACGCCCTGGATTTGCGTGTATCGGCCCTGGCGCGCTGGGTGAAAGACGCCCCGATGAACCCAGATCTGCGGGCGGCCTTGGATGTTATCGGGCCCCGGTTGCGTGGGCGGGCCAAGGATGTGATTGGCGAATGGGCGGGTCTGCTGACTGACAGGGTGGCGATGGGCGATGGGTTCGCACGCCACGCGCCGGGGGCGTTCAGCGAGGGACAGCTGGATCAGATTCACAAATGGTGTGTGAATCGCGAACGGCTGCGGTTGCGGCGGGGCGAAGACAGCGAGGACGAAGAAGATTTCGCGCTGGATGTCGAAGACGACGCCTTGCTGTTGCGGATTCATCAGTTGCAGCGCGGGGTCCTGGTCGGATCCAAAGGGCCTTTGGCCTATGAACATTTGATGGTGGACGAGGTTCAGGATTTTGCGCCGATCGAACTGGCCGTATTGCTGGAAAGCACGACCCGCGACCGGTCCATCACCCTGGCCGGTGACACCGCGCAGGCCATTGCACCTGAACACGGGTTTTCAACCTGGCCCGAAATGCTGGACCACCTGGGCATTCCCCATGATCGGTTGGAACCACTGCGGGTGTCGTACCGATCCACGCGTGAAATTATGGAATCGGCGCTGCATGTTCTGGGTCCCTTGCAGGGGGACACCCGCCCGGTGGCGCCGCGATCAGGGGGTCCCGTCGAATGTTTCCCGTTTGGAAGCTCGGGTGAGGCCTGTGAATTTCTGTCCCAGGCGCTCAAAGAACTGATGCGCGAGGAACCCCACGCAACGGTCGCCGTGGTCGCGCGGCATGCCGAACAGGCGCGGGTCTATTACGATGCCTTGGTGTCCGCCGAGGTGCCCAACGTGCGTTTAGTGGCGCAGCAGGATTTTTCTTTTCGTGCCGGTATCGATGTCACCGACGTCAGGCAGACCAAGGGTCTTGAATTCGACATCGTGGTGCTTCTGGAAGTGACCGAAGATTCGTATCCCGTCAGCGATCATGCCCGCCGCATGCTTCACGTGGCCATGACCCGCGCCGCCCATCAATTGTGGGTCACGTACACCGGGCGCCCGTCGCTGTTGCTGCCTGAAAATCTACGCTGAACTATCGTTGCTATAATGCGGCTATGCACACCGACCACCCAACTCCTGGGGTGCCCGCCGAGGTTGACAGCCGCGATGGCGCCCGGACGGTCGAAGCCGTTCACCGCAGCACCGCGTTTCACTGGGTAGGTGACGGCTTTCACGTCTCAACGTATTTTCCCAGCGCACAACTGCCCTCACAGCGCGTAAGCCCGTTTGTGCTGATGGACTACGGACCGCCCAAAGAATTTGCGCCGCTTGAGCATGGCAGGCGGGGCGTCGGCTGGCATCCGCACCGTGGCTTCGAGACAGTCACGTTGGCGTGGCAAGGGTCGGTGTCCCATCGCGACAATGCGGGCCACCGGGGCGTGATCGGCCCGGGTGACGTCCAGTGGATGACAGCGGCTTCCGGCATTTTTCACGAGGAGTACCACGAGGAGCAGTTCACGCGACAAGGCGGTCGGATGCACATGATGCAGCTGTGGGTGAACCTTCCCAAAAAAGATAAGACCGCCGCGCCCGGTTATCAGCCGATCACTTCGGACCAGATCCCTGAATTGCCGATACCAGGCGGCGGCAAGGTGCGGGTGATTGCCGGGAATTTTGAAGGCGCGCGCGGTCCGGCTCGCACTTTCACGCCGATCACATTGCTTGATGTGACCTTGAACGCGGGCAATAAAACTTCGATCTCGCTGCCTCCGAATTTCAACGCCGTAGCCGTGGTGGCAAGGGGGCGTGTTCGGGCGGGGCGCTTCATTTCGGGTGCGGGCGAAGTTTTTCTTTTCAACAATGACGGTGCCCGGATCGATCTTCTTGCCGAAGAAGATGCGCACATCATCGTGCTGTCAGGCGAACCTATCGACGAACCCATCGTTCAACATGGCCCCTTCGTCATGAACACCGTGCAGGAGATCCAGCAGGCGATGTTCGACGTGAGCCGTGGGAAGTTTGGCCCGATTCCAGATTGACGCCTTTCGCTGCTGAGGCTTGACGTTGCACCCACAAACGACCAAACTAGTCTGTATGGTCACTCGTGGTCATACGCTTCCGCTTTCGGTGGTAAAGGCTAAGCTTTCCGAGATCATTCGGGGCGTTCGCAGCACAGGACAGCCGTTGGTGGTCACGGTCGATGGGCAGGCCGCTGCGCAGATCGTGCCGGTTCCTTCTGCGCGGGTTGTGCTGTCACCGTCAGAAGTGGCGAACGTGCGGGCGCTGATGGAGGCGCTGGTTCGGATTCCAAGAGTCTGCGGGACCTTCGACGCGGTGGAGTGGATGGCAGAAGGCCGCCGGTGACCGAAGTCGTCCTCGACGCCTCTTTGTTTCTTGCCGCAATTTCGCCCGCCGAAGTTCATCACGCGTCCGCCAAAACGTTGTTTGACCGCCACCCTGAAGATCGGCCGTTCTTGGTCCCTTCCCTCTTCCGCGTCGAAGTGTTGGCGGTGCTTTCGCGTCGCGGGGAAAGTCGGGAATTGATCGACACCGTCGACGTCGTTGTCTCGGGCCTGCGGTTTCACGCCGTGCCTATCGATGCGGCCCAGATAGATAGCGCTGCCCACATCGCCCGTTCGGCTCGCCTTCGGGCGTATGACGCGGTCTACGTGGCCCTTGCGCGGGAATCCAAAGCTGCCCTGTGGACGCTTGACCGCAAGATGAAGTCGCGGGTGGCTACGGCCCTGCCTACCGTGAAGGTCGTGGTTCCTTCGTAGGGACGCGCGCGTTCAGTTTGCGGGGCGTCCGGCGCGCGTTTTAACCGCGTGCTGGCGCCAGGATCATCGACATTCCATTCACCCGAATACATCGAGACACGAACTGGAATCGTTCCGTTCGGGGGGGGTCTAGATTGTGGAATCCCATAAAAAGGGTTCGCGCATCTGTACTGCGACAAATGCCGGAGGAGACACCTGGTGGCGTGAGGAGGGCGCCCAGCGCCTTGCCGACTTTCGTCGGTAGGTTTCTGGGTCCCCCCTTCCCGAACCGGGCATGCACCTTTCGTTATGCACCCGGCTCTCCATGATGGCCCGCGAAGTGAGGCGGTCGGGCCGAGGCCAGACTTTCTCACTTCGCCTGTACAGCTTTCGTTGCTCGATCCGGAGCCAGTCCCAATGGGGCCTGGGCGCCACATACATGGCTTTCCCCGGCGGCCGCTGAGCCGTACCCATCACTGCCCCCCTTCGCTATCTGCGCGGTTTTCCCGCGTTCGGACTACTACGGAGGCTCCGCCCCTCATTCGAGACATCGCCGGACTTGTCGGCTTGCCGGACTTCGCGGGTCCGGCGCTCGAATGCACGCACCGCGCGCCCAATCGGGACGTGGCGGCGCCGTACCCATATCGGTTAAACCCAGTCGCGGAAAATAGGCGACCGAGCACTGGCTGCATCCCTCGCACTAGCGAGTCTTTGCTTTGTACAGAGGATTCCATCGTCGTTTTCAACCTGCGGGTTGAGCCTGCTTGCTTCACCTTGGCACCTTTGGTAGCCCGCCTCGGAGCCGAGGCTCCTTTCGCGGGCAGTTCAGACCGCTCGGCTGTTGCAGGTCACCGGTACAACCCCGGCGACGTTCGTGGCCCCCTTCTGCACCCGGCCCGACCCGGGCTAGGATGACTTCTATTTTTTCTTTCTGTCATCGGTCTCTCCTTCGCTTCATGGCGCACGTTTTCGTGCAAGGGGCGGGGGTTTTGCCCCAGCCCCCACCCCCACGGATTTCTGCCGACGTCAGGACGGGAGACGGCGAGGCGATACGGTGCTTCGGCCGGCTCCGATGCAATGGAACTGGTGGCGTCAGGAGATGGCGCGCGCGGTGATCGTCCGTTCTCCTCGTCCCTACAATGCACTCACCCGTTCGACACGGTTCATGAAATCTTTCCGGAACCGCCGTCTGCGGCTCGAGGATGCGGGAGCGGAACGTAACATGCCACGCGTTATCGAACTATTTGTTACGTGGGCGAAACGAAATGAACTGACGTGTCCGCGAGAACACTAAGCGATCTGCTTGGTACGCGCTTTGAATAGGTATCGAGGCGGAGGAAATACCCATGAAAGATTCTCGTACATCGAATGAAGATACGAAAAGCGCTGTCGGAACGGGGGCCGGTGCATTGGCCGGTGCAGCCGCAGGCGCAGCACTTGGCACTATTATTCCTGGAGTAGGGAACGTCGTCGGTGCGGTAATTGGTGGTGCGGTTGGGTTGGTCGGTGGCGCGGCTGCCGGTAAAGCCATCGCCGACAGTATTGATCCCAAAGTAGAGGACGACTATTGGCGCAAAAATCACTCTACTAAGTCTTATGCCTCCGGGTCCACGTACGACGAGTACGGCCCGGCGTATCGCTATGGCTGGGAAACGCGTGCAAAGCACCCAAATGACAAACGCTTTTCCGACGTAGAGTCTGATTTGCGCAAAGACTGGGACCGCGCGCGGGGCCAGTCGCAATTGGGTTGGGACCGTGCCAAGCACGCCACGCAAGCAGCATGGGACCGTATCGAACGGGCCATCCCGGGTGATTCTGACGACGACGGGAAATAAGAGTGCCGGACCTGTGAAAGGTCTCGCGGGCGATCTTTTGCGGAGAGCAGGGCGGATGCGATAGCGGGTCAAACTTGAGCCCGCATCCCCCCACGTGGGCGATACATTTGACGAAACACACGGACCGTGAAGGTCGGCTTTCCCCCGCACAAAATCGCGTTTTTAACGGGGTTCGAAGCGCCTTGCGATTCGCTCGCCATCCCATTCTCCATGCACGGCGGGAATCCCTATGGCGATACATCCTGCGCCCGCCGGTTGCGAATCGGCGGCTGCGCCTTCTGGCCGAGGGCAACGTGCACCTTACGTTCAAGCGACGGCCGTGCGCGGCTTCCAGAAGAACGATGGCGGCCTGGGGGCAGTTTGAACCTCGAGCGGATTCCGTGCCCGAATGGAAACCACTGTTGTCAGCGTTGGATCGGGGCCACTGACGTCTACGAATTCGAGTTCGACTCAGGAATCTTCAGTAACTGCCCCACGGTAATCTTGTCGGGGTCTGACAACTGGTCTCGATTGGCGGCGTAGATCCGGGTGTATTCACTCGCCGTACCATAGAACTTCTGTGCGAGTGACGACAACGTATCTCCCTTTGCGACTGTGTGAGTGCGCTCCGCTGTTGGCGTTGGTGGCCCGGCATCGTATTCAAACTCTGCCATTAGGTCCGCGGAGTAGTTGGCATCTACCAACTTAATCTGATTCCACACTTGGTCAGCTAGTTGTTTTGTCTTTGCATGGCCTCGAATGACGTATCCGATGCACAAACCGGCGTCTAGCCACCTGACCGGAACCAGGGCAGGCTGGCAGGATGCAGGTCGAAAACGCGCGGTCAGCCCGCAGGTTGCTG
>JAYUUT010000323.1:0-3083 GCA_043754455.1 Myxococcales bacterium
AAATTCGCACATTCGTTCCTGCGGATTCACGAAGAAAAAGCCCGGGCCGCCGATGCCGAGGCCGCCCACCACATCATCGAAGAAGCCCAGCTGTTCGTGGATGCCTCGCACCAGTGTTATGCGCGCCTAGGTGCAACTTTGGGTGCGACGGGAATTCTGACGCCCGCCGCCGCTTCCGCGCCCGCCAAGGTTTGATTGGCCCCACTTTCTAGCGAGATCACGATGGACGTTCATAAGTTACAGGTGAAGGTTTTTTGCGATTCGGGCACCGTGCCAGCAGGCAAAACCTTGGAAGATTTTATTCCCGTGTTTCACGGGTTCATTAAAAACCACAGCATCAAGGAAACCTTGATCGACGTGGCCAACTACGCACATGTTCCCGATGGACCTGGGGTCGCGCTGATAGGTAACGGCGGGGACTATTTCCTTGATGAAGAAAAGGGCCGCGCGGGGCTGATTTACAGCCGAAAACGAGAGGCGCCCCCACCAGGGGATCGGTTGGTTGATACGTTTCGCCGGGCGTTTTTTGCGGGGATTTTGCTCGAAAAAGAAGCAGCGTTTGCGGGCAAGTTGAAGTTTCGAACCGACGAGATCCTGTTCCGGGTGAACGATCGCCTGTTGGCCCCCAGCACGGACGCCACCTTCGCGGCCCTTCGTCCGGCCCTCGATGTTGTGGGGCGCGTCCTTTTTGCGGGCGCTCCGTTTGAACTCTCGCGCACCGGCACCGACCGCGAACTGTTTGGCGTGACTTTCAAATCCGCGCCTGTCGCAGGGTTGTCGGTCTTGTTGCAACGGTTGGGGGGCGATCCCCCTGCCGAGGGCGCCCAAGCGTCCTAGGTCGGGGGCATTCGTGCAGTCCATGGATCTGCCCCCCCTAAACTTTGTCGAACGTGGCCAACCGGCCTATCTGTCGCGATTTCTTCGGATCAAAAAACCGCCACAGGTTGTGTTTTACCGAGGGCGGTTGCCTGCCGAGGACTCGCCGCAAATCGGGATTGTGGGATCGCGTGCGGCCAGTGGGATGGGCTGCGATCGCGCGCGGGGGCTGGCCATGGCATTGGGGCAGGGTGGGTTTGGAATTGTGTCCGGGGGCGCTTTGGGCATCGACGCCGCCGCGCACGAAGGGGCCCTAGAGGTCGGGACGCCCACGTTCGCGGTTCTGGGGTGCGGGATTGACGTGGTCTATCCCGATCGACATGCTGCTTTGTTTGCGCGCATCGCAAGGACAGGTGGCCTGTTGTCCGAATATGCGGCAGGGACGCCGCCACGGGCGGGGCAGTTCCCGGCGCGCAACCGGATCATCGTGGCGCTGTCCGACGCGGTGGTCGTCGTCGAGGCCGCGCTTCGTTCGGGGGCGCTGGTGACGGCGCGGCTGGCGCGCGCGGCGGGGGTTCCCGTGCTGGCGATACCGGGAGGACCGGGCACGGACGCGCTGTTGTCGGCGGGTCACGCCGTCGCGGTGGCGGATGCTGATGACGTTCGGACGGCGCTTGCGGGAAAACCCACGCGGGCCCAGGCAGCGTTTGCATCAACGGCCTCCCGCGCCCCGGCGCACCTGGCACCCCTGATTGTGGCCCTAGGTGCCCATGCGGATGATCCGGCGGGGCTGGCCGGGCGGCTGGCCATGCCACTTCCCGATGTCCTGCGCGGGTTGGGCGAGGCCGAAGTGGAAGGCTGGGTGCGCCGGTGTCCGGGCGGCATTTTCGAGGTTGTGCGTGGCTAATTCTGTGGTGATGGTTATCGGTGGGGGCCTTGCCGGCAGCGAGGCTGCCTGGCAATTGGCACAGGCCGGGGTGGACGTGCGGCTTGTCGAATCCAAGCCCGAATACATGTCGCCCGCGCACGCAACGCCTTTGTTGGCAGAAATTGTCTGTTCGAATTCGCTGCGATCAAACGCGCCGGATCATCCTGCGGGGTTGTTGAAATCGGAACTGCGGCAATCCGGGTCGTTGATCATTGCGTGTGCCGATGCCACCCGGGTGCCAGCGGGGGGCGCGTTGGCGGTGGATCGCCACGCGTTTTCAAAACTGGTCACAACCCGCCTGGCAAACCACCCCCGCGTGCGCATCGAACGGCGGGTGATTCATGATCTGCCCGATGATCCGGCGATGCCCGTGATCATGGCAACAGGGCCATTGACGGGGGGACGGCTGGCGGCAGAACTGGGCCGATTGTGCGGAAAACCTCTGTATTTCTACGACGCCATCGCGCCCATTGTGGACGCGGATACCATTGACACCCGCATCGCGTTTCGTGCGTCCCGGTGGGGCAAGGATACGGCGGGGGATGCCGCAGGTGACGAGGCCGGCGACTACCTGAATTGCCCTATGGATCGCGCAACCTACGAAGCGTTCGTTGGGGAAATTCGTGCTGGCCGCAAGATCTTGCCCCATGCCTTCGAAGAGGCGAAGTTTTTCGATGGCTGTCTACCCATCGAGGTCATGGCCGATCGGGGGATGGATGTCCTGGCGTTCGGACCCATGAAGCCCGTCGGGCTGACCGACCCGCGCACGGGACGTTGGCCCCATGCGGTGGTGCAACTGCGACCGGAAAACCGCGACCGCACGTCCTACAATTTGGTCGGCTTCCAGACCCGCCTGGCCTACCCCGAACAGCAGCGAATCTTGCGCATGATTCCGGGGCTGGAAAACGCCGAATTTCTGCGGTTTGGATCAATCCACCGCAATTCCTATGTGGATTCGCCGCGGCTTTTGGGCCCGGAACTGGAAGTTCTCGCCCGCCCTCACATTCGCCTGGCGGGTCAGATAACTGGGGTCGAGGGATATATCGAATCGGTGGCGATGGGCCTTTTATGCGCGCGATTTTTGGCAGGTCGTTTAACAGGGATTCCGCTGTCACCGCCACCGCCCGAATCCATGATGGGAAGTTTGTATCAGCACGTCACCCGCCCGCGCGAGCCCGGGCAGCCCTTCGAACCGATGAACGTGAACCTGGGTCTCTTACCGCCGCTTCCAGGTTCGGCTAACAAAAAGGACCGAAGGCGTCTGCATGCGGAACGTGCGTGCCAGGCCTTTGCGGACTGGCACGGTTGACGGGGCGGCGCGACTCAATCATCGCCGTCT
>JAYUUT010000324.1:0-9811 GCA_043754455.1 Myxococcales bacterium
TATTACCGGGCGGCGATGGGCGCGCGACAACGGGCGGCCGGGCGGGCGTCATGAACGACGCTGTGCGGGTGCAGCGGCGGGGCGAGGGGGTCGTGTGGCTGGTCATCGACCGCCCGCAGGCGGCCAACGCCCTGTCCAAAGACGTCGTTGCGGGCCTGGGCGAGGCCCTGCGGGACTTGGCCCCTGAGGTGTTGCTTCGGGCGGTCGTCATCACGGGATCGGGAGACAAGGCGTTTTGCGCGGGGGCTGATCTTAAAGAGCGTCGGGGCATGACGCTGGATGAAAGCCGTGCCTTCCTTCTGACCCTCAATGGTTTGATGAACGACGTGGCGGCATTTGCCCGCCCCGTGGTTGCGGCGATGAATGGGGGCGCGTTTGGGGGCGGACTGGAACTGGCGCTGGCCTGTGACCTGCGGATCGCGGTGCAAGGCGCCCAGATGGGCCTTCCCGAGGTTAGATTGGGGATCATTCCCGGGGCCGGGGGGACGCAGCGGCTGACCCGGTTGTGCGGGCTGGGGGTGGCAAAAGAGCTGATTCTTACAGGGCGCCGCATCGACGCGGAGCGGGCCCTGGTGTTGGGGCTGGTCAATGGGGTGGTGCCGCAGGCTGAACTGGGGGAGGCGGTGGATCGTTTGGTGGCAGAGCTGGGGGAGGCAGGGCCGCTGGCTTTGGCACAAGCCAAACGGGCCATTGATGAGGGGGCAGGGCGTCCGCTGGTCGAAGGGTTGGCGGCGGAACGGGCGGCCTATGACGTGGTGCTGGGCAGCGCCGACCGGAACGAAGGGTTGGCCAGTTTCGTTGAAAAGAGGAAGCCGCGGTATCAAGGCAGGTAAGATGGTCGTCTTCGATGAGCAAGACCGACGATCTGGCAGCCCTGACTGACACCATCAAGAGGGGCGGAGCCCCCAAGTATCACGAAGCCAACGCTGCCGCCGGCAAGTTGTTCGTTCGTGAACGGCTGCGGTTGTTTCTGGACGACGAAGGGCGAGATTTCGTCGAGGATGGGCTGTTGGCCAATGCCACCGCGGGGGATCTACCTGCTGATGGCGTTGTGACAGGGATCGGACGGGTTCATGGCCGTCCGGTTGCGATCATGGCGAATGATTCCACGGTCAAGGCCGGATCCTGGGGCGCCCGCACGGTCGAAAAGATCATCCGGATGCAGGAAACGGCGGGGCGTTTGCGCATTCCGATGGTGTACCTGGTGGATTCGGCGGGGGCGCGCATTACGGATCAGGTGGACATGTTTCCGGGGCGTCGGCATGCGGGGCGGATTTTTCGCAACCAGGTGCGGTTATCCGGGGCGGTTCCTCAGGTTTGTCTGCTGTTCGGGCCTTCGGCGGCAGGGGGCGCGTATATCCCGGCGTTTTGCGACGTGGTGTTCATGGTTGAAGGCAACGCATCCATGTATCTGGGGTCGCCACGGATGGCGGAAATGGTGATTGGGGAAAAGGTGACCCTGGAAGACATGGGGGGCGCGCGCATGCATTGCGAGGTTTCCGGCTGCGGAGATTTTCTGGTGAAGGATGAACGGGCGTGTCTGGAGGCGGCCCGCGGATATTTGGCGTACATGCCGCAAAACGCCGGCGGGCGCGTGCCTGATGTGCCAGCGTGTGCCCCCCGGAGCCAAAAACGTATCGACGACATATTGCCCGCGAAGGAAAACCAATCGTTCGACATGTTTGAATTGGTCGACACGTTGGTGGACGAGGGAAGCCTGGTTGAAGTGAAGCGGTTGTTTGCCCGGGAGATCATCACCGGATTCGCACGCCTGGGAGGCCGGGCCGTGGGGATCGTGGCGAACCAGCCGAAATGGAAAGGTGGCGTCCTGTTCGTGGATTCGGCGGACAAGGCCGCCAGGTTCGTGGGGCTGTGCGATGCGTTCAACATCCCCTTGCTGTTTTTGGCGGACGTTCCCGGTTTCATGATTGGCAAGGCGGTCGAGCGGCAGGGCATCATCAGGCACGGGGCCAAAATGATTTCCGCAATGGCGGATGCCACGGTGCCGAAAATTTCCGTGATCGTGCGCAAGGCCTACGGGGCCGGGCTGTATGCGATGTGTGGCCCGGCCTTCGATGCTGACGCGACCCTGGCGTTGCCCCAGGCAATGATCGCGGTCATGGGCGCTGAGGCGGCCGTAAATGCCGTCTTCGCGAATAAGATTCAGGCGAAGCCCGAAGGTGAACGGGCGGCGTACGTCGAGGAGTTGCGGCAACAATACCGGGAGGACATCGACATCACGAAACTGGCGGCAAACCTTCATATTGACGCCGTGATCCCTGCTGATGGCTTGCGCGGCGAATTGATTCGACGGTTCGCAACGATGACCGACAAGACCGATGTTGGGTACGCCCGTCGCCACCCCGTAACCCCGGTTTAGGCAGAAAGGACGCCCATGGCATCGGCAGGAATATCGGCAGGAATATCGGCAGCAGACGCGCATCGAATTTTGGCCGACCGATCCGTCCCGGTTGCGCGCCGGGAACGCGTGGCCTTGCGGGATGTGGCCGGTCGGGTTCTGGCTGAACCGTTGCGGGCCCCCGAAGATTTGCCACCCATCGCGCGTGCGGTGATGGACGGCTATGCAATCAGATCGGACGACGTGCAGGCAGCGGACGAATCAAGTCCGGTGTTTCTGAAAATGGTGGGCCATGTAATTATGGGCCGGGCTTGGAGCGGGCACCTGGGACCGGGGGAGGCCGTTGCGATTCCGACCGGCGGAACCATGCCCAGTGGCGCTGATGCGGTGGTGATGATCGAACATGTGGGGTCGACCGTGGCCGGACGGGTTTCGGTCCGCCGCCCGGTTGATCCAGGGCGCAACGTGATCCATGCGGGGGAGGACATTGGCCGTGGGGCCTTGGTGTTGCCCGCGGGGCGCAGGGTCGGTGTGCGCGAAATGGTCGCGCTGGCGGCTTTTGGAGTCACTGAGGTGTCGGTGTTCGCGCGCCCTCGGGTGGCGATATTATCGACGGGATCGGAACTGTGTGCATCCGAGGCCCAGCCCCGTTCAGGTCAAATCCGCGATGTGAACCAGCCCGTATTGGCGCTGGAAGCAGGGGCGGCGGGTGCCCAGGTCACGCGGGCAGGGATTGTTGATGATGATCCCGAACGGCTACGCGCCCGGATCGAAGAATTGCTTCGGGACCACGACCTGCTGTTGCTCTCGGGTGGATCGTCGGTGGGGCAAAAAGACTTCACAGCGGCGGTCCTGGGGAAACTAAGCGATTCGGGACTGTTGTTTCAGGGGATGGACGTTCGGCCGGGGCGGCCGTCGTTGGCTGCCAGGATCGGGGACAAATTGGTCTTTGGCTTGCCGGGGGTCCCGACGTCCGCCCTGCTGATCTTTGCCGTGTTTGTCCGGCCCTTATTGTGGCGGCTGGGCGGCGAGTCTGAACGTGAACTGTGGCCATCGCGGCGTCAACTGCCGCTGCTGCGCGGGGTGGTATCTGTCGGTGGACGCGAAGATTATGTTCGGGTGGCACTGGTGGATCGGGATGGAACCATGTGGGCCGATCCGGTGCCTGGTGGATCGGCCGCTCTGGGCAGCGTATTGAACGCCGACGGGCTGATGATCGTTGCCCCTTCCCAGGTTGCTATCGAAGCGGGGAAAACCGTCGAGATCATGATGTGGCCGTGAGTTGAGCTATTGCGGCGCTCTTAACAGCGGTGGGGGCGTCGGGGCGACGGGAGGGTTCGGGAAGCTGGGAAATGTTAGGGCTGGAATCGCAGGGGTGAGGGGTACGGCAGCAGCTTCGGCTAGGCGTCGGGCGTCGGCCTCCTCTAGTTTCATTTTCTCCTCTTCTCGGTCGGGTGGACCCATGTTCCGTTCTTGTTCGAAAGGTTTTCGTTTCGATGAATCGAAGACATGAACGGTCACACCTTCTAAAAGGTTGGGGGTGCGAAGCCCAGACCAAGCGGCGGGCAAGGCCGGGGTCATCCATTCGAAGAGCCACCGTGCATCGCGGGGCGCGACGTTCACGCAGCCGTGGCTTTTGCTGACCCCGAAGCGGTCATGCCAATACGCGCCGTGGATGGCGTTGTGAGCTTGGAAGAATAGGACCCATGGGACGCGATCCACGTAATAGGTCTTGTCCTCATAGGGCTGGCTTTTCATTGTGATCTGGGAAACCTTGCCCCAGATTGGATAATTTCCACGCGGGGTCGGGAAGGCCCGTCCCGACGACACAAGGGTTGCGAACACGGGGCGATCTTTGTCGTAGGCGACCAATACTTGTTCGCCCAGATCCACCGCAATGAATCTGTCGTTCGCGGTCGCACCTGCGGGGCGGGCAAGGGCGCGAACTTCGTTCAGATCCGAGGCGCGCAGCCAGCGGCTGTCCCCGATCCGGACGCGACGTTTGGAACCAAGGCCAGCGTCTTCTAAGATCGCAAGGGCCTCCCGACGGGCGACCTGATCCACCACCTTCGCCGTCGCGTCTGGGCCGTCGTAGACCTTGGCTGTGTTCGGGGTCACCCAACCAAAGGGCAGGGGCATTGTCCCGTCCAGCACAGCGCCTGTCCAGGTGGACACGCCCTTAAGGGGGAAGGACGGTTTGGCGGCAAACACCCGCCCATCCTCAGCCACTAAATAGGTTTCGCCTTTCCATTTAAGGGGTGGGTCGGGTTTGACCGCGACGGTGTCCCCCTTACGCAACTTGAATGCAGGTGCGACGTCCCCTTTCAGATCCTCCACGGAGGCCCACAGGGGGAATGATTCTTCCTCGGTCTTGGCGCCGATCATGACGTAGTCGTAGGGCAGAATTTTGTCCGGAGCGACCTTGAGAATGGACTCGGTGGACGCAGGTTCATCGGTCTTTCGGACCCAGTCGCTGCATACCCAGCCAAACGGGGCGATAGCGTACCAACGTTTGCCTTCGCAACGACGGTTGTTGGGCGCGTCCCACATTCCGCGTACGGGCAGACGCGCGCCGGGGACGGCCGAGCCCAGCATGGGGGCTCCGGGTCCGGGGCGGAAAACCACGATGGCCTCTTCAGTGTTGGGGATCTGAACAACGGCTGTGTCGCTGGCCGAAAGTTCAGGTTCGGCCTCGATGCGGGGGGCGACGTAGGGCTTGATCTCGAGCTTGGCGCGTTTGACCGGCGGTTGTGCGAAGGCAGGTGTCAGGGAAGTGGCCAGACCCAAAAAAAACAGAGCAGCGATCTTCGAAGCGTTCATTCGAGATCAGGCTGCCAGATCGGTGAATAGGCCGTCAAGGGCCACGGCTGTGCGCCCGGGATCGTGGCGTGCTTTTGACGAGGGGGACATGATATCGGCCGTTCGCAGGTGGCCAATGCCTAGGGCCGCCAGTTCGGAGTGGTCGAGGCGTACGGGCTGCGCCGATTCTGCCTGGTAACGGCGCGTTAGGTCGTCGGATAGGGGGCCCACGTGGCCCAATACCGCATCGGGCACTCGTCCCCCGTAGGTGATGATTTGTTCCACATGCCGGGAGGCCGAGTACCCATCGGTCTCACCACGTTTGGTCATCAGGTTCATCACATAAACAAGTTTACCAGGCGCGGACTGGAGGGCTTCGGGAACATCCGTGACCAAGAGGTTTGGGATGGTCGATGTGAACAGATCCCCTGGCGCCAGGACGATGAAATCGCTGGTGACAATCGCGTCTAGGGCGTCGGGATTCGGGTTGGCCGCCGGTTTTAGAAAAACCCGACGGATGGGTATGGCGGGGTCGTGGACGGGTTTGTCGATGTTGGCTTCCCGTTCGACAATCTGCCCGTTCGCCAATTCCGCGCACAGGTGAACGTGATCCCAGGACACGGGAAGTACCTGGCCCCTGATCTTCAACAAACGGTGGACCGCCTGCAATGCTGCCCTTTCGGTTCCAAGGATCCGGGTCAGGGCCAAAAACAGCAGATTGCCCATCTGCCGATCATGAAGCGGATCCTCCTGGAATCGGAATTCGAACAAAGAACGCAAAAGCGTGCTGTCTTCGGACAACGCCAGCAAGCAGCGGCGAATGTCACCCGGGGGCAGGACGCCGAATTCATCGCGCAAACGGCCTGAATCTCCCCCCGAATCGGTCATTGTCACGATGGATCGCAAGGTCAACCGGTCGTTGTCGCGCAGGCCGGCCAGAAGCTGGAACGATCCTGTGCCTCCGCCCATGACCGTGATCTGCAGGGGGCGATGGGTCACTCTTGGGCCCAGGACAGCAGGGCCTGTGCGACAGGCGCGCCCGCGAGTTCGATTTTCCACCGTGGGGCCAGGGCCCGTAATGGGGCTTTTAAGGCCGGTAGCGCGTCGGCGCCCGGCAGCAGCGTCGATGACTGGTCGCGCAGCCACGTCTTCACTGTTTGCAGGTCGCTGAACGAACCGGCCTGAAGTTTTGCGTATAGGGCCGGGATGACTTTTTGTTCGAGGTCGATCTTTCGATCGAGTTCAATAAGGTCAGTCAACCACAACCCAACTTCGCCTAGAGATACGTCAAGCGGCTGCAAAAGCGCGTTGTAGATGCCCCGCGCCGCCGCGTCGGCTTCGGCGCGAATGGCGTCAAGAAGGGCAATCCCTTTTTGCTTCATCGGCACAGCCCCGGGAAGAAGTTGCAAATAGAACTTCAGCTTTGGTTCGGTGCCCGAAGGCCGCACCGTGATGACGAAACGTTGGGTGAATAACTGGACCACGTTGCGGGGCAGCCATTCGCTGTCGCTTTTTATGGGGCCGAAACGGGCGGTGTCCCAGTAGTCGACCACCCTTTGTACGTCATGGCCTCCCAGGTTTTTGGGTGGGGATTTTCTAAGCCACGCCATGATGCGATCCTTGCGTTCCATCCCGGCCGCGCCCGCCATCATGATCGAACGGCTGACGGTGTCGTATCCCCCCAGTTCCTCCAAAATCGCGACGTAGTAGTCCAGCAGCGTTCGGCCTTCGACTTTCAGGCGCTGGTACAGGCCCGCCAACCACATACACGCGGGGATAGAATCTTTGTCTAAGATCGTGGGAATGGCGACGACCCCGTGGCTTTCCTCAGCGGCCAGCACAAGTTCGTCGGGTCGGCGCACGATCGACCCGTATTTCCCGTCTTTCTTTAGTTTTTTCAGCACGTCGGCAACGTATTTGAATCCGACCAGAAGGTCGTCAATGACGTCTGAATCGCCGCGGGCCTCGGCGATGCGGCCCAGAAGTTTTGTGGTGACCAAGGTTTCGATCACAAGGCCCGAACGACGGGGGCCCTTGGGGTCCAGCATGAGGGCGTAGGCGAGGATGGCGGCGATTTGGTTGCCATCGAAATGGTACCAGGATCCGTCCGCGAGGCGCGCTTCAAGCCCGACGCGATCAGCGTCCGGATCGCTGGACAGAACGATGCCGCTTCCTTGTTGTTCGGCGAACGCGCGTGCAGGTTCGGTTGACTGCGGTACCTCGGGGTTGGGGGATTTGAAGGGGATCACCTTGAAGGAGCCGTCGGGTCCCTCGTTGGGAGGCACCAGCACGGGAAATCCCAGCCGTGGCAACAGATCGCCCGACGTCGTGAGCCCCACACCACAAAGCGGCGTGTACACGATGGGCATGTCGGACCGAGGCGGGAAAAACCCCCGGTAAAGCTGCTGATAGGCGTGCAGGTATTTTTCGTGCAGATCCCCAGGGACGGGTTTGATAAGGCCACGGGATCGGGCAGTCGCGAAATCAACCATGTCGATGCGGCTGACCTTGGCCATGATATCCAGCAACAACTGGTCTTCGGGCGCCACAGGCTGCGACCCGTGTTCGTCGTACACCTTCACCCCGTTGTCATCGGGGGGGTTGTGCGATGCGGACATGTTGATCCCCCCTGCGGCCTGAACTTGTCCGATGATGAAAGACAATTCGGGTGTCGACAGCAGGGCGGCGTCGTCTTCGGGGTCGGGCAGGTAGGCGACGATGCCATTGCCTGCGTAGATCTCTGCGGCCAGTTTTGCCAACGATCGGGACGAAACCCCCAGCAGGGGATGGGATGCACCCAGAAATTTGTAGGTTCCGGCAACGTCGTTGAAAACCCGGACATCGTTCGCCACAACCACACAAAGATCTGATCGGCCCAGGAACTTGGCCTTCAGAAAATCACAGTGCCCCTGAATCGTCAGGGCCACGGTCGCCAAATTCATGCGGTTGGGGCCGTACCCAACCCGGCCCCGACGCCCCCCGGTTCCGAAAGGAAGAACCTGCCAAAAAGCATCGAACACCAGCGAAAGATTTTCTGAGCTCAGGTGTTTTTTAAGGATCTCCGGCTCGGAGAATTTCACCTCGCCGGATAACCATTTTCGCAGCCTTGAGGCAGCGGCTTCTCCTTGTTCTCCGTAGGTTGTGACTAGCTGGGCGGTCAGGCTATCGATGGGCTCGTTCATGGCCTTACGACCATACCATCCCGACCCCGATCTGATCAGATGCGTTCTGCGTGAACGTGCGCACCTAACAGCCCCAGATCTTTGTGCATCACCAAATACGTGGGAATGCGGGCCACGATCTGCTGCATTCGGCCTTTGGCTTCAAAAGATTCACGGAACGGCCCCTTCGGAAACAGCGTGGACAGCCGGGGTGCGATGCCACCCGCAATGTAGACCCCCCCCGAGGCCAACATGGTCAAGGCTAGGTTGCCTAGCAAGCCGCCCAGTACCGACATGAAAATATTCAGGGTCATCAAGCAGACGGGATCTTTGCCCTCAACGCCCATGCGCGTGATGACGGCAGCCGGAGGTTCGACAATGATGGCCTGCCGGGTTTCTTCGGTGACCAAGGGCCGACAGGCCGGTTCGTTGGTCAGGAATTCGAACACGTCCGCAATCCCGGCACCGGAAAGCACCCGTTCGAACGACACCCGCCCATAACGACCCGATAGATAGTGAAAAAGACCCGCTTCTAAGGACGTGCGGGGCGTAAAATCGACGTGTCCACCTTCGGACGGAATCACCTGGTATCGATCCTCGCCTGGGGACCAAACCAAAAACGCCTCGCCCAAACCGGTGCCCGCGCCAGCCACCACGATGGGGCCTTTGGGATTGCGTTCGCCGCCGCCCATTTTGATGACCTGGTCGTCTTGCAACAGGGTGACCCCTAATGCGGCGGCCTGGAAATCATTGACCAGCAACACTTTGGGAATGTTCAGCCGGTTTTCGAGTTTTTTAGCCTCGATGAACCAGGGAAGGTTCGTGGCGCGAGAGGTGCCGTTGTCGACAGGCCCCGCGACGCCTAGGCAGGCCCGCTGCGCCCGCGCGTTGTCAGGGCCGATGGCTTTACGGGCCTCGGCCATAAATTTTTCTGCAGCCGCATCCAGCGATGTGAATTCTGCGCTGGGGTAACTGCGTTCGAAAATTTGGGCGCCATCTTTGTAGATGGCCAGACGGCAATTTGTGCCGCCGATGTCGCCAGCGAGAGTGATCACGATTGGGGGCCTTTCGCAGAGTGCCGTTTGGACGATGACGTCCACGCGGCAAGGGTCGATTCTAGTTGGTGAAGGCCGCCTTCGATGTCGGCGCCCAAATGGACACGCAGAACACGACGACGGGCAGAGCGCAGAGTTTCAAAATCACCCAGGGATTGGGCGTCGCGCAAGGTTGCAAAGTCAAACCCGAGCCCCGGAATCGGGGAGGCACGCGGCGCATCGGCGGTAAGCTGGAGGAACAAGCCCTCGTTGGGGCCGCCGTGGTGCAATTGCCCTGTCGTATGCAGAGACCGGGGCCCATAGCCGACCGTGGTGGCCGCGTGGGTGTGCTGGCGAAGGAGGTTTCGAAGGGACAAGAGCGCGGCATCGCGCGCGTCGGTTTGCTGAAAGAAGGGGCACAGGGAAATATATTCACCCGGGCGAAGGGTGTCGAGCAA
>JAYUUT010000325.1:0-15517 GCA_043754455.1 Myxococcales bacterium
GCCCGCTGTTTGTCAGAAAGGTTTCTCAAATCTGCGGCATTGGCGAGGTTCCGTCGGGGGCACGGAAAATGCTGAGGGAAAGGCCAAGGTCATTTGCAAATGAAAATCCTGTCTCGGATTTTGTTCTGTCTGGCGCTGTTTCTTTCTGGCGCCGTAGACGCGGCTCCCCTGCGGGTGTTCATCCGGGCGGGCGAAAAGACCCACGGACCCGGGGAACATGACTGGCCGCGTTTCCTAAACGAATGGAAGCCATTCTTAGAATCGCGGGGCGCGCAGGTCGAAGGTGCAAAACGCTTCCCTACAGACGCGGAACTGTTGCGGACCGATGTGGTCATCGTCGCGGCAGCCCACGGAGGTGATCTGTCGCCCGATGAACGGGTGCGATGGAAAGCCTTCCTGGATCGCGGTGGCGGCGTGGTCGTGTTGCACGACGGGTTGGTATCCGCGGATCCGGTCTACTGGAGTTCAATCGTGGGCGGCGCCTTCGAAGAAGGGCGAAGCCGATATTATGAAGGCCGCGTGGGCGTGTACCTGGATACCAAACAACCCTTCGCCAAAGGTGCGGCGAATTTTTTCGTAGACGACGAACTGTACTGGGATCTGCATCTTTCGCCGTCAATCAAAATCCTTGGGCGCGGGTTCCGGACAGTTCAGGAAATCACGCCGCAGATATGGACCTATGAATCCGGGGCGCACCGGGCGTTTGTCAGCATCCCGGGACACAAAAGCCACACGCTGACGTTGCCGCACTACCGGACGTTGCTGTTGCGGGGTCTGGCCTGGGCGGGTCGGCGTCCCGTCGATGCGCTGGTGCTCCCTTCGGATCTGGCAGCGTTGCGATACCCCGAAGGAGGACCTGTCGCCCCGGCGAAGGCGGCCCAAACGCTGAAGGTTCATCCCGATTTCGATTTGTCGCTGGTGGCGGCTGAACCCGACGTTATCAAACCCGTTGCCTTGGACTGGGACGCCAGGGGCCGTCTGTGGGTACTGGAAATGCCTCAATATCCAGAAAAGGCAGCCCCTGGGCAATTTGCCGCAGATGCGTTGGTGATCCTGGAAGACAGCAATGGCGACGGTAAATGGGACAAACGAATTCCTTGGTGTACGGGCCTTGATCTGGCCAACAGCTTCGTGTTTCACCGCGACGGCGTCATCGTGTCCCAACCTCCCCAGATTCTGTTTTTGCGCGATACCGACGGTGACGATCGCTGCGACCGCCGCGAGGTCATTTTTCAGGGCTTCGGTCTTTCCGACACCCACGCGGTCATCAACAGTTTTCGCTGGGGCGTGGATGGATGGGTCTATGCCGACCAAGGGTATTCCGGCCGGGACTCCAAGGACATCGTCAATGCGGCGGGCAGACGTTTTGGACCCATCGGCAACAGCGTATTTCGATTTCGCCCTGACGGCAGCGCTATCGAAGTGGTGTCGTCCATCGAATCGAACAGTTGGGGGATTGATTTCACCTGGGATAACGAACTGGTGTTCACCATGGCGAACGGATCGCACCTACGACAAATGGTGCTGTCAGACGCTGTTTTGGGCCGGGGCAAGGTTGGCCAAACGCGGGGTTGGTTGGATGTGACCGACCATCATGATCTGGTCCCCCTGGTTCATCACACGCTGAATCCTTATGTGCAGATCGACCACATCGGTGGGTTCACGTCCGCTGTGGGCAGCACGGTGTACACAGGCGGTGCGTGGCCCGCGCTATGGGACGGGACACATTTTTCGTCTGAACCGACGGTCAACCTGGTCCACCGGGATTTGCTTGTTGGTGGTGGGCCCCATCTGTTGGCGAAACGGCAGGGAATAGACGAATTCTTGGCCGGACGTGACCTGTGGTTTCGACCTGTGGAAACCCGGATCGGGCCCGATGGCGCCCTTTATATTGGGGACTTCTACAACTTGGCGGTGGCGCACAACGATACCCGTGGCCCCTTGCACGGCCCATTCAACGCAGCGCTGCGACCGGATCGGGATCACGAACACGGGCGAATCTGGCGCGTGCAACATAAACAGGCCCGCGTCCTTGAATCGCCGCGCATGGGGCCGTCAAACGCGGTCGATTTGGTAAAGCAGCTAGGGAGCCCTAATCGGTTGATGCGCATGACCGCCCAACGGTTGCTGGTGGAAAAAGGTGGCGGTGCATCGGAACTAAAAGAGCTCGTGGCTGGTGGGATCACGCCGGCAGCCCGAATTCATGCCCTGTGGACCCTGCACGGCCAAGGTGGTCTTCAGGACGTTGAGCTAAAACGAGCCCTTGGGGATCTTGATCCCGGCGTGCGAAAGAACGCCGCCGTGTTGGCTTATCTATATCCGGACAAGACCCTGGCGTCAGCGTTGAGGGGCCGTCTTTCAGATCCGGATCCCCGGGTTCGCATGCAGGTGCTGGTGTCGTTGGGCCGACATCCAGACCCAGAAACTCGAAAGGCTCTTGTCGATGTCTACGGGCAGTTGGGTGATGATTGGTCCCGATCGGCAGTGGTTGGAAGTTTGGCGCCAGAAGCGGTGGCCGCCCTCGGCGACGTTCTGAATTCCCGTGTCGAAAGTGTGAAGCGCGTGCCCTTGGCTGAGGCGCTGGCGGGCATCATAGCGGAACGAACCGCTGCAAACGGCCTAGGCGCAGCGTTGCGTGTGCTAGCAGCGACGCCCGATCGGGGCCCGGTACGGACAGCGGCGCTGGGCCGCCTGTCGCGGGATGCGAAAGTGGACGAAAAATCCGCGCTGACAGCGCCGACGAAACAGGCGCTTGGGCGGTTGATGTCAGATTCAGATCCGATGGTGGCGGCTGCGGCCCTAGGGTTGGCGCTGCGGTGGACTCCAACGGCAGGGGGTCCGGCAGCTAGCAAGACGACAGCGCAACGGCTGCTGCGGGTGGCGGGCGCCAAGGCCACAACCGATGAGGTCAGGGTCGAAATCGCTAGGGTTTTACTGCGCACGCCAGGACAGGAATCACCTGCGGTCAAGATGACCGTGGGGCTGTTGCAGCCCGCCGTCGCGGCTAACGTGCAGACTCTGGCGTTGGCGGCGTTGGGGGCCGCGGGGACGGACGATGCGGGCAGGGCGTTGATAGCTGCCATTGCATCGTTGCGTGGTTCTATCCGGGATGGGGCCGTGGGGCAGATCCTAGGACGCGCAAAATGGGCCGACATGCTTGTCAGTGAAATCGAAGCCGGCCGGATACGACCCGTGGATCTTGGTCCTGCGGCGTTGTTCCGATTGCGCCGACACGCTGACAAATCCGTCGCGCTGCGATCCGGTCGCGTGCTGGATGCGATCCTAGGAGATTCGGCGAAGGAAAAAAACGCCATCATTGCGCACCTACTGCCGCTTGTGTCTAGTCCGGGGAACCTGGGAAATGGGCGGGAGGCCCTGACAAAAAACTGTCTCGTCTGCCATAGTTTTAAGGGGGAGGGCGCGGGATTTGCGCCTGATCTAACCGGCATGGGATCACGCGGACCGGCCGAAGTGCTGGTCCATGTGATCGACCCCAACCGGCACGTTGAACCCAATTTTGTCGCGGTCGATGTGACAACGAAAACGGGCACCAGCATCAACGGCCTTGTCGAAAGCGAGACGCCACAACTGGTCGTCCTACGGAACGCCATCGGGCGCCAAGAGATCAAACGTGCGGACATCGCCGTGATGGCGTCGGCGGGACTGTCGTTGATGCCCGATGGCTTCGAATCCTTGGGCCCCGATGTCTTGCGTGACATCATGGCGGTTCTGGGCGCCGATGCGGGTCGGTTTCGTACCCTGGATCTTGCCGAGCAGGTCAATGCCAGCACGCGCACGGGCCTGTACGGGAAGGAAGGTAAGCTTCGGCTGGCCGTGTTTGGAACGCAGACCGTTGACGATGTCCCTTTCCTGCTGGCCGATCCTGAAAAGGCGGTTGGTGGAAACAACGCTTTGGTGTTGACACCGGGGGCCGGGACGTCAGATCTGCGGTTGGGATTCACTGTTGAAAAACTGCATATTTTGGGTGGCATTGCTGCCGGAGGCGTCGATGCTGTGGGGGCGCGATCCAAAGATCCTGTGGTCAAGATTGTCTACCGATACCTGGACGGCAAGACCGAGGAACATGTCCTTCACGACGGGGTCGAGTTTGCGACCTGGAAAAAGCGGGTTGATGTCCCAGGGTCTCGATACGCAACGGGTTTGCTGCCCGACGGGGTTCCGGGGCAGATCCGACGGTTTGAAGTGCGCCCCTTGCGAAAGGTCGTCATCGCCCGGGTGACCCTAGAAGGAATTGGTGACAAGCGACCGACCCTCTTGGCCGTGACAGCCGAGGTTCCCGGTGGTGCGGTCGCACCAAATGACAACGCCATCCGCGTGCTGATCATGGGCGGCGGCGAAAGCCACGATTTTGACAAACATTGGGGGCAAACCGACGTCGCGACGCTGACCGGTGCTCGGTTTCAGGCGCGGTATACGACCCAACCCCCGGATCTTGCGCAGGTGTTGTCGAAAGGCGGCGCCGATGTGATCTTCCTGGCGAATAACCAACCCTTGGTGGATCCCGTGTTGCGCGCCGATCTCTCAGCGCACGTGAACAAGGGCCGCGGGCTGGTCATAGCCCATGCGGCGTCGTGGTACGGATGGAAGGACTGGCCCGAGTTCAATCGAACCTTCGTCGGGGGAGGAACGTCCAGCCACGAAGCCTTGGCGGAATTCGAGGTGACGATTGTGGACGATTCACACGCCCTAACCAGGGGTGTTCCGCGTTCATTCAGAATCAAGGACGAACTGTATCGTTTTCTGCGCGATTCGCAGGGGGCGCCCATTGATGTCCTTGCCATGGGGCGATCGTTAAAAAGCGGGGCAGAATATCCCGTGCTGTGGACCGTGCAAAAAGGTCCAGGGCGTGTCGTCGTGACGACCCTAGGTCACGATGCCGCCGCCCATGAAGGCGCGGCCTACCAAACCATCATCAAAAATGCAGTCAAGTGGGCCGCGAAACGATGACAGCCGGGGCGGTTGTGGCGCGACCCCACGTGTATCTGCTGGCAACCTGCGATACCAAGGGAATCGAAGCTGCGTTTGTGCGCGACAGCCTACGGGCGCTGGGCGTCGCTGTGATCTTGGTCGACACCGGCAGTCTGGGCGAATCAACAGTTTTGCCGGACGTGTCCCGTGACCAGGTTTTTGCCGCGGCGGGAACGTCTGCGACCATTGTTCACGACCGCGGTGATCGCGGATTTGCGGTCGACCAGGCCGCGCTAGGCGCAAAAAATTTGATTCTTGCGGCCCATCAGACCGGGGATGTGGCGGGCGTTCTGGGACTGGGGGGATCGGCGGGAACCATGATTGGCACCAGCGCCATGCGGGCGTTGCCCATTGGCGTGCCCAAGGTGATGGTCAGCACATTGGCTTCGGGGCAAACGCGACACTATGTCGGCACGAAGGATATCTTCATGCTGAACGCCATTGCCGACATTTCCGGTATCAACCGTATCAGCCGCAAGGTTTTGGTTGCCGCCGCAAAGGCCATGGCGGGCCTGGTGTTGCTGGAAAACCCAGAACCGTCGGGCGGCGTTGCCGCAGATCGCCCGATTGTCGCCTTGACGATGTTTGGGGTGACCACGCCGTGCGTGCAATACGCGCGGGCCGTGATTGAGGCCGCTGGCTATGAAACCCTGGTTCTCCACGCAACGGGGCAGGGGGGCATGGTTCTCGAGGCGTTGGTTCGCGAGGGCCAGATCGTGGGCGTTTTGGACCTGACCACAACGGAACTAGCCGATGAATTGGTCGGGGGGTTTCTGTCGGCCGGTCCGGATCGTTTGACCGCGGCGGGCGCAGCGGGGATCCCACAGGTCGTGTCCGTGGGTGCCACCGATATGGTCAATTTCTATGGGCCGGCCTCGATCCCGACGCAGTTTGCGGGGCGCCAGTTTCATCGCCACAACGGCGAAGTCACGTTAATGCGCACCACGCCTGCCGAATGCCGCCTGATTGGTCAGGACATTGGCACAAAAATGGCGGCCGCACGCGGCCCGGTCGCCGTGTTCCTGCCCTCACGGGGCGTATCGGCTCTGGATGCCCCCGGGCAGGGGTTCGATGACCCCGTGGCGCGCGAAGCGTTGTTTGAAGGTGTGAGGGCTACGGCATCAGGGGTTGAGGTGGTGCAACTAGACGCGCACATCAACGACGCAGGGTTTGCAGAGGCCGCCGCCCAGCGGTTGCTTAAATTTCTAAAACAGCAGGGAAGGAACCAGTCATGAAGAACGACAATTCGAGGGTCGGCATCCTGAAGCGGTTTCGCGAGAAAATCGCGCGCGGCGAGGCCATCATCGGCGGCGGCGCGGGTACGGGGCTTTCCGCGAAATCCGAGGAAGCAGGCGGCATCGATCTTATCATCATCTACAACTCGGGCCGGTATCGCATGGCGGGTCGGGGATCGTCGGCGGGTCTGATGCCGTACGGGAATGCGAATCAGATCGTGAAGGAAATGGCGTTTGAAGTCCTGCCTGTCGTCAAACACACGCCGGTGCTGGCGGGCGTGTGCGGAACTGACCCCTTTATGATTCCGCGTCTGTTCCTGAAGGAACTCAAAGAATTGGGGTTCGCTGGCATCCAAAATTTTCCGACTGTGGGCCTATGGGAGGGGGAAATGCGCCAGACGCTAGAGGAAACCGGGATGAGCTACCAGTTGGAGGTGGACATCGTGGCCCTCGCCCACGAAATGGACCTGTTGACCACGCCGTACGTATTCAACGACGACGAGGCCCGGCGGATGACCCGTGCCGGGGCGGACATTGTGGTCGCACACATGGGGACCACATCCGGTGGCAGCATTGGGGCCAAAACCACCAAAACCCTGGCCAGCAGCGCGGATCGGATCAAAAGCATGATCGACGTGTGCAAGGCCGAACGCGAAGACGTCATCGTTATGTGTCACGGTGGCCCTATCGCTGAACCTGATGATGCCCAATACATCCTGGATCACGTCCCGGGCCTTGCGGGGTTCTATGGCGCAAGTTCTGCCGAACGACTGCCGGCCGAGGCCGCCATTGCCGACCAGATACGGAAATTCAAACGCTGCACGTTGCCCAGTCAGTCGCTAAAGTAACTGCAATTATGTGCGCGTTCCACGATCCAAAACGGTTCATTAAACTGGGCGAAGCCCCAATGGAAATGCAGCCTTGGGGGCGCCATTTGTGGCATGCGCGTCCGGGCCTTTGTGACACGAAAAATCTATTGGTGGTTCAGGTGGATATGCCCCCTGGTACCGGCCATCGCTTTCATCGCCATCCGGGTCGAGAGGAAGTGCTGTTCATTTTCTCGGGGGAGGTCGAACAGTGGGTGGATCGCGAGAAAATGATTCTTACGGCGGGTGAATCTGCCTTTGTTCCCGTGGACACTGTTCACGGCATTTACAACGATAGCCAATCTGTGGCGCGATTTTTGGCCATCTTATCGCCCGCTTTTGCCGACGGGCCGATCACTGTGGACGTGTTCGACCAAGATCCGTGGAGAGACCTGCGTCTGCCGGTTCTTGCGCAGCCCTGACCTCAAATAGCCGGGGGGTGTGACGTTTAGGCTGACCCTCGTCTCTAAATCACCATGCAGACGATGTTTTGTCTAGCCCGATGTCGAGTTGCGCCCCTGGTATTGCTGCTGGCCTGTGCAGTGACGCAGGGCTGTGCATCGCCCAGCACCCGAGCACCCGTGACGACAGACGACAACGATCGAGACGCTGAAGGGAGCGTCGCGCCCGGGGGCATGATGATGGCTACGCCTAAAGCAGACAATGGTTCGCCTCCTCCGAAGGCTGATGCCCTTGCGACAATCAATGTGGTCCCGGTGGCGGTGCCGGACGCAGGCGGATACGCCCCGCCCGTGGCGGGGGCGGACGCCCGGCCTGTAGCGGGTGTGGACGCCCGTGCGGACGGGGCCGTGGGAACGCCATCCACGCCCGGCTGTGCCAATCCGGACTATCTGCTGTGTGAAGATTTCGAAAGCGGAGCCCTAAATTCAGCCAAGTGGAAGGCTGTCCCCGGTGGCATGGCAGTGGTCGAAAAAACGCACCCCGCGCATGGCAGTTATGCGCTGCACACCACGGTTCCCAAGAACGGCACGACGGCCCGGATCGTCAGCATCGATGATTTTGCCTTTGGCGGGCAGACCGTGTTCGTCCGAACGCTAGTATATTTCGACCAAAGTACGGCGCCATTCCAGTATTCGGCGCTGCGGGTTGGTGCCGCCAACGGCCAACTGCATCAGTACGACATCAATTTCGATGCCAAATATCAATTCCGGATGCTTTGGTACAAAAGCGGCGGCGGGGCAGAGCCCGATCTGATCTTCACGAACGTTGTGCCTCAGTTTGGCAGCTGGCACTGCTGGGAATGGGAAATCCGGGGCGCGACCAACGAGGTCAATTTCGCCATCGACGGCAAGGACATCCCGGGCATGCATGTGCCCCCCAGCAAGGGCTGGGTTGCGCCACCGCGCGCCAGGCTGGTCGTGGGATCTTCGACCCCACACCCAGACACCATTCCCGCAAATGGTTTGCATCTGTACTTCGACGACATCGTCATCAGCACTAAGAAGATCGGCTGCCCGGCACCCTAAAGAGGGTCACCCTCCCGGGCTGACCTGCAAAGCCGCGTTTTCCGAAACACGTCATTTAGTGTTAGGACAGCGATATGACGGTTGATCCGCTTTCGCCCCGGCCCTGGGAAAACACTAGCCCCACCGCAGCGCGAGCCCCATCGTGAAAGGGGCCCCGATTCCTCCGGACGAAGTCGCGCGGTTGGCCGCCCTCGATGAATACAAAATCCTCGATACCGAGGCGGAGGCTGCCTTTGACGCCGTCACGGCTTTGGTGGGTGACCTGCTCGGTGTGCCCATCGCGCTCATCTCGATCGTCGACGAGAACCGTCAGTGGTTCAAATCCCGCTATGGGCTGGCCGCCCCCGAAACGACACGCAACATTTCATTCTGCGGCCACGTCGTTGGTGGGGATACCGACCTCACAGTGGTCGACGCGTTTCAGGACGGGCGTTTTTCGGACAACCCGTTGGTCACGGGAGATCCCCACGTGCGATTTTATGCCGGGGTCCCCCTGCGAACACCCGAAGGATTCGTGCTGGGCACTCTGTGCGCCATCGACCACAAACCGCGAACCCTTTCGGGGGCGCAGGAGAAAATTCTGGCGGCGCTCGCTCGGCAAGTCGTCTCTCTTTTAGAGCTGCGGCGAAAGTCCATTGTGGTCGAAACCCAAGCCAAGGCCATCCATAACCTCGCGCGCTTTTTCGAGCTGAGCGTTGATCTTTTCGCAACGGCGGACACCTCCCTGCATCTGATTGATTTGAATCCAAGCTGGACCACCGTGCTCGGATGGAGCCTTGAGGAGCTTCGGTCACGCCCCCTTATTGAGTTTGTCCATCCTGATGATCGCGAGGCCACAGCAATCGAGGCCCAAAGGCTGGTCCGCGAATCAGGCGCCACGGTGAACTTTGAGAATCGCTACCAACACAAAGACGGACAATGGATCCCTCTGTCGTGGACAGCGCGGTTCGAGGACGGTCTGTTTTTTTCAACCGCCAACGATCTAAGACCGCAACACACGAAAGAGGCGATGATTCGCGCCCGCGACGTTGAACTGTCGGAGAACGAAGCCCGGTTGCGCGCGCTTTTCGGAGGGATGGGAGAGGGCGTGGTTCTTCAGGTGCCCTCAGGCGAAATAACCACGTGCAACGCTGCCGCCGAGACTATCCTGGGACTCACCCATGCCCAGCTTTTGGGGCGTTCATCGATCGATCCCCGGTGGCGGGCCGTCCACGAGGACGGATCGCTATTCCCCGGCGAAACCCATCCGGCGATCGTTTGCCTTCGAACCGGCGAACCGCAGATCAACGTCGTCATGGGCGTCCACAAGCCCGGTGGGGAACTGACATGGATCAGTATCAACGCTCTTCCGTTGCGTCGACAGGACGAGGAACGACCCCACGGGGCCGTGACGACCTTCCGGGATATTACGGCGCAAAAGGCGGCCGAGGTCCGCGCCGCGCGGCTGGTCCGCCAGGAACGGTTGGTCACCACCGGCACACTGGCTGCGGGGGTTGGTCACGAGATCAACAACCCGCTGACCTACATCATCAGCAATCTTGAATTTTCTCTCGAAGAGTTAGGCGAGATCGCCGGCGGATCTCCCTCAGGCCGCCTCAAGGGTTTGATAGAGGTCGTGACCGAGGCGAGGGCGGGGGCCGAACGGATCCGAAAGATCGTCCGTGGGCTTCGGTCGCTGGCCCAGGACGAAGGCCCCCCTGTCCCAATCGATATTCGGCCCACTGTTGAGGCCGCCGTCAACATGGCGATGCATGAGCTACGACAGCGGGCAACGGTGATCGCAGAATTTCCTGAACTTCCGCGCGTCCTGGCCAACGAATCGGGACTCACCCAAGTGCTTGTCAATCTGCTGGTGAACGCGGCGCAGGCGTTTCCCTCCCACGACCCAGGCCGAAATCGTGTGGTCGTCGGCGCCTCACATACGGGCGATGTTGTATCCATCACCGTGGCAGACAACGGCCCCGGCATTGCCCCCGATGACTTGTCCCGCATTTTTGATCCCTTTTGGACGACCAAGCCCGTCGGCGTCGGCACCGGTCTGGGTTTGTCGATCTCCCATTCGATCGTCACCGCACTGGGCGGCGACCTGCGCTGTGAAACCAGCCTGGGTGCAGGGGCAACCTTTATCGTACGTCTGCCCGTTGCCGCGATCGCTGATCTTGACGAGGGTCCCCCAGGGTCAAAAAGCCAGGCCCTTCGCGCGCATATTCTCATCGTTGATGATGAAGCTGCTTTGATCCGATCGTTTGATCGCCTCCTGCGTGCGGACCACGACGTCGTTGGCGAAACCGATCCGAGAGAGGCCCTTGCACGCCTCAAAGCGGGGGAAGTCTTTGACCTCATCATTTGCGACATCATGATGCCGTATCTGACGGGGCCCGATCTGTACCGCGCAGCCCAAGAAATCGCCCCGAAACTGTGTGAGCGGTTCGTCTTCATCACCGGCGGCGTTTTGAGTGAATCGACCGAACGGTTTTTATCCGAGGTCCCCAACGAACGTTTTGAAAAGCCACTGAGCGCGCAAACCCTGCGAACCACGGCGCGTCGTTTCTTGGAACGTCGCCCCAAAAATGCGAAATAGGCCGATCAAAGCGTCATCGACAGCATCGTGGGCGTTGTCGCCGGCGCAACGCCACGCGGGGGCGATGAGTCCAACATCTGTAACCGGTAACTGGTAATGTCAGCCCTCGTGGACAGTGCCCGCAGCCGCCAGTACCTGCAAGACAGCCTAAAAAGCCGAAAACGTATCTTAGGTGCCGCTGTGGGATCGGGCATGACCGCGACTGCGGCTGAAGATGGCGCCGTAGATTTTGTGCTGGTCCTAAGCGCGGGCTACTACCGCTCACAAGGCATTGGGTCGACCGCCGCGTTCATGCCATATGCTAATGCAAACGACCTGACCTGGAAGGTGGCGCGCGAAAACGTCATCCCCCGCCTACGGACGACGCCTGCGTTCCTGGGGATCTGCGCCCAGGATCCTGGCCTAGATATCGATGCGTATCTGACCAGGGCCCGGGAAGCGGGCGTTGTCGGGGTTGCCAACTATCCCTCAGTGGGCCTGGTCGACCCGGGAAATCGGGCGACATTTGCTGATGATGGCATCACCTTCGACCAAGAGATCGCCATGTTGGTGCGTGCCCGCGAGCAGGGTTTTCTGACCTTTGGCTTCTGTTCGCAGCCCGAAGATGCGGCGGCCTTGGCGCGGACCGGGGTCGACATTTTGGGGCTAACCCTGGGTACTGCTGATTTTCGCACTCTTGAAGGAACAGGGCATCAGGCAGCACTGGACCGGGGGCTGCACCGTTTGCGTGTGTTGTTGAATGCCGCCCAGGCAGAACGTTCTGACGTATTTTGCGTGGTGTCAGGAGGTCCCTTGGTCATGCCACAGGACACCGCGTTCATGTTCGAACGGACGAAGGTTCTGGGCTACTTGGGCGGCAGCCCCATTGAACGGTTTCCCGCCGCGCCCGCCATTACGCAGACCGTGCGGGAATTCAAGAACGCCACGATGATGGAAACCGGCGCAGGGGAAACGCCACGTTTGGGCGCCATGATTGGGGCCAGTCCCGGCATGCGGCAGGTGTTCGAGGCGGTCAGTGCGGTGGCCACCAGCAACGCAACGGTGTTGTTGATCGGGGAAAGCGGAACAGGGAAGGAACTGGTCGCGCGTGAAATTCACCGCCTTTCGCATTTGCACGACAAGGACATGGTGACGTGGAACTGCGGTGCAATCAGCGAAAGCCTGGCGATGTCCGAACTGTTTGGGCACGAAAAAGGGGCCTTTACTGGGGCAACGCGTGCCCATGTGGGCAAGTTCGAGCTGTCACATGGCGGCACCCTATTTATGGACGAAGTCACCGACCTTCCCCTGGGGGTCCAGGCGGCTTTGTTGCGGGTGCTTCAGCAGCGAGAAATTGTGAGGGTCGGGGGGGAACGCACGATGTTCATCGATGTGCGGGTTATCGCGGCATCAAACAAAGAATTCACCGATCTGATACCGCAAGGCCGGTTTCGCCTGGATCTGTACTACCGGCTGTCCACCGTGGTTATTCGCGTCCCGCCCTTGCGCGAACGCGCGGAAGACATTCCCCTGTTGATTCGGGCCATAGCCGAAGAACTTTCGCAGAAATACGGGCGGCCCGCGCCGCGCCTATCGGTCCCCCAAATGGCCGTGCTGATGCGACATTCATGGCCCGGCAACATCCGGGAGCTACGCAATGTCGTCGAACGCCTGTTTCTGGTGAGACCGGGTAGCACGCTGTCGCGCGCCTGGCTTGAAGAAATGTTAGCTGGCGATCGCGCGCTGGGGGAACGGTTGTCACCGCCGGTGTCGCCGCACGCAACTCTGCAATCCAAACGCGCACGCCTGGCCGACGTGCTGCAACGGCACGACGGCAGCCGAACCGAAGCGGCCCGCGAACTGGGGGTTTCGCGAAAAACCATCCATAAATGGCTCGGCAAAGAGTGATCTACGCGACGCCTGGCAGTGGCCCCTTGCAGATCGTCGGATCGCCGAAGGTCTTGATGGGCGCCCCCATCATGTTGGCCACCGACACATACAGGTCGCTTATCGCGTGTTCCTTGGCGGCATAACTAAGATAGCGACCCGTTTTCAGGGCACCCCCCGCCCGTCCCGCCAGCAGCACCGCGTGGTTGTTGTGTCCTTGGTGGTGCTTGCCACCGCCCGCGTTGACGTACATGACCAGGCTGCTGTCCAGCATGGTCCCCGCGCCATCGGGCACCTTCGAAAGGTTTTCGATCATCTGGGCCACCTTCGAAAGAATGTACCCATCCATGCGCATAATGGCAGGGTCCAGGATTCCCGCGTTGCTGGTTTTCTCTAGGCCGTGGTGCATATCGTGTTCGTTGTTGGGCAGGTTCAACCAAGAAAAATTGATCTGGGGCCCATCGACGCCCCAGTAACTGACGTGGCTGACGTGACTTAATCCACACATCTGTGCGGCGAATGCGACGTCAACGAAGGCCGCCATTTCTGCCTGTGTGTTGGCGGGTTTTGGCCGCACGGGGGTCATACAGGTGGCCGGAGCGGGGCCCAGACGGGACAGTTGCCGTTCGACCCCGCGTAAACCGTCCAGATACTGATCCAATCGTACACGTTCCGGCGGCGCCACGCGGGCATTCATGCGCGCGATGTCGGCGCGCATGAAATCCAGAACGCTTTTGTCTTGAGCCAGGATTTTTTCGGCGCCGCCCGTGGTGTCGCCCAGTTTCGCACCCCCGACGAACCACGCATCGTAGGCCTTCGTGGGCGTCGAAAACGCCGGGAAGGGTTGGCCAGGTCCGTCGCCGCTTGGCACCAGAGCCCCGCCAGCCCACGAAGGTCCAAGGGCGGTCAATGGGAACGGATCGGCAGAAAAAGGCGCCTGTTTCGAGATGAAGCGATCCAGGGTCACGCTGCCTGGCGTGTAGTGTTCTCCACAGCAGGTGGTGCCTGGGTGCAGGGTGTCCATTTTAGAGATCGGCGTCACCGCCAGCGTGCCCCACCCGTTGCCGTGAAGACCCGAATAATTCGTATGTGGGTTGTAGAACTTGGACAGGATAACCATGTCTTTTTTAAAGGGTTTCAGCGCCTCGTAGCTGGGGCCCAAATCGAAATCGGTCTCGCTGCGTGCCACGCAAGTGTAAGACGGTTCGATCCACCCACACGCGTGTGTAATGACGATGAAACGTTTGGCGGCGGGGGCCCCTAGCGCCGTCCTGACAAGGCCGCGGGCCATGGGGCCCAGCAACGAAGCGCCAACGCCCAGACCCAGCCCGCTGAGGAAATTACGACGTCCAATTAAATGCATCTGTGAATCTCCTAGGGTTACGGGCCCTGTACCCGGCGCACAAGGAAGCTGTCGTCCGAAGTTGTGTCGGCCACCAGATCCATCAGATTGCCGCCGGATTTAGACAGGTGGTCGCCCAGCCGCTGGACCACGCAGCCGCGATCTTCGGGCACGTCTCCCAATCCGTGCGCGTGCGCGTACATGCGAGTGGCGACGCAAGCATGGGTTTGTGGGGACGAGGCCAGCAACCGCGCAAGATCGGCAGCATTAGAAAAACGAACGTTGTCAGCGCCGACTCCGGTCAGCACGCCGGCCGTATCGATAGGCCGCCCCAAATCATTCGTCCGATAACGACCGGCAGTGTCGAAGGTCTCAAACGCAAGGCCCATCGGATCAAAAAGCCGGTGACAGCCAGCACAGGTCGGATCGGATCCGTGTTGCGACAGGCGTTCGCGCTGCGTGCGTTTCCCGTCCGGAGGCGGCGGCACCGCATTGACTTCGGCGGGCGGCGTGGGAACGCCAAGACACATCAACATTTCGCGCATGAAAATTCCGCGCGCCACGGGTGCCGTATCGTCAATGCGGCCGAGCCGCGCCATCACGCCCCCTAGGGACAAAAGACCGGCGCGCATTCCCGGCATTGTCGCCTTGACGAACATATCCTTGGACGGGGCCGTGGACGCGGGCAGCCCATACAGGGTCGCAAGCCTCGTGTTGACCATCGAATAACCAGCCGTCAATAATGTGTCCAGTTTACCGCCGTCCTGCCACATTACGTTCTGCACGAACGCGTCGGCTTCCCGATCCATGTCTGCCGGTACGTCCGCCGTGAAGTCCTTGAACAGCTTTAGGTCTTTTTGCGCGCCTAAGATTTCGTGGGTACGGAAACGCTCCCGGAAGAAGCGCAACACCCCTGGCGCTGACGACGCCGATTGCAGCAAACGCCGTGACTGCGTGCCGATCTGTTCACTGGTCTGCAACAGGTTAGCGCGGGCGGCGGCCAACAGGGGGGCATCGGGCGGGCCGTCGGTGATGAAATACGAAATCGCGGAGGCCCGTTCAAAGGGCGTCAGTTTCACCATCGTGCCTGGCGCAGCCCCTGCAGGCCCCAGTTCGGTGCGAAAAATGAAATCAGGCGAGGCGAAGATGAC
>JAYUUT010000326.1:0-5069 GCA_043754455.1 Myxococcales bacterium
GCGTGGCTGCGGATGCGGCGGCACGGGTGACCGGATTGATTTTGGTAGGGGCCACGTTGATTCTGTCGGCACGGGCCGCAACCGCGGCGACCGCAGGGCCCCAAAACCCGGCAATCCAGATGGAACGCAAATGGTTACGATCCAATCTGATGTGTATGTGTGGCTGTCGGTCCAGCCTGGGGGATTGCCCGATGGCACCCAATTGCCACGCCGAAGGCCCCGACACCGACCTCATAGAAGAATTGTTGGGCCAGGGCAAATCCCGCGATGACATCGTCAAGGTGTTCGTTGCCAAATACGGCACCCAAGTCCTGCTGACCCCGCCGGACAACGCCATCAACCGGCTGGCCTGGGCGGTCCCCTATGCGATGGGGGTGGTGGGCGCAGGCGCTTTGGCGTTGGGCGCGTGGCGCTTTAGCCGCGCTTCAAACAAGCCCGGCCCATCCGATCCCGACGGTCCCCGTGGTACCAAAGCCAAAGGACCCGCAGACGCTGACATGGAAGAACGTCTCGAAGACGAGCTGGCGAAGATCGACTAAGTTCCCGCCCCGTGCCAGACGTGCCCCCGCCCCAAAATAAACCGTCCCGCATTCCGGTGCTGCCCCTGACGTTGCTCGTCGGCGCGGGCGCGGGGTTTGCGTACGGTGCCTTCGTGGCCCACATTCCGGCGGGACCACCACTTGCGCTGGTGGGTCTGGGGGGCGCTGTGCTGGCGTTTTGTGGCCGCGCGTTTTTTCGCATGATGGACCCTCTGGCCCGCAGCGAAGAAGAGCTGGCCGCCCGGCAAGGCCGCGAACTGCCCGCCCGCCGCCGTGATCTGGAACGCGACAAACAACTGGCCTTGAAGGCCATCCGCGAAGTCGAACTGGATTTTCAGATGCGCAAGGTCAGCCGGGAAGACTACGAAGAAATGACCCAGCGGTACCGGGCACGCGCCATGCGCATCATCCGTGAACTGGACGCAGGCGATGACTACCGCCTGTTGATTGAACAGGAACTCAAGGCGCGCCTGCGGGTGGCCGAACCGCTGCCCGAAGATCCCGCGTCAGCCGCCAAACAGGAGGCGGGATCATGAAACGCGCCGTCACCGCATTGTTTTTCCTAGGCTGGGCCGCCGTGGCGCGGGCCCAGATGCCCGATCTGAAATCCATGTCGGGCAAACCTTTGCCGGTCGCGGATCTGTCGCCCGGCACGGTGACCATCCGGGTGGCCCGTCAGATGCCTGCGAACGCTGCCGTTGGCATTGATGTAAAGGCCACAACAACGGCGGCGGGCGCTGCCCCGAAGGTTGTCACCGTGAAAACCGGAACCGATGGCCGCGCGACCTTCGATGGGCTTGCCACGGGTGCCGAATTTCAGGCGACCCTTAGTGTCGATGGCGAGGCGCTACAAACCGCACGTTTCCCGATCCCCGCGCAGGGCGGCACCCGCGTGATGGTGATTGCGGGCCTCGGCACGGCGCCGCCCCAAGAAGCAGGTGACCCTCACGCCGCCGCGCCCGAACCGTTCCGGATGGGAGCCACCACGGGAACGGTCGATCCCGCGCCCGAATTGCCCAAAGGCGTCCTGGAACTGACCATCAAAGACCATGATCAGAAGCCCATTGCCAACCGCCTGGTGCGCCTAGGCCAGGTCAAAGGCGAAGTTGTCGAGGTCGTGAACGCCCAGTCCGACGCACAAGGGGTCGCACGCTGGTCCAATCTGGCGACTGGCGAAGGGGCTGCCTACGCGGCCGTGATGGAGCACGAGGGCATGCGTCTGTCGACGGAACCCTTCAAACTGGGCACAGACATCGGCGCGCGCGGCGACATCCGGGCCCTGCGACGAACCACGGACACGGCGGGGCTGCGGCTGGATGAACGGAGCCTCATCATTTTCGAGACCCGCGAAGATTCCCTGGTGGTGATGGAACGACTGGTTTTCAAGAACCAGGGCGATACCGTGGTCGATCCGGGCGAAGCGGGCCTGATCATCCCCGTGCCCAGCGCGGCCAAAAACATGCAGGAAATGCCCGGGGGATCGAAAATTGAACTTCTGCAGCGGGGTGTGGCCCTGCAAACCACCCTTGCGCCCAACAGCGCGGCGGCGACAGCGGCGCAGGCCCAGTTTGGATTCACCATCCCGGGTGATGGCAACGGCACCATCGAATTTAACCAGCCCCTGCCCTTTGGCCTGGAAAGTCCCTTCTTTGCCGTACCTGCGGCAGGCAACCTGACGATTTCGGCCCCCGGCATCAAACGCCTAGAAGATCGCGCCGACAGCGCTGGTAAACCCGTGCAGCGTTACGAACTGCCCGCCATCGCCCCGGGCGGCACCCTGGCCCTGACCATCAGCGGTATCCCCGCCCACAACCGCACCGGGGCCCGCATTGCCGGTGTCCTGTCCATCGTGATGATTCTGGGTGGCGTTGCCTTCTTGGTCGGCACCAAACCGCGAAAATCCGCAGCGTCGAAAACCAGCCGGATCGAAGCCGAAGCGCAATCCGAAGCCCGCGAGGGGCTGTTCCGCGAACTGGTTTTGGTCGAACAAAAACGCCGCCAGCTAAAAGGTTCCGATCCAGTGCTGGACGCCCGCCGCCAAGAGCTGATGGCAAAAATCGAAGGCGTCTACCAGGATCTGTCGACCTAAACTTCTCGGTGGCGCCAGATCCTATTTGCGTTTCTTCTTGCTGCGATCTTCGTCTTCTTTGGCTTCCTGTTCGTCGCGGCGTTTGGACAGTGCAGTATCTTGTTTGTCCTGGGATTCGCGCTGTTTTTTGATCTCGGCCTGCGATTCCTTATCGAATTCTTTTTGCCGTTTTTCCTCACACCCCGCAGGCTCACATTCGTCCGGACAGCCACATTTGGATTTCTTGACACAGCGGCACAGGCCATCGGTCTGTTTGAAACAGCCGCAGGCGTTTGGCGCCGGGGCCGCCGCACCTTTGGCTTCTTCAGTGGTGGCCGGCGTCGGTTTTTCCTTCTTGGCGGCGTGCGCCGAACTGGAAAAACCGACTAACATTGCGAAAATAAACAAATGACCTAGTGCGCGCATGGGGGCTCCTCTGTGACCTGACGATACCAGACGACATATTCTTCATTTCAGCACACATTTGAGGCGCCGCGCCAGGTTGGACGAAGGATCCTACCGTGACTGGTCCACCACCTGGGCCATGACGGCCACAGCCTTTTCGCAGGCGGCGCGGTCCACGTCCAGATGGGTCACCAGTCGCAAGCGGCGGGCACCGAAGGGCAGCACCAGGACGCCTTGCATTTTCAGCGCCGCCGCCAGGGCCGCCGCCGTCGGCAAACGCGTGGATAGATCAACCATCACGATGTTGGTTTGCACGGCCTGAGGTTCGAGGCCCGCGATGTTTGCCAGGCCATCGCGCAACCTGGTTGCGTTCGCGTGATCTTCGGACAAACGATCAACGTTGTGATCCAGCGCCCACAAGGCGGCTGCCGCCAAGACCCCCGATTGGCGCAGGCCTCCGCCCAACATTTTGCGAAAACGGTGCGCGCGAGTTCGTAAATCGCGTGAACACAAAAGTACGGATCCCACAGGCGCCCCCAGGCCTTTTGAAAAACACAGCGTCACGGTGTCAAACACGGCAGCCAAATCACGCAGGGGCGTGCCTTGCGCAGCAGCGACGTGCCACAGCCGGGCGCCATCCAGATGCAGGCCCAGGCCCCGCTTGCGCCCCAGCGCCACGATTTCGTCTAGGGCTCGGGCAGGAAAGATCCGGCCGCCGCTGCGGTTGTGCGTGTTTTCGACACAGATAAGCCGCGTGGGTGGATAAACGTAGCCCTCGGGTTTAATAGCGGCCTCGACGTCGTGGGCGGTGAACAGCCCCCCATGGCCAACCGCGGTCAGTTGCACGCCCGCAATCGCGGCCGCGGCGCCCGATTCGTAATGCTGCACATGATTGCCGTCGCCCACGATGACGTCATCGCCCGGCTGACAATGAACCTTCAAGGCCAGTTGATTGGCCATGGTCCCCGACGGGACAAACAAGGCCGATTCGTGTCCTAAAAAATCGGCAATCCGTTCTTCAAGACGGTTAACAGTGGGATCCTCGCCAAACACATCGTCGCCCACGTCAGCGTCGGCCATCGCCTGGCGCATGCCCTTCGAAGGCCGCGTGACGGTGTCACTGCGCAGATCAATGACGTCCATCACACAACCCCCATCACCAGGTTGTCGCGGGTGATTAGGGCGTCATAGCTGCGATATCCCAGGATCGTGTCGATGTCTTCGCTTTTCCGACCAGCCAGCCGACGACACGCAGCCGCATCGTAGTTGACCAGCCCCCGGCCATGGACCCGACCCGACCCGTCGCGGATCTCGACGACATCCCCATTGTCGAAGTTTCCGTCAACCCCTACCACGCCCACCGGCAGCAACGACGCCTTGCCGGCGCCCAAGGCCGCCAGGGCACCGTCATTGACGATCAGGGCGCCACGATTTTTCCCGGCAACGGCGATGTGGCGCATGCGCGCCCCCCGGCGTTCCGTGGTTGGAAATACGGTGCCCAAATCTTCCCCTGCCAGCAGCCTTTCCACGATGTTGGCTGTGTCCCCGTTGGCAATAACCACCGTCGTGCCTTCGGCTGTGGCTAAACGCGCGGCTTCCAGTTTGCTGGCCATACCGCCTGTGCCCCCGGCAGACGCGCCTCCGGTTCGGCCCATGGCGGCGGCATCGATCAGGGGCAATTCGGCAATGCGCGTGGCGGTGGAATCGGTTGACGGGTTGGCCGTGAACAAACCATCGACGTTGGTCAGCAGCACCAGGACATCGGCATCCAGCGCCACCGCCACCAACGCGGACAGGCCATCATTGTCACCAAACACCGGCACGGCGGAGTCGCCCGAACCTTCCCGCCTTCGGTGATCGACCAGTTCGCGCACGCTGACGCTATCGTTTTCGTTCAAGATGGGAATGGTCCCCAGTTCCAAAAGCCGCATCAAGGTGGTGCGAACACACAGGGCCCGATCGCGATCCCCCAGATCTTCCTGGGTCAGAAGGACCTGCGCTGTGGTCAGCCCGCGCGCCGCGAACGCGCCGGTATAGACGTGCATCAGGTGGCCTTG
>JAYUUT010000327.1:0-12765 GCA_043754455.1 Myxococcales bacterium
GGGCCGTTGGGGCCCAAGGCCCTCACCAAATAACGTCCCGGGGTCGTCAGCTGCAGGGCCCCGAGCCGGGTCAGAGAGGCGCGGGGCTCGGTTAACACCAGATCTTGACGGCCACCCAATTCGAAACGGTACGTCGGGTGTTGGGGGCCTGCTTGGGTTCCCAAGGTCGCTTGCAGGGTTTGGGCGGACGCGTATGCGAACGATTCACCGAGAGTGACGCGCCCATCGCGGTTCTCGTCGGCCGCCCCGATCAATCCCGAATTGAAGTAGTGCGTGAAAAAGGAGGCGCCTAAGGAATCTGATTCTTGCGAGTCCTCTGATTCGGCGCTGGACGTGATGACGGCCAGGCCGCTTGGCAACGTGGTGCCTTCAACGGTGACCTCAAATGACGGAGCGGTATGGCCGCCCTTTATCCGCGTGAGTGCGCCGGACCGGCAGGCGTCCAAGATGAGAAGGCGACTTGATGCCGCCGACCCGGCGACGAGATCGTGCAGCTCGTGCACGGGGAGGCGGGTTCCATATAGATGAAGGGATTCGGCGTCTGCGTGGCCCGAGTAATAGACAAATAGCAATACGGGTCGGGTTTCTTGACGAACCCGGGCGTTGAGCTGGATGAGGGATTGGCGGACCTCCTCGGCGGTGGCGCCCGTGAGCAAGAGGACCTGATCCGAGGGAAAGCTTCCGACGCTTCGTAAGGTACCGCCCAGGCGTTCGGCATCGCTTTCGGCATAGCGGAGGCGGATCTCTTTGGAATCCCCCTTGTTGCTGCCGATGACGACCGCGAAACGGGTGCGGTCAGCCCCTTGGGCCCGGGACAGCGGGAAGGCCGCCAGGGCGGCGCTGATGGTTAGAAAAATCCAGAATTTCATGTCTTTCAGCTTTAACCCCCAAGCCCCGCGGTCCTAGCAAAAGAAAAAGCGGAATCTTTTTTGCTGAAAAACCTGCCCGTCGGTGTTTATTCAAGGCCCTCATGGACTGGGATCGCGAAAATTTAGCCCGCTTGTACGAACGTTACGGTGGTGGCGTGTTCCAACGCGCCTGTCGTTTGCTGGGAGATTCGCAGGCCGCCAAAGACGCCTGCCACGAGGTGTTTATGCGTCTTCATCAGGCTCGGCCCGATTTCTCGTTGACATCACCTGTAACCTGGCTTTACCGGGTCACGACAAATCACTGCCTCAACGTGATCCGGGATCGCACACGGCAGCAGGGCCTGCTGGAACGAAACCGTCGGGACGATCGGGCGGTGGCGGCCCCCGTGCCGCTGGAACGTCTGCTTGAAGGGATCCCGGCTGAACTTCACGAAGTGGCGCTCTATTACCATGTTGATGAAATGACCCAGGATGAGATCGCGTTGGTCCTTGGGATCTCGCAAAGAACCGTGTCTAACCGATTGAGCGCCTTTCGAAACCTGGCGCGCGTGGCGTGGGCCGATGTTTGTCCGGAGGTGCTCTGATGTCATTGACTGCCGCTATCGACAATGAGCGTCGCTGTCCCTCAACGTTTGCGCTTGAACGCCTGCGCCAAGGCGAACTTCTGGGATCTGAAGAAGCGCGGCGCTTGGAAGAACATCTGGATGGGTGCCGTAGGTGTCAAGGTCGACGAGAGAGGATCGTTGCCGCGGTGGCGCCTCGCTGGGAGGGGTTTCCGGAACCAGCTGCGCGCTTTCGATCGCGGGATCGATGGGTTTGGGCCCGACGATGGCTGCTGGGGCCGTGTTTGGCGGCCACGGTGGCTGTCATTGTCATTTTTGGGCGCCCCGATTCCGAGGAACGTTCAAAGGGAGGCGGCGTACAGCTTCGGGTGCACGTCCGCCATCTTGACGGGCGTACCGAGGTTGTCAGCGCGGGGGCGACATTGGTTCCGGGTGAACGGTTGCGGTTCGAAGTATCTAGTCCTCAAGACGCGCATGTCGCAGTGATCAGTTTGGACGCGCAGGGGAAAATCACACCGTTCTTGCCCATGGAAGGTCAGGCCCTCGCGCATCCCGCGCGCAAAACCATCGTGTATCCTCAGGCCATTGAGCTTGACGATACGATGGGGCCCGAACGTTTGATTCTGTTCACCTGCGCGCGGCCTACACAGGTCGGGGCGGTCGTCAAAGCTGTAAGAACCGCTACGTCAGGTCATAAAGTCGAGCCAACTGCGCGGCTGGACATCAGCATTCCCTGCACGCAGGAGACCTTCTGGTTCGACAAGCGTCGCGCGCGCTAGGCCTGACACCGGCTGTCTGTCGGAAACACCTGACCGGGCCACTGTCGATTCCGGACACATAGCCCGCAAATTCTTGGGCGAGAATATTTCATTTACAAAGTGGAAGACGGGCCGCAAGCTCGACGTCATGCGCCACTACATTTCCCTCTGCCCCGGGCTGTGTCTGCTGGTCGTCCTGTTTGCGCACGGCTGCGACCGAGATTCAGTGGCGGGCGACCATGGGGCATCTGCAGGGGCAACCCCTGTGGCGCCAACACCAACGGCTCCGATTCCCGTCCTGTCCTGCGCGGGCCTCACCGGCGCCGCCTGTCGATCCGAGGCTTTTTGCATCGAGACCGACGGCGATTGCCTTCCGATCATGGGCGTCGTCCCGGTGCGCGACGGCTGCTCCGCCGAACCCCAACTCGTTGCTCACGTGCCCTGGCCTGGCAGCAGGACCGTCGCCCTTGACGACAGGTCGGTCTATCTGGGGATCGGGGACCGCACCTTCGCGGTGCCCAAAACCGGCGGGCGCCTGACGGAGGTCCCCGCCCGGTCCCTGCGCCGGACGGACGAGGCGCGCGACGCGACCCACGCCTTCGCAATCACGTCCGATGGTGACCTAACCCGCAAACGCCTCGACGGCCCCGGGATCGAGTCGATTGGTACGTTCCGAGAGGAGTGCATGGCTCTGGCTGTTGACGATACGCACCTGTACTGGACCAATGAGGACAGCGGCGAGGTCAGCAAGGCACGCAAACCGCAGGTTGGGAATCTCGAGTCAGCGAAGGTAGTCGCAAAAGGTGGGGCATCGGACTGTGACGACGACTACGCTGGCCTAGTCATCGCGGTCGACGCCACGCACGTCTACTGGACCGCCGGCCCGCCCAACATCCGCTCGGCGGACTCGATGGACCTACTGCTCCTGCGCGCCTGCAAGTGGTGATCCGTCGTTTTGGCTGCCTGTCCCCTTCAACCAGTTGATTGTCTGTGCTTGACTGAGGATCGACGGAAACTTTCCCTCAAATTCTGGATTCTCGGCCGCCCACTCGCCACCTTCTGGCCGCTGAACTAAGCTGGGCGCATGCTGCGATTGGTGTCGGGAAACCTGAACTATTCTTCGTGGACAATCCGCGCCTGGGCAGCGCTGCGCTATGCGGGCGCGGATTTTCGCCTGCATGACGTCGGCTTGAAGACCTCGCCCGAATGGAAGGAAACTATCCTTGGGTTCTCCGGGGCCGGCCAAGTTCCGATCTTGGTGGACGGCACCTTGAGCATTCACGAATCGTTGGCCATCTGTGAATATGTAGCCGAGTTGTACCCGCAGGCCAAGTTATGGCCCGACGACCGTCGGCTGCGGGCTCGTGGGCGGGCGCTGTCGTGCGAAATGCTCAGCGGCTTTCCCACCGTCCGGACGTTGATGCCCACCAACGTCCGAGGACGGGCCAAGCACGGCCCCACGTCGGCGCCTCTTAGCCGCGAGATCGATCGCATCGTGGACATTTGGCGGGTCTCCCTGCAGTCCAATGGCGGCCCCTTCCTGCTGGGCGCCTTTGGCATCACCGACTGTATGTTTCTGCCGGTTTCATTTCGCTTCCGCACGTACCACGTGCCGTTGCCCGCTGATGTGCAGGAGTATTGCGAGACGTTGTGGTCGCTACCACTGGTCAAGGAACTCGAAGGTCTGGCTGCGGCGGAACCCGCGATCGCAGAATACGACGCGGCCCTAGTCTCCCCGCCCTAATCTGGATCGGGCGATCGCCCGACAAATACCTCTGTCGGCTATTTGAAGGGGTTGTCGGTGTCCAGGCCCTTGTCATCAACCCGGCTTTTGCCTGGCTTTTTGGCCGCAGGCGCGGGTTCAGCGGCAGGGGCGGGCCCGGAACGGGTTGTCCCCCGGTGACTTTTTTCAACCGGCGGCGCCGCGACCGGCGGAACGGCGACTGGGGATGGCACCGGAGCAACGACCGGCGGCACAACCACCGGAACCACAACGACCGGCCGAACCACCGCAGGGACAACAACAGCAGGAGGCACAGATTTGTTGTCCCCACGAAGCAACAAGACAGCCGCCCCAAGACCTAGAACAACGCCAATGACAACAATCGCCACCAGCGCCGTACGCGGCCGCGAGGCGGTACCAGGGACTGGCACCGCTGGGCCAAAGCCCTGGCGGGTTGCCTGCCCCTGCTCGGATTCGGAAACCGCGGAAAGCAAAGCGGTTTGGCCCGAGGCGTCCACCAGCGCCGACCGCAGGGCCAGGCCCAATTCAGCGGCGGTCTGCGGACGTTTTGCGGGATCTTTTTCCAGACAACCCAGTATGACGGCATCCACCGCCGGGGACAGCGATTTCCATTGTGACGGTGGCGGCGGAGTGGCCGTCAGTTGTTGCGCCAGCACTTCGGCAAATGAACGGCCATCAAAGGGCACCCGTCCCGCGTACACCTGATACAGCAGCACACCCATCGCATAGATATCGGTTCTATGGTCCACGCCCTGCCCGAGGCATTGTTCAGGCGACATATAAAGGGGGGTCCCCAAGGCAACGCCGGTCTGGGTGACGTTGACTGTGTCGGATTCCAGCAGCTTGGCAATACCGAAATCCAGAACCTTCACATAGGGTTCGCCATGACGAGGCCGCGCGATCCAGATGTTTTCTGGTTTCAAATCACGGTGAACGACCTTTTCCCGATGGGCCGCCTCCAACGCTTCGCAAACCTGCAACAGCAGCCGGCGCGCCTCATCGGCCGGCATGGCCCCCTGGGCCAGGCGTTCGCCCAGGGTTTCGCCCTCTAAGTACTCCATCACAAAATACTGACGCCCATCGGGCAACTGCCCGAACGAGAAAATGTCGATGATGTTGGGGTGGCCAATCTTATTGACCGCACGGGCCTCGTCGACGAACCGACGAACCAAGGCCGGATCTTTGGACAGATCCATCTTCAACACTTTGATGGCCACCCGTTTGCCAATGACGGGGTGACGGGCGCCATAAACGCTGCCCATTCCCCCTTCACCCAGTACCCGTTCGACCTGGTATTCACCTATCAACGTCCCAATGGGCAAGGCTTCGGCCGGCAACCGCCCGCCCAAAGGAGCGGTTGGTTGCCCGGGCGCGCCGGACGCCACGCCGCCAGGGATCGCACCGACCCCTAGCTGCGTGTCATCCGATCCGAAAGGCGCGCCCATGGACGACAATCAATAAAACGCGATAACGTTGCCCGCAGTATAGATGTAGTACTGCCCCATGACGTTGACGGGACCTTTTACCTCCTTGGCAGGGGGCGCGGCGTCGTTGAAGGTCGAAGCGCTGACCGTAATCGGCGTGGCAGCCACGGCAGGACGTGCGTCGTAAAGGCCATAGTACCCACCCGTGGCGGGTCCCTTAAAAGTGTTGTTCCCCGCCTCAACCATCGTGCCTAAGTCTAGGGTCCCGGCGGTCAAATAATATCCGTAGTAGCTATAACCGTTGAAGGTGGATCCGCGAACCACGGCGGCCCCAGCACTTTGTTGCACGCCGTAAACCCCCCCGTCGATCATGACGCCCGTCAAGGTCATCTTGGAACCGCCAAAAGTGATCGCCGTCCCCGCCGCCTTCGGCATGGTGACGGTGGTGCCAGACACCGAAAGAGTGCTGGTTGCATGACTGACAACAATTCCTTCTTTGAACATCGCCTTTTCAACCTTGACAGTGGAATCAGCACCGGTCACAGAAAGGGCCCCGTACCCCCCAGCCTTTGTGGTGACGGTGACTCCCGAAATGCTGACGGAGCTCTTGGCGCCGGCGATGTTAATGGCGTTGGCGTTCGCTAGAGTGCCGATCGTGCCCGCGCCCGAAATATCGAGGACAAGGCCGGGGGCATAATAGGAATACACCGCCGAACTGCTGGCGAGGAAGTCCGTCTCCTTGCCCGAAATCGAGATCTTGACACCCACCGCCTCAGATTCCACGTACACGCCGTACTGACCGGCCGGGATCTTGATGTTTTCCAGCACAAGATCGCCGGGTTTCTTCGTGACAATCCCATAGCGGAAAAATCCGATGGATAGGTTCTTCACAGTTGCGGATCCGTCAAACCGCAACCCATCGAGGCTGGCACTTCCGCCCTCGGACGCCGGACCCACCATTTGCGTCCCTGCGGCGCTTTGCCCGACGATGGTCACCTTGTCCGGCACGGATTTGTCCCATGTTTCACCTGTGGCCATGGAATATTTGCCGTCCTTCAATTCAATCGTATCGCCCGCATCAGCAACCTGCAGCGCCTGTTTGAAAGTACGGTACGGCGCATCGGCAGTGCCACGGTTGGCGTCCATGCCCATAGGCGACACCGTGATCGGGGTTATGGTGATGACATCCGCCTTCATGATGGTCCCGCCGGATGTCGTGAACGACAATGCCTTGGGACCCAAAGGGGTACCGTGAGGGACAGTCACGGTCAGCTTCACAACCGTGTCCGTAGACGACATATCAAAAAACACCGTCAGTCCCCCCAGTTGAAATCCTGTGGGCGACGTCAGGTTCTTCCCTCCGACGGTGATCTTGATGCCAGTTTCGCCCTGACGTGCTGTCGCCTTGTCGATTGTCACACCTTCAGCCACCGGAGGAAGTCCCGGCCCAGCGGCCATGTCCATCGGCCCGGCGGGGCCGGATCCAGAATCCGTCGCACGCGCCGCATCAATACCTGCCGCTGTCATGCCCCCGGCGCCAGCCCCGCTGTCCATCGGACCCGCCGAAGCCCCACCAGCCCCTGTCGCCCCACCCTGTCCTGGCACCATCGACATCATCGACGCGCCCGCATCCGGACCGCCACCAATCGGCGTCTGGTCTTTCAGTTTGTCCCCATTGATTTCTGCCTGATCGGCGCAGACGGTTTCGACACATTTTTGCGACTTCGCACAATCCACATCCGCCGCACATTCGACGCGGCATTGCAGATCGCGGGCGCAGGTTAGTGGCGCCTTACAATTCGATTTCAGCAAACATTTGGATTCATCAGGCAACTGGCACACGTTGCCTTCTGGAAGCTTCAAACAGCGCTGGCCAACAGGGCAGTCCCGTGATTCGACGCAGGCTTGGTGGCACCGGCCAAATGAACAAGACAACGGGTTGTTGCATTGGCTGTTGTGTACGCACGTCGTACCCACGGGAGGCGTCTTGGTCCCACCGCCACAGGCGGCAATCAATATGGCCAACAAGGCCGGTAGGACTAAGCGAACGGAAGATCTTATGGTCGTCATGGGGCGGATTGTACTACGTCTACGGCCCGAGGGGACACAGGGGCCGGAACCTGCCGTTCGGCCACCAGGGCGGCGAGCCATCCTTCAATGCGCGATGCGACCCATTTGACGTGATCAGCATCCCGGTTTTGGCGTTTCGCGACGCCACCTGGAGACCGAAGAACGCGGTCTCACCCCAATCGCCTACGGCAGTTTCTTCAGGGCGGCCTGCACCATACGCCGCAGTTCGTCCACGATGGCCGCATCACCGCCAGGAATCGGTTCAATCCGCGCGGTCTTGTGGCGCTTTAACAACCGGGTCAGATCTGCCTCGAAGATGGCCCGCACGTCGGCATCCCCCAGAATCTGGGACGGCATCCGGCCACGCACCGATCGCGTCGCGTAGGTCCCCACGAAGGCATCTAGGGGACCTACCATGTCCCCCAACACGACCCGCACAGCGTCGACATCAGCGGCAAGCTGTTTGCACCCCCTGTGTTCGACCCCCAAGGCCACCGCCTGGGCCGATGCCAGCCGCAGCACGATAGCGTCGTCCACCAACCCCAACCCTTGATAATGGTCGGGAAAGATATCCAAAGCATCAAGCACGTAGTTCAACGCCCCAATCAAACACAGCCGACCAGCCGCGGGGGAGGTGTCATCAGCCAGCGCGGCGCGAACCCGGCCCACGTCCAGCGCGAAGCCATCTACAAATCTTTGTAACGTTGCGACCGACTCCGATGCCCCACTCATCGCATGCCTCGCTTTTGATGAACCTTACGAAACGCTACCACGACCCCCGCAGATCATCACCTTTTCACGTGGTTGGTGGCACAATCTCAATTGAGGTCAAGCCTTCGCCATCCCACAGGGCCCGGTAAAGGGCCCCATTTGCCATGGGGGGCAAAGCCTGACCGATGATAGCCGTCAGCATGGCGCGCAGGGCCCCCCCGTGCCCGACCAGCAGCAGGGGCTGGGTGTCTGCCTGGCCCAAGATCCGCGATAGCGCGCTCTGCATTCTGGCGACTACGGCTGCTGTCGGTTCAGCGTTGGGGGGCGTGTTGCGGCTGTCATCCCGATAGAGCTGCCAAGCGCCCGGATACCGGACCTCGCATTCGGCGCGGTTTAGCCCTTCAAACACGCCAAAACCTCGTTCCCGCAAATCCGCGTGCGTTGCCGCCACAGACAGCCCCAGTTCCGTCGCCACCAAGGCCGCGGTTTCCGACGCCCGAATCAGGTCGCTGGATTCAATCCGTGCAATGCCCATGGGCCTCAACCGAACCCCGAGATCCCGGGCCTGCGCCCGCCCTGTGTCGTTCAGCGGAATGTCGGTTTGCCCTTGCCAGCGGTTCTGGAGGTTCCATTCCGTTTCGCCGTGACGGGCCAGAAAGATCAAACGGGAATCAGCCATTCACACTAGTTCTGCCGCAGCCGCTGCCGCTGCCACCGCCACCGCTTGCGACGGTGTCGTATCGCCTGCCGTTGCGGGGGCCGCCGGCACGGGGGCTGTCTGCGGGAGGACCGCAGCCTTCGCCGCCGCCGGTTTCTCAGTGGCACGCGCCGCCGCCTGCGCCGCCGTGACGGCCGTGGCCTTATTGGGGGCATCCCCGATGGCCAGCTCACAAGCGCCAAACACCGTCGGCGTCGCAGCGCCCGCCGCAACCTCGATGCTGCGTGCTGTGATTATGGTCTTGTCGTGAATGCGCCCGCCCAGTTCGACCGTGTCAGCTTCGATGTCACCGCCCAATTCACCGTGGGCGCGCAGTTCGCCGACCTTGATCTTGCCGGTGACCACGCCGCTTGCCATCACCTCCAAGGCCGGGCCTTTGATCTCGCCATCAATTTTTCCACGAACCATAATCGTCGTCGTGCTGGTCAGTCCGCCGCGCAGCTCGCTGCCTTCTTCAATGACGGTCTTTTTATCCGTGGTTCGGGCGCCGTTTTCTGTATCGGTCATGATCAACGCGCTTTCTCCGCAGCCACGGGCTGCGATGACTTGACGATTTTCAACCGCAACCGGGCGCCCCGTTCAAACGCGAACCGGGTCAGATCGGGATTGTGTTCAACAGACGCCTGCAGGGACCCCTGCCGGGTCACGGTCAAGGTGCGGGGTCCGACGATGCCCGGGCTTTCGCGTTCGAAAAACTGCCCATGCACCGTCACATGCCCGTGCCCCACGATTTGACAGTCCGCCAAAACCCCCGCACGCCCCACCGTCAGTTCGGTACCCGCGCCCAGTTTGATGGCGCAGTTCTGCACCAAGGCATCGATTTCGACCTTGACCCCGTCACCAAATTCCAAGGTCGCGTCTTTGAGCACATCCCCACGACCAAAATACCGGCGTTCCCCCAGCACCAACCGATCCGTGTCGTCCGAAACCCCTGAAAACATTCCGGCCACTTCGCCGTCGGTAACCTTGGACCGCCCGTCACCTTCGACACTGTTATCAACCCAGGCGGCAATGATATCAGGGGCACCGGTGCCCGTGCCTATCAACCCAGCAATTTTGGCCCCGGTTAACGACGCCCCTTCTAACAACGCGCCCGTTAGGTTCGCCTGTCGAAGATCCACGTGGCTTAGGTCGGCCTTTTTCAGATCAGCGCCGGTAAGATCCGCCTTGAACAGCGACGCGCCACCTAGTTTGGCACCCGCGGCCCGCACGCCTTGCAGGTTCGCATCAGTGAACACAGCACGGGTGAAATCACCTTCGGACAGGACTGTCGCCTTCATGCGCGCCCCGGTCAGATCCGCACCCGCGGCCTTTACGCCGCCCATATACGCCTCGCCCAGTTCCGCGTTGGTCAAAATGGCATCGCGCAGATCCGCCCCCGCCAAATTCGCCCCGGCAATTTGGGCAAACGTCAGCCTCGCGCCCGCCAGATTCGCACCCGCGAGGTTGGCGCCTTCCAAATTCGCGCGGGTCAGGTTGGCGCCAATCAAATTGGCCCGTTCCAGGCGCGCGCCTTCCAAATCTGCGCTTTCTAAATTCGCCTCACGCAGATCCGCGCCGACCATATGGGCCTCGCGCAGGCTACACGTCTTCAGGTTGGCCCCGCGCAGGTTCGCGCCTTCCAGATTTGCGCCATCCAGATCAGCGCGCGCCAGTGACGCCGCCGCCATCGCCGCCTTGGACAGATCTACACCTCGCAGATCCGCCCTTTCCAGTTTGTCGCCCCGCCGCAGCTTCTGAAGTACCTGGTCACGCGTCAGATCAGCCATGGTCTTTTCTCCTTGGGGTCGCAGCAGATGCGGTCAGGCCACGGGCGGCTTGCACGGGCCGCAGCGTGGCGCCATCCAAATATTGCCGCAATTCATCCAGCCGCCGCGCAAACGGCAGTTTGTCGAGGCGAATCAGAAAATCGACGTCCCCCAGCCGTGCCACCGCCACCTTAATCGCGGCGAAGGCTCGATCGCGCTCCCGTCGGGATTTTGGTTTTTCATCGGTACCGGCCCGTGTCCAGGACGTCGCCGCGGCGTCCAGCGCGGCCTGTCGTTCGCCCAACGCTGCCACCAAACGTTCCAGTTCAGGGCGGGCCGCCGCAGGATCCGGCATCGACAAAGGCCCCGTTGTTGTCCGTCTAAATTCCTGTACCGTTGCGGCCAGGGCCTCGGCGACCGCCAAGGGCAACCCCACCACCGCCACCAATTCATCCGCGCGGGCTTTCAAAAGAGTATCCAGCCGCGACAGCCCTGCGAGAACCAGGCGATCGATGTGCAGCGGTTCCAATCCAGGCACCTGTTCAAAAAGCCCACCCACAATCACCGGTTCGCGGCGATCGCGTTCACCTTCGATACCAAACGCGTCCGGCAGGCGGGTCGCTAGGGGTTTATATGCCACCAACAGGGCTTCTTTTGCGCCCCGGTCCAGTTTCGATCCCGCCGTCGCCCCGGCCTTGGACAACGCCGCCCCCAAATCATCCAGCGCCCGGGTCAAATCCGGAAGTTCAACCTGTTCCGCCATCGCCCGCACGGACGCAACGGTCGGACGTACGCCTGCTATCCACGCCACTTCCGGATCGCCGAACCGAACTTCGATCATGAAATTGCGCAGGGGCAATACATGCCCAACAACCAGCGATTGAAACAAAGTCTGGGCGGCCTCGCGATCCGAAGCCGTCGACACCCCGTCTGATTTTCGCGCGGGCGCATGGGTCAGCAACCGATCAAACGCTTCATCAACAGCCGACGCCGGAATCGCCGGATCGGTTTGCGCCTTTTGCCGGGATCGCGGTGGCGGTGGCGGCGCGCGTCGTTTTGCCGGGACCGCCGGTAGATCTGAAGGGACGGGCGCAGGGGGCGCGCTGACCATAACAATCGGCCCGCTGTCATCCAGCACATCCACGTCATCGTCATCCATGATCATATGAATCGGCATTGTTCGATCTGACCAGGCAACCCGGGGCCGCGTTTATACCAGGGCCCGGGATTGGGGGTGAAGGATTTTCACGACCCCTGATCCACCGAAACGCTGACCTGGCCGTTGGCCGAAACGGTCACTTGCACCTGCCAGGGGCGGCAGCAAACCTCGCAGTCTTGAACAAATACGTGGTGCCCCGTGTCGTCCTCAGACACGTCGGGATCGACCACAACACCCGGTTCGCCACAAAAAGGACAGTCAACCTCGAATTCCATGGTTACCCTCGCAAATTGCGCAAATTCGGCAGCCGTGCGGCCGCCGCCGTTAACGTGTCATCGTGTTTTGCAAAACAGAAACGGGCCAGGGGCGGCGCGGTTTTGGGATCCAAAAAAAAGGCCGACGTGGGGATGGCCGCGACGCCTATTTCCGTCGTCAACCGGCGACAGAAATCCGTATCGTCAGAAAATCCCAGGGTGCTGATATCGGTAAGCAGGAAATACGCCCCGCCAATTGGCAAGGGTACCAAACCCGCTGTTGACAGAATGCCGGACAAACGATCGCGGCGATTCCGGTATGCGGATCGTAGTTCGTCAAAATACCCGTTTTTTGTACCCTCGCCGAATCCATCGGCAGCGGCTTCCTGCAACGGCGTGGGCACACAGAAAGTCACGAACTGATGGATGCCACGAATGGCCTGGGTCAAATCCGGCGCGGCGATGGTCCAGCCCACCTTCCAGCCGGTCACGCCGAAGGTCTTGCCGATGCTGTCGATGGTGACCGTGCGGCACGCCATCCCAGGGCGCGTGCAGATGGGTACATGCACGGCATCGTCGAAGGTGATCTCGCTGTAGACCTCGTCACTGATGACAACGACGTCATGCTGCACACACAGGCTCGCTATCAGATCCAATTCGGCTGTCGAAAAAACTTTTCCCGTTGGGTTGTGGGGCGTGTTGATGACGACCGCACGGGTGCGCGGGCTAAAGGCCGCCGCCACTTCG
>JAYUUT010000328.1:0-2413 GCA_043754455.1 Myxococcales bacterium
TCAGGGGACGGGGCGAGCCGGTGCCGAACGAAACGCTGTGGCCCGACACGCATCAGCCTATTTTGCTGTTCCCTTCCGACGACGCGCAGCCTTTGGCGCGCGTGATGGCGCGGCAGCCGCTGGACGCCAAGCCATTCGCCCTCATTGTCCCCGACGGAACGTGGACACAGGCCTCGCGCGCACGCCGTCGCATCCCTTGCTTAACGCAAATACCCGCGGTGACGGTGACGGCCGATGGCCCCTCCATGTACAAGCTGCGCACGGCAAACGAACCGGGCCAGGTGTGTACGATGGAGGCTATCGCCTTGGCGATGGAGCTGCTTGAAGGCTCACGTGGGGAAAACGTTCGTCGTCAGTTGGAACGCATCCTGCGCACGATGGTCGACCGCACGTTGTGGACCCGCGGGCGCATGGATCCAGCCGAGGTCACCGGAGGCATCCCCGCAGGCGCCCGCACCGACAGACCTTGGGACGTGCCCGCCAAGGAGTAGCGGCGCGACCGTGCAGCGGACCAGCACCGCAGCTGTGGTCCGCAACTGACCCGAAAAAATGTGACCCCACCGGGATTTGAACCCGGGTCTACGCCGTGAGAGGGCGCTGTCCTAACCGCTAGACTATGGGGCCGATATTAAATTTTGTTCGGGGACATGGATTCGAACCATGATAGCCAGCTCCAAAGGCTGGCGTCCTGCCATTAGACGATCCCCGAGTATTTCGCAAATTTTTTCCTGGTTCGGGGACAAGGATTCGAACCTTGATAGCCAGATTCAGAGACTGGCGTCCTGCCATTAGACGATCCCCGAGTGGTAGCACTCGCCCCTGATGAACCAGGAGGCACCTGTTGTACCAGTGACGGGTGCGGTGTCAAGAGTCTTGAACGTCCGGAAACTGTTGGCTTTCGCCGCTGATGCTGGTTACAACATTGAGGTTGTGAGTCGGGAGGAAATTATGGGGGACGGAACGGGAGGCCAGGCGGTCGTTGACGAGCAGCGCCCAAGACCCCAGGCCGAGGCGGCCCGGCAAGCGGCCGCGTCCCTTGCGCACAGCTTAAACAACACGATTCAGGGCATCATGGGCAACATCGAGCTTGCGCGCATGCAAGCCCCCGATGACATCAAGATTTACATAGAAAATGCCCTATTGGCTTGTGGCGAGGCGACGCGGCTAATCAGGGGCCTTGCCCTTTCGTTGCGGGAAGAAGCCTCAAGGGCGGATGACATCCTGGCCCCTTCGCCAGAGCCGCCGGTGAAGTTTGGCAGTCCAGTGGTCCTGGTGGTGGACGATGACGACATCGTTCGTGATTCGGTGGCTCGCGTGCTGCGTTTCGGAGGCCTGTCAGTGTTCTCGGCCCCCAACGGTGCCGAGGCCCTGGACTTTATCGCCCGCGCGGCCCCCCTGCCCGCCCTGGTCTTGTTGGACCAAGAAATGCCCGGCATAGACGGAACAACGGTGCGAAGGCAGATCCACAAGCTTGCTCCAGGGATCAAGGTCATCATGATTTCGGGTCACGCCGCAGATCAGATGGACACCGAAGGCGTCGAGGCCGTGCTCGAGAAGCCTGTACGGGCCGAGGCGCTGCTCGAAACCGTGCGCTCGATGCTTGGGGTGGTCCGTACACCTTCCTAGGCCCACGCCCCCGCGATCACGAAGCAACCCTGCCAGCGCCAGTTCTTGCCCAGCCCGGGGATTGGTGTTAACCCTGGATAACTCTGGAGATCTCTCGGCATCGGCCAGGGCAAAGAACATATGGAACTAAGCTTCTGGGCCGCCACCGACGTAGGTCGCAAACGCGAACACAACGAAGACAACTTCCTGGTCGACAAGAAGCTTTCGCTTTTCGTCGTTGCCGACGGGATGGGTGGCCACGCCTCGGGTGAAGTTGCATCGCATGTGGCCGTGCACGAGCTGCGACGGGTGGTTGAAGAAGACCGTCCCACACTTGAGGCCTACGCCGCAGGCAAGGCCACCGCCCAGGACGTCATGACGGTCCTCGAAGAGGCCGTGCAAGGCGCGTGTCAGGTGGTGTTTCGCCGTGGCCAGCAAGACGCTGACAAACGCGGCATGGGTACCACGACGTCGGTCCTCTTGGTGGCAGGTGACCGCGGTTTCATCGCCCACGTCGGCGACAGCCGCATCTACATGATTCGCCAGGGCCAGGTTGTGCAGCTCACCGAGGATCACTCGTTGATCAACGAGCTTATCCGTCGCGGAAAGGTCACAAAAGAGACGCTGGCGAAATCGCCCTACGCTTCATTCAAGAACGCCGTGACACGCGCGGTGGGCGTTTACGAAACCGTGCAAGTCGACACCATCGATTTCGATATCCTGCCGGGCGATCAGTTCATGATGTGTTCGGACGGGTTGCATACCTATCTGGACGATCAACGCACGCTGGAATTGATGGCGGACGAGG
>JAYUUT010000329.1:0-15675 GCA_043754455.1 Myxococcales bacterium
CGATTTCCAGAACTAGATCTGGACCTCATGCTGCGTTTTCTCGACCGCCCGTCGGTCACGCGGGCGGTGCAGGACTTCCGCCAGGCGCTCGCCGCCCGCCCCTGAACCGGTCGATCGCGCCCCCTAGTGATCAGGCCGGCCGGCCATCAAGTCGGCGCGCTGTCAATCCCGCGTGCGTCGCAGGACCGAATCGCCGTCCAGTAGATCGGTTAACCAGCCCTCTGCGATTGCGGAAATGGCCCCCAGCGGTGCCTGCGACCCTTCCGTACACGCGACCAGGAATGGCGCAATCAACAGGCGCAGTTCTTCAATCGTATCCGTGTTTTGACTGCATTTGTCTCGAATAGACTTTAGCTTGTTTGCATCGGCCTTGTCCAGCGCCCGGGGCGGCCCGGGAGGCTGTCCCATGGCTATCCAGGCCAGGGCGGTGCGGCCCAGGATTGCGGCATCAAGCCCCGTTGGGTCCTTCACCCCAAGCCCCGGTAGGGCGTCGGGCAGCAGATGTTCGGGTCGAACGCCCATAGCGTTCAGCAGGGCAATCGCCGCCCCTGCGCGTTCGACCGCCGCCGTGGCTTTTGCGATGTCAGCCAGCGAGGCAAACGGTCGTAGGCCGCTGCCCGGAGGCGCATCCAAGATCCGGGGAAATTGGGGGCGCAGGGCGGTGACGGCGGACAGGACGGCGAGGTCTTCGGACGTGAACAGGTCCAGGTCTGGGCGCAGCCGCGCGAACGGGGAGGTGCGCCTTAGGGTTTGTCCCAGGGTGCTGACCTTACCCAGGAGGGTGACACCCAGGCGAAAGATGCGGCCCAGCGCAATCGTGCGCAGGCAACGCACGGATTCTTCGCCCTGGCCGCGCGAGAGAAACTCCATCGCCAGGTCCAGTGTGGCCAACATCCGGCCCAGCACCTGGTCCACGCGCGGTTCGTCCCCGGGGGAAACGCGGTCGGCCGCCAACACCTGGTTGCTAAGCGCGACCAGAGCGAAATGCAGGTCGTCGACTTCGTCGCGTGATGTCAGGCCCGCCACGGCGTTGGCAAACGGCCTGCCCCCCGTGGACAGACTCTCAACCAGGGCACCCGGCAGCCGCATCCCTTCGCCCTCGGACGGGCCGGATGTGGGGCGGACGCGGGCGTTGGGTTTGGCTCCTGGCCGCACAGCGGTTGCGTCAAGCGGCCGGTAAATCTCTAGGGCTTCGTAGTAGTCACTGAATCCGAGGTCAGCCAGCCGGCCCGAACGCCAACGGTAGGCCATTTCTTCAAGTTCGGAATCAAGTTCACCCTGGCAGCCCAGGATCACGCGCCGGGCCCAATGGCGGTTGGTGTTGTAGAGGGCTTCTATCAGTCGAAGCGTGATGCGGATCTGGTCGTCGGTGCCGAACACATCCATCGCGAACAGGTTGTCCGGCGTTGAATAGAAAATGCCCTGGGGATCGTCGGGGGGCTCGCCGTCGGACAGCGTGTACAGGATCGCGTGTTTGCGCAGCAGCAGGGCGCACAGTTCAATGTCCAGGCCTCGAAACCAGGCCCCTACGGATTCCTGGGGCGCTTGCACCATAACGTCCAGCCAGGCGTCGGCGCTTTCCAATGACACGGTGTCCCGGTCCCAAATCGCCAGGTCGAACGCAGTCTGGATCTGTTCAGGGGTGGCGTGGCGAATCAGGTCAAAGGATTCCTCCAGGCCGGTCTGCTGCACCAGGTAGAAAAACTCGTCCCCTGGCAGCGCCTGGATGGCGGGGCGTGGATCTTTCGCATCCATGATGACGTCCAGGCTGCGGGTGCGGCGTCCGCGCACCAAATGGGCCCGCAGGGGGGTCAGTTCGATGATGTCCGCGGGGATCGGCTGGGTTTCCTTCACGGGCGGACTATGGGACACCGGCGGGGCGGCGTCGAGGGGCTGATCACATTGATTCAAATCAACGCCCGTGGAATAAGCCTCGGTGTGGGACTATTACCTCGCGAACCCTCATTTTTTGATGACTTCGAGCAGCAGGGGCGGAAGACCGTTGATGGCTGCCGCGCCTTCCTTCTGATGACCGAAGGGGTGGGATCACCCGCCAGCAAGGCCAAGGAGATCAAAGGCTTCGAAGAAGAGTGCGACGCCATCACCCACCGCGTGGTCGCAAAGCTGCACAAGGTGTTCATCACCCCCCTCGATCGGGGCGACATCTTTGCGCTCATATCGAAGATGGACGACATCATGGATTTTGTGGAGGCCGCCTCTGAACGGGTGTGGCTGTACGAACTAGATCCCAAAAACAAGGAATTGGGTGACCTGGCGCGTAACTTGGTGGCCGGTGCCGAGGGCGTCTTGGTCGCGGTGACGGGTCTTCGCAACCTGAAGAACACGGCGATGATCCTGGAAAAATGCAAGGAGATCAACCGCCTGGAGAACGAGGCCGATGCGTTGCTGCGCGGCACCCTGGCCAAGCTGTTCAAAGAAGAAAAAGACCCCATCGCCATCATCAAATGGAAGGAGATCTTTGAAATGTTGGAGACCGCCACGGATCGATGCGAGGACGTGGCGAACATCATCGAGGGCGTCGTCCTCGAGAACTCTTAAAAGGCTGCGCCGCGCTTATGGACAGCCACCTTATTCTGGTCGTGTTGGTGGTGGGGGCGGCCCTAGCCTTCGATTTCATCAACGGATTTCACGATGCCGCCAATTCCATCGCCACGTTGGTTTCGACCCGCGTGTTGTCGCCGCAGAAGGCGGTTCTGTGGGCGGCTCTATTTAATTTCGCTGCGTTCGGTCTATTTGAACTGAAGGTTGCCAACACCATCGGCAAGGGCATTATTGACCCTTCGGTTGTGGATGCGGCGACCATCTGCGGTGCTTTGGGGGGGGCCATCACGTGGAACTTGCTGACGTGGTGGTGGGGTTTGCCGTCCAGTTCGTCTCACGCCCTCATTGGTGGGCTTATCGGTGCGGGGTATTGCCGGGGGGGACTGGCCGTATTGGGGTGGCCGAAGATTTGGACCACCGTGGCCTTTATCTTCATTTCGCCATTTGGCGGGTTGTTGTGTTCGGGCCTGGTGATGGTCGCGACCAGTTGGATGTTGCGAAACCAAACCCCGGGGCGGGTGAATCGGTACATCCGCCCGTTCCGGTTCGTTTCAGCGGCGTGGTACAGCCTCGGGCACGGCGCCAATGACGCGCAGAAGACGATCGGCATCATCGTGGTTTTCCTGTTTTCGCAGGGGTATTTTGGAAAGACCTTTCCGGCCAGCCACGACATCCCGTTCTGGATTGTTTTGTCCTGCTACACCGCCATGGGATTGGGCACGATGGCGGGCGGTTGGCGCATAGTGAAAACCATGGGCATGCGGCTAACGAAGCTGGGCTCGCATGGTGGCTTCTCGGCCGAGGTAGGCGGCGCCGTCGCCCTGAATCTGGCTGCCGAACTGGGCATTCCGGTTTCGACCACCCATACCATCACGGGGTCGATCATCGGTGCCGGGTGGGTGTCCAACGGGGGCACCAGCGTTCGCTGGGGTCTGGCAAGCCGGATCTTGTGGGCGTGGCTATTCACGATTCCGGCGTCGGCCTTGGTAAGCGCCTTGACCTATTTTTTGGCCCGGGCGCTGGGCGTTTGACACGGCTGCGTTACGTTAATGTCACAGAATTGTTACAGCAATCACGCCGTCTGGCGTCTGCCTCTCGTCGCCACCGTGGTACGAAGCCCGGGCCATGTTCTCACTGCAAAAAATATTCGGCAAAGACGAGCAATTCTTGGACCTCCTCGAGGTGTCGGCTGAAGAAAGCCGCGCGAGCGTACAGGCCTTGCAACACATCCTGAAACCGGGCGCCAAGCTTGGTCTGGACGAATTCGTGGCTTCGCGACGGAAAGGTAAAAAGGTCACAAACGAGATCGCAGAATTGCTCTGCAAGACATCGGTGACGGGCCTCGAACGCGAGGACATCGAATCCATTGCGAATTCGCTATATCGGATCCCCAAGACGGCCGAAAAATTCGCCGAACGCTATGTCATTTTCGCCGATCGCCTGACTGCGGTGAAATGGGATACCCACCTTTCCCTGATGGAGAAGGCGGCCCAAACCGTTCTGTTGATGGTTCGCGAACTGCGAACCAAGTCGCACCTTGAAAAAATCAAGGGCCAGAACGACGAGCTTCACAAGATCGAAGGGGACGCTGACGACCTGATGTTGGCGTCGCTAAAGGACCTGTGCTCAGGCACGCCGGATCCCATCACGGTCATCATCATGAAGGACCTTTACGAGCTGCTGGAACAGGTGGTTGACCGTTGCCGCGATACCGGCAACGTCATCTCGAACATCATCTTGAAAAACTACTGACCCTGACAGACTGACAGCCCATGGAATCCCTGATTTTTCTGATCATCGTCCTTTTGGTGGTGATCGGGTTTACCCTCACCAACGGCTTTCACGATGCCGCAAACGCCATTGCCACGGTGGTCTCGACCAAAGTTCTAACGCCGCGTCAGGCCGTGGTCTTGGCGGCGGTTTCGAATTTTATTGGTGCACTGGGCGGCACAGCCGTGGCCAAGACCATCGGATCGGGAATGGTCGATTCACATTTCATCACGATTCAAACGGTCTTCTGCGCCATGGTCGCCGGGATCATCTGGAATCTTGTCACCTGGTATTATGGAATTCCCAGTTCTTCCAGCCACGCCCTGATAGGGGGCCTCTTAGGGGCGGCATTCGCGTCGGCCCGGCACGATTGGGCGGTCATCTTGTGGTCCTACAAGAAGACCGACCCGAAGACCGGGGCTGTTGTGATGGAGGGCATTTATCACAAGGTGATCATTCCGATGATCTCATCCCCGCTGGCCGGATTTTTCGGCGGGTTCATCGTTATGGGCATTCTGTATGCGATTATTCGCAGTTGGCGACCCGTCTGGGTCAACCGCATCTTTGGCAAGTTGCAAATCGTTAGCGCCACCTACATGGGCTGGGCGCACGGGTTCGCGGATGGCCAAAAGACGATGGGTATCATGGCCTTGGCGCTGTTCGCCGCGGGCAAGACCGTGGACTGGGATCACGCCCCGTCTTTCATGATGTTCCTACGAACGCCTACGTTTGAGATTGCGAGTTGGGTCAAATGGGTCTGCGGCTTGGCGATGGCCTTGGGCACGTATCTAGGTGGTTGGCGGATTATCGCGACACTGGGCCACAAATTGGTTCGTATTAAACCGGTGCACGGATTCGCGGCTGAATGTACGGGCGCCACGATTTTGGCCGTTGCCGGCGTTCTCGGGATGCCCATCAGCACCACCCACAGCATCACCACCAGCATCATGGGCGTGGGTTGTGCACGCCGGTTCAGCGCGCTGAACTACACCTGGGTAGAAAAAATTCTTTGGACCTGGCTATTCACCATCCCCGCGACAAGCCTCATCGCCTACGGCCTGATGCGCATCATGATGTCGGCTGGCTGGGCACGCTAACTTCGGTCTGCCTTAGAATTCGGCGGCCACTTCTATCGACACGGTGTGCTTGCGGAAGGACTTGTTGTCCCAGTCGAACGCGACGTTGGAACGATTGTCTAGGTAGTCATAGGTCAGCGTGGCATCGTAGTGGTCCCAAAAGCTGAACGTCAACGACGGGGATAGGCCCACGCGGCGGTCTAAACGCTGAACCGAGGCCTCGGTTCTTGTGGCTGTAAATACCCGATTGTCGCCTTGATACGAAAGCCTTTCCACCCAGCCCGAAATGCCGCCTGTCAATCGCCCCCACGTAAGGCTGATGTCGACGAGGGCCGCGTTTGAACGGTACGAATAGGGGGCCCGGTAAAAGGCTTCTTCGGTCGTACCGGCAAGGGCGGCCTGCGCCAGTTTCAGTTTGCACAGCTTGGGCCGCAGACGACATTGTTCGGCTGTTGGCGGGGTGGCGGTCGTTGGGGCGGGCAGATCATCCAATCGTTCCTTGCGAATGCCAATCTGTTCGCGCCGGTGACGCAATGAGGCCTCGGCCCGCAGGGGCCCCCAGCGCAGGCGCTGTGACAAACGAAGATCCAGACGGGTTCCCGCGTAGGGCTGGGCCGTTTGGTCAAGATCGATTTTCCGCTGGAATCGAAGCCGCACGGCGGTAGACGTGACGGACGCCCAATCGAAGGCAAGCCCTGGTTCGGCGGACAGCACGGCCAAAAAAGGTGTCAGGGCGCGCAGGCCGACCAGTTGAACGTTTCCCCCGCCCCCGAGGGTCAATCGCAACCGGGGCGAGACCAATATTTCGCCGCGCGCGTTCAATCCATGGTCCTGAATGCCGAACCCGTCCAGTTCGGCCCGGGCGTACGCAATCTGATCGAAGGCATAGGCGACATCTGCATAGCCGCGTTCCCCAATTACCCTGCCGTAGCCCAATTCTGCGGAGGCCGCTGCAAACACGCCGCCGGTCGTCTGGGGGTTTTCAGCGCCGATGGTTTCAGTGCGAGCATTGCTGAGGGCCGCCGCCTGATCATCAAAACCGCCACCCAGGGCGACCCTGACCGTGGTGTCCGTCCCCAGATTACGAAGCGCAAAACGTGATGCTGGTCGGGGCGGATCTTCTTTCGGTGTGGGGGGTGCGGGTGCCGGTGGTTCCAGCGCGGCGTTCAGTTGCGCCAACCCTTCGACCGCGGCGTGGTCGGCGCTGTTGCTGCCCAAAACCCGGGAGGCGTCATCAGCATGTTTCCGAGCCCCCGACACGTTCCCCGCCGCCAGGGCTGCCTGTCCGGCATTCACGAGCGCGACGGCCCGAAGCCGTTCATCTACACGCGCGGTGGTCTCGAATGCGGACTCGGCCTCGGCAGGCCGTCCCAGCGCAAACAATGTTGATCCCCGGTTGAATGACAAGGCGCCCGGGGCCGTGGGTTCGGCGGCCCGACCGGCGTCATCAAATGCCCGAAGCGCGTCGGCAAAACGGCCAGCGCGAAAACGCGCCAGTCCTAACACCAGATGGGACGGACCCGATTCTGGGTGCTCCGCAACAGCCCTCAATGCCTGTGTTTCGGCCCCGGCCAGGTCGCCGCGGGACAACAACTGCCGGGCAGAAGCCAAGGCGTCCAAGATTTCCGGCGGGGCTGGGTTCGTGACGGGATCATCAGCGCGGGCGGCGGATGCACCCAGCCCTGACCAGATCCATGCGGTGATGAATCCAATCAGGTGCAGGTGTCGCATACAGGTACAAGACATCGACGGCGGAAAGCCGATCGTAACCTGTCAGCCGCGTTTACGCCGTGTGCCCTGCAAATCCTGGCGGCGGCGTTCCAACCGCCGTTCGTGCAGTTTTTCCTGCCGCTGTTGCTGTTTCTCTTCGCGTTTGGTGTCGATTCGTTCGGCGCGTTTTTGGTCGCGACCCTGCGTCTGGGGCCGACTTTTTTCGGTGGGAGGACCAGGCAGGGCCTTCGGGGCTTCTTGGTCGGGTTTTTTCACGCGGGCCTCGCGCACCCTGGAAATGACGTCGTCGACTGATTCGCCTTCGTCAATGACCGTCACTGTGGTGCCGCCGGCGCGAACCCTCAGTTGTTGCCGATCTTCTGCGCGTGCGGGTCCCGCAAGACACAGGATCAGGGCCACAGGGGCAAAACGGCAGCCCATCATACTGACCCTCGCACATCCAGCATCACGGCATGTTCGACAGGCTGACCGTCAATGATGACCCGCGCCCTAATCAGGTATCGACCGGGGCGCTCACCCCGAACCGCGATCGGGACCAGGTTGTCCCCTACCAAAAGGTGTCCCGGCCAGGTAAACGTGCGTTCTGCCAACCGTTGCCCCCGGCTCCAGAAAAACAGGCCGTCGGGCAACGCAACTTCGAAGGTGACGTCTTCGATGGCGACCTCGGCTGAAAAGCTGAGTTTGACGACCGCCACTTTCGAAACCGGGATCGGGTAAATGGCTGTGACGTCACCTGCAGGTTGGTCCATGGCGCTGGCAACGGGGCGGGGCGGGGAAATGGGCGGTGGGTTTTTCGCCAGAGCCATGTACGTCACAACGCCGCACACACAGCCCAGGGTTGGCCAGAGCAAGACCGTTCGCACCGAGGCCCGTTCGCGTAGCCAGTCCCACGGTGAAAATCCGGGGGCAGGTGGTGGTCCCGATTCGACCAGGCGCCGGTGCAATTGGGACCGAAACCCTCGATCTGGCAATGGCTTCGCGCCCAGGGCACGCAGTTCACGCCGCACAGGGTCGGCGCTGTCTGTGGCTATGGGGTGTTGCGGTTTTGTCGTCACGATGTCTTTCCTTCTGGTGGGACGAGCGCCATCCCATCCGGGTTCCCGACGGCCCCCGATTCTTCGCTGGGTGGTCCCAGCAGCCGGCGCAGGTGGTCGCGGCCCCGGGACAATCGCGATTTGACGGTGCCCAGCGCAATGCCCTCGATGGCCGCGACTTCGTCATAGGACAGCCCTTCAATGTCGAAAAGGACGATCGTTGTGCGAAATTCAATCGGCAATTTTTCCACAGCCGCCCACAACCTCTGTCGGTCCTGTTCCCGTTCCATCAGCGCATCGGGGGCCTGGGCGCTTTCATTTTCTGGCTCTGCGTGGCCTAGGTCGTGGCCTAGGGGCTGTTCTGCTGCGCGCGCGCGTCCGCTGCGGCTTTTCCGGGCGTCCAGGAACACGTTGCGGGTGATGCTGAATATCCAGGTCGAAAACGACGACTGAAACCGGAACGATCCAATCGATCGGTACACTTTGATCAGGGCTTCTTGCGCCAGATCATCGGCAGTTTCGTCGTCGTGACAAAATGATCGGGCAAACCGCCGGACCTGATCCACGTGCGATTCGATAAGGCGCTGGAACGCTGCCGCGTCACCCGATTGGGCGCGGCGGATCCACAGATCCTGGTCATCATCGGCGCGCATACAAAGATCCATCGTGAGACGACGGTGGGGCCTGAAATGTTCCCGTGCCCATTGCGTTTAGTTTTAACAAGAAAACGGGGAACTTTAGGCCACGGGGGCGCGTCCCATGTACGAAACCGGGCGATCGATTGACCGCCCCCTAAACAGGAGCCAGCCTCATGAAGATCCTTCGCCTTGCCGCCCTTGCCGTTGCGTTTGTCGTGCCCGGAACCGTCCGCGCTGCCGATCCCGCGCCCACCCACACAGAGCAAAAGGCGGATCGTAAGGAGATCAAAGCGGATCAGAAGGAAATCAAGGCGGATCGACAGGAATTGAAGGCCGACCGCAAGGCGTTGCGTAAAGAGGTCGCGGAGCACGACAAAGAGGGGGCCAAGGCCGCGCGCGCCGAACTGAAGGCGGATCGGGCGGCTCTGCGGGCCGACCTAAAAGATCGCCGCGCCGATCGCAAGGAATTGCGCCAGGACCGCCGCGAAAATCGCCGCGAACGTCACGCGCGCTAATTGCGGCGCTTTCGGCCCCAGCCCCGACGGCGGGGCCCCGGGGATATAAGCTGAACGGCTGCCCATGCTGTCGCAGGTTCTGAACACGATTACCACCCACGCGCTTTTCCAGCCCGGTGATCGCGTGTTGCTGGGGCTGTCCGGGGGGCCGGATTCGACCGCGTTGCTGCACGGCCTCCTGGCGCTCGCGGGCAAGCGGCTACCCCTGACGATTCAGGCGGCCTGTGTGGATCACGGGTTGCGGGCGGAATCGGCCGCCGAGGCCGAAATGGTCGCGGCTCGGGCGCGCGCGGCGGGGGTGCCCTGCGAGGTCATTCGCGTCGATGTTACGGCCCAGCGGCGAACCCATGTGTCGCTTCAGGATGCCGCCCGGCGTGCGCGTCTTTCGGCGCTGCAGACGTGCGCCACGCGGTTGGGATGCGTCCGGATTGCTCTAGGCCACACAGCCGACGATCAGGCGGAGACCGTCCTGTTTCGAATCGTAAGGGGCACGGGGCTGCGGGGGCTGGCGGGGATCCCCTATGAACGAAATCGTTTGATCCGGCCCCTGCTGGATGTTCGGCGTGAGGACGTGCTGGCCTTCCTGTTGCGACGAAACCTGTCGTTCGTGACGGATCCTAGCAACGTTGATCCACGGTTCGCGAGATCAAGGGTCAGGCATGAATGGCTGCCGTTTCTGACGCGTGAGAACCCGAGGTTTTCCGAAGCGCTGCTACGTTTGTCCAACGAAGCCCGGCGCCAGAATTTCCCGCCGTCCCCATATCCGCAAAAAGCTGGGGCCGTGATTAAACGGCTGATGGAAGTGGGCCAGGGCAGCCACCGGGTGTCCATTCCTGGGGGTGTCGTCGAGCTTCAGTACGGGGTGGTCACGCCTTTTGCCGGCGCCGTCGTCCTTGGGCCGGATCTGCCCGTGCCGGGCCCGGGGCGATATCCGTTTGCAAAGCAATTGGTTGAAATCGTGCTGGGAGGTCCCCTGCCGAACGAACCTGTTGCGGCGGTGTTTGACGCGGAAATCGTCAAATTCCCTCTGGTCCTGCGTTACCCGCAGCCCGGGGATCGGATGCGCCCCCGCCGGGGTATAGGGTCGCGCAAACTCCAGGATCTGTTCGTAGACGCCAAGATTCCCCGCTACCACCGCGTCCAAAAAGTGGTGCTGACCGACGCGGGCGGGCAGATTCTGTGGGCGCAAGGCCTCCGTCCCTCCGAAATCGGCGCCCCTGGCCCCGCAACCCGTCACCACCTGACCCTAAGGATCATCTAAACACACATGAGGAAAAGCCGCTAAGCTGTGTGTTCTGAGATGTCGAAAACCTCCGAAATTTCCATAGCTTCGTTGACGTCACAGATCCGGGCGTCAATACTTTGGCTGTCTACCCTCAATTAAGGAAACCGCGTGCGCCAAGGCCAAAAGACTGTCCTCGTTTGGGTGATGCTTATTTTTGCATTCCTCGTTGTTTGGACGCTGTTCAATCAGCGGCCGCAGGAACAGAGGATTCCCTTCTCGGCCTTTATCCAGAAGGTTGAACGAAGCCCCGAGGAATTGCGCATCGAACAGCCTTTGGAGGTTCGGGTCGGCAACGGCGCCGCGGCGGCTGAATTTCGTGGCATGTGGAAGAAGGGTGAGGCGTTTGTGACCACAGGTCCCATCGGGGAAGGCACCTTCGCGAAGCTGGACAAACAGGGCATCAGCTACAACATCGTGCGGGAAAACGAGGGCAGCTTCTGGCAGCAGTTGTTGATTTCGTGGCTGCCGATGGTGCTGCTAATTGTGATCTTTTTGATCTTCATGCGGCAGTTGCAGGCGGGCGGCGGCAAGGCCATGAGTTTTGGCAAATCGCGCGCCAAGTTGTTGACCGAGAACCAGAAGCGGCTGACGTTCGCCGACGTTGCCGGGATCGAAGAAGCCAAGGAAGAGGTCGAGGAGATCATCGCCTTTTTGAAGGATCCCAAGAAATTCACCCGCCTTGGGGGCCGGATTCCCAAGGGCGTGTTGATGATGGGCCCTCCGGGCACGGGTAAGACGCTGCTGGCGCGCGCGATTGCTGGCGAGGCGGGGGTTCCGTTCTTCAGTATCTCAGGGTCGGATTTCGTCGAAATGTTTGTCGGCGTCGGCGCCAGCCGGGTTCGCGACCTGTTTGAGCAGGGCAAGAAAAGCGCCCCTTGCATCATTTTCATCGATGAAATTGATGCCGTCGGACGACATCGTGGCGCCGGTCTGGGTGGCGGACATGATGAACGCGAACAGACGTTGAATCAGTTGCTGGTGGAAATGGATGGGTTCGAATCGAACGAGGGCGTCATTCTGGTGGCTGCCACCAACCGGCCCGATGTTCTGGACCCTGCGCTATTGCGCCCTGGTCGGTTTGACAGGCGCATCGTCGTGCCAAGGCCCGATGTGAATGGTCGGTTGGGAATTTTGAAGGTTCACACGAAGAAGACGCCCATCGGTCCCGATGTTGACCTGGAAGTCATCGCCCGCGGGACACCGGGGTTTTCGGGCGCGGATCTTGAAAACCTAGTTAACGAAGCCGCGTTGATGGCGGCCCGGTCTAATAAGGACCGGATCGTGATGCTGGATCTAGAGATGGCCAAGGACAAGGTCATGATGGGGCCCGAACGCCGATCGCTTATCATTACGGACAAGGACAAACGGATCACCGCGTATCACGAAGCGGGCCACGCTTTGGTGGGCAAGATGATGTTCAACTCGGATCCGATTCACAAGGTGACCATCATTCCCCGGGGCCGCGCGTTGGGGTTGACCCAGCAGTTGCCGGTGGAGGAACGGATGAACATCTCGCGCGATACTGCCAACGATCAAATCACGGTCGCTATGGGGGGCCGTGTTGCCGAGGATTTGGTGTTTGGCCAGGTGACGACCGGTGCCACGAATGACATCCAGGTGGCCACGGACATGGCACGGAAGATGGTTTGCGAATGGGGCATGTCGGACAAGATTGGGCCCCTGAATTTTGGTCGCCGTGAGGAAATGGTATTCCTGGGACGCGATCTGGCCGACCAGAAGGAATACAGCGAACAGACGGCCGTCGAAATCGATGCCGAAGTTCGCCGCATCGTCACCGACAACCATGAACGCGCACGCAAGATCGTGATCGAACACATGGACAAACTGAAGGTACTGGCCGAAGCCTTGCTGGAATACGAGACCCTAGAAGGGCGCGAAATCGACCTGTTGTTTGAAGGCAAACCTTTGGGGCGTCCGGCGCCCATCGCCCGCCGCACGGACATGCCAAAATCTGCGCCGAAGGAACGGTCCAGCCTGTTCCCAACCCCATCCCTGCCGGATCCCGAAAAGGCCTAAAAGCAATCAATCGTGGCCCGGTTCGTTTCAGGATGAGGCAAACCGGCGGAAAATCCGTGATAATGGGGTGACCATGAGCGCCCCTAGCAGCGGTACGGTTCGGAAACTTTTTGGCACTGACGGCATTCGGGGTCGGGCCAACCGTCACCCGATGACGGCGGAAATCGCGCTGCGGTTGGGGCGGGCGGTGGCAGCGCGGCTGCGGCGCGACGGGCAGCGCAGCCGAATCATTATTGGCAAGGACACGCGCCTGTCGGGGTACATGCTGGAAAGCGCGCTTCAGGCCGGGATTGTGTCGGCGGGGGCGGATGCTGTGTTGGTGGGGCCGTTGCCGACGCCCGGGATTGCGTTCATCACGGCATCAATGCGGGCCGATGCAGGGGTGGTTATCAGCGCGTCGCACAATCCATACTGGGACAATGGCATCAAGATTTTCGCCCGCGACGGGTACAAACTGCCCGATGATGTCGAGGCCGAAATTGAAGGATTGATGGAAGGGGATGGGGCGGGGCAGGCGGCGGGGGACGAAATGGGAAAGGCCCGCCGGATCGAGGATGCTTCGGGACGGTACCTGCAGTACTTGAAATCATGGTTTCCGCGCCAGCGCACCCTGGATGGATTCAAGGTGGTGCTGGATTGTTCTAACGGTGCTGCGTACCAGGTGGCGCCCCAAATGTTTTCGGAACTGGGGGCCGAGGTGATTTCCCTGAATGTGTCGCCCGATGGACGGAACATCAACGAAGGGTACGACACGGCTGCCCCCCAGGCGATCCGCGCTGCCGTGCTGAAACATGGCGCCAATCTTGGGGTCACGTTCGATGGCGATGCGGATCGGGCCATGTTTGTCGACGAACGGGGGCAGTTCATCGATGGCGATTTCATTATGGCGATTCTGGCCGCCCGAATGATCGATCGGGGCACCCTGCCAGGAAAAACTGTGGTGGCGACGACGATGTCGAACCTGGGGTTGGAACGATCGTTGGCGGCGCGCGGGGGGCGGTTGCTGCGTACCCAGGTGGGGGACAGGTACGTGGTCGAGGCGATGCGGGAGGGGGGCTTCATTCTGGGGGGCGAACAATCGGGGCACCTGGTGTTCCTGGATCAGTCCACAACAGGTGATGGCATTCTGTCGGCGTTGCGGGTGATGGCGGTCATGATCGAGGACGGGACCAAGCTGTCCGAAATGGCCAAGGTCATGACCCGATACCCCCAGGTCCTGTTGAGTTTCGACGTGGCCCAAAAAGTGCCATTGGCCGATTTGCCCGAGGTGGCAAAGGCCATTGCCGCAGCCGAGGCGACCTTGGGATCCGACGGGCGCGTGAACGTCCGGTATTCAGGCACCGAATCAAAGGCCAGGGTGATGATTGAAGGGAAAGACGAGGTGATGATCAAAGGATTAGCGGACGGGATCGCCGCCGTTTTGAAGCAGTCCGTGAGCCGCTGAGGACGCCGTGAGTTTGCCTTGGCAGGGGTGGGTTTGGTCGACGGCGCAGGCGCGTGCTGCCGATAAGGCGTTGGTCACGCGGTTTTCGATTCCTTCGGCGCTGTTGATGGAAAACGCCGGGAGGGGAGTTGTGGATACGATTGAACGCCTGACGGGGTTGGTGGCGGGACGTCGGCTGGCGGTCGTGTGTGGCGGGGGCCAAAACGGTGGTGATGGGTTCGTGGTCGCGCGGCACCTTCTGGCCCGGGGCGCGCATCCGACGGTGTTCCTGACGTGTCATAGAAAAAAACTGTCCGGCGATGCCGTAGCAAATCTGATGATTCTGGATGCCCTCATGCCAACCCAGGTGGTTGATGCGTCGGCGGACAGCGGGGATGAATCCTGGGATCGTCATCTGGATGGAATGGCCGTTGTCGTGGATGCGATTTTTGGTACGGGGCTGCGTGATGACGTGACGGGCGTTCCGGCTATTGCGATCAGGGCCATCAACCGCGCGCGTGCATTTCGTGTTGCTGTCGATGTTCCATCAGGTCGCGATGCAGACACGGGCCAGATCCGCGGCGTTGCGGTTGCGGCGGATGTGACCGTAACGATGGCGGCACGAAAGATCGGGCTGCTACTGGATCCGGATGTGGGGGCGGTGCAGGTCGTCGACCTAGGCGCGCCGATCGAGTCCGTGCGGGCAGACGTCGAGGCTGTGGGGCCACTAATCCATTGGCAGGAAGAAGGGGTTGTCAGGGCGTTGTTGCCGCCTATTGCCACGGGGGCCCACAAGGGCGCGCGCGGACATTTGCTGGCGGTCGCGGGTAGTACGGGAAAAACCGGTGCGGCCTGGCTTGTGGGGCGGGCGGCGCTGCGGGCTGGGGCAGGGATGGTGACGCTGGCGTCGACCCGGTCGGGACAGATGGCGCTGGATGCGAAAGTCATCGAAGCGATGACCGTCCGTTTTTGTGACGGGGAGGATCCGGGTCCAAAGGATTGGGATACGCTTCTGGCGATTTGTCAGGGGAAACAAGCGGTGGCGCTGGGGCCAGGAATTCCTACGGGCGAAGGTATGGCCGCGCTGGTCAAACGTGCGGTGGCTGAATTGCGCCTGCCGATGGTGATTGATGCCGACGGGCTGAATCTTCTGGGCGCCGATCTGATTGCGGTCGTGCGCGCGGCAAAGGCCCCGCGTGTGTTGACGCCCCATCCGGGCGAAATGGCCCGCCTGCTTCAGATCTCTATCGCCCAGGTTCAGTCGGATCGATTGGGCCATGCCCGGCGGCTGGCCGCAGCGACGGGGGCGGTGGTGCTGTGCAAGGGCGCGCGCACCGTGATTGCGCGGCCCGATGGCGTGGCCTTCATCAACCCCGCGGCGAATTCCTCGCTGGCGACAGCGGGGACGGGGGATGTGTTGACTGGCGTGTTGGGGGCGATGCTGGCACAGGGGCTGACGGCTGAAGCGGCGGCCCGGGTGGCGGTGTTTGCGCATGGGCGTGCGGCAGATATTGCAACCAAGGCGCTGGGGGCGCGCACGCTGGTTGCGGGTGATTTGCCCGATGCGGTGGCCCAGGTGTTGGGCTAGTGCACCGCCTTCGAAA
>JAYUUT010000330.1:0-2202 GCA_043754455.1 Myxococcales bacterium
CGAAACTCTTCAAACTCCGATCCGAGCCGAGCCACTAAAGCCCGCAAAACACCCGGATGGCTTCGTCCGCCCGGACGAAGAGACGCCCTTCAGCTGGGCGATAGGCCGGCTGGTCCACCCCCATTCCTCCCAACAAGGTAGTGCGCGTGGACCCTGCAGACAGCTGGGTCAAAATCAACGAGCCCTTTGCCGGCAGGATGCGAAGCTCGACGAGCGCCCGATCGTTATCGACGAATACGCGACGGGGCAGCTGGGCGAAGGGGAACTGAGGGTCTGGCTCTCCGGGATCAAGTGTTTTCAGGATCATGCCGGTGTCGGAGTCCATGAGAGTGCTGTCAAGAGGGCTGCTAAGAATGAGGCGTGTGCCATTGGCAGAGAAGACCAAACCTACCGCCATGGGAACGTTTGGTCGTTTTTCCCACAGCACCTGCTTTTTCCTGACATCGATGGCAGTGAGTGAGGTGGTTGGCGGTGGCAGATCAAACGAGTCGCGCAGGACCAAGAGGCGCTGGCCACCCGACGCTAGGGCCAACGCGCGAACAATCGAGCTCTTAGAATCGGGCTTAACTTCGACCGTGCCAAGCACGTCAAGCGAAGGGAGGCTGACAATCGTGATGACGTCTCCTGACAAGGCGGCCGCTTCCCGCCCGTTCGGCGCCACGGTCAGATGCTTACCGAACACGCCTGACTGCAGCTGCGCGCCGTCCGAGAGGCGCACGCGCACCAGTTGAGCATCTCCTCGGAGAGTGACAATGGACAGACCATCGTCGGCGACGGCAAAGATCGTGTCGGAGGTATCGAGTTCCGCAAGGGGAGCCATGGTGATGGCGTTCCAGAGGCGCCGCTGGAGGCTGCCGGAGGTTGTACTTTCGTCGGTCACCAGAAACCCCCCATTGGGTGAAACAGCGAAGCGGTCTATCGTGGTCGACCATGGATCGGCGAAGCGCACGTGCGTCCACGAATCGTTCTTCAGCGAAAGAAGGTCGAACCCAAGCCCATCGGGCGCCGCAATTGCGAAGACTGAACCATCTTGGTTCCATGTGCCACCGTCGGCTTGGGCTACTAGCGGCCGCAGCGGGCTTCCCTTGGTGAGATCTGCCAGCCACATTTCACCGCCCTCTACCTTCAGCGCGAGGCGTTGGCCGTCTGGGGAGAACGTTGCGTGAAGTGGCGCCTTTGGGAACCTGAAGACAACTTTCCCGCTGCGGACTTCGACAACTGCGGTCTCATACTTTAAGCCCGCTGCTGCGACCCTGACCGCCGCGCGGGTCCGGTCCGCGGTCAATGCCGAGATGTAGCCCAACGCGGTCGTGACGGTGGTTTGGGCGTGGGTCGCCGTATTGAAAATCAGTAATTTTCCAGTGGCAGGGTTGTTCACCGCCACTTCGGTGCCTTGCTCAAGAAAGAAGGCCTGGCCTTTCGGCAAGGCAAAATCAGCCCCGGGTTTCGACAGATCAACGAGCTTGGATGTGTCGCTATTCTCGACGAGCACCTGCCGCCCGTCCGGTGCAACATCGTTCAACCACAAGCCTTCGCCGCTACCTATCGTGGTGCGCGATCGCTCCAAGCCGCTTCGTACATCGCGCATGACGATGTCGGCCTGATGGCCTGCTTCAGCGCTCACAACCAAGGCACCATCCGAGGTGAAGAACAGCGCTCCCCGGTTGCTTTGCGCTTCCAGCCAGGCTGCTTGGCGAGTACCGCGCATATCGTACGCGGCTACCATGCCCCCCGAAAAGCGGGCGATGACTGATGTGCCATCGGGGGTAAAGGTCACGTCATTGAGGCGTCCACCGTTGCCCAGGGACCCGCATGCCTTGGTTATGCCCGCCTCGGGTGCCTGCGCGGGCGTAGCGTCGCTGGTGGCAGAAGGAGGGGCCGCATCCTCTGGTACAACCACCGGCGGGGTCGCATCGCGCGGCTGTTCGAGGACATCGCCGCCGCCGCAGCCGAGGACAACGAAGGTGGCAACCACAAAGAATCGAATGCTTCCGTTGAGAGTCATAGAGCCAGGACGAGCCAGCCGCGAAAATCCGGCCAACTCGCCGCCCCAGGATTGGGTGAAATGAGGTACGACGCGCGCTGAAAATGGGATTGTTCGCCCCTTCGAAAAGCGAAACGCCCTAGGGTATGAGCCTAGGGCGTTTCAACAACGAAAAATAGCTCTGGCGGCGACTTACTCTCCCACAGAGTGTCCCCTGC
>JAYUUT010000331.1:0-17748 GCA_043754455.1 Myxococcales bacterium
CCTTAGCCGGGTAGAAGCCGCCAAGGATCTGGCAACGAGGGGCTTGCGAGCGCTCGCTGGATTCGTCAAAGGTCTGAAAGTCTCCTACAGCGACATTCAAGTCGGCCTCGACTATGAACCGCAACCCGGACTAGCGGACAACGGCAATCTGGAACAAGATCTGCAAACGTTGTTGGAGGTTGTGGGCGACGCGGCTAAGAAGGCCGATACCGCATTGGCTCTGTTCATTGATGAGCTGCAGTACGTGAAGGAACCCGATCTGGCCGCCCTGACAAGCGCCCTACACCTATGCGCCCAGCGCCAGCTTCCCATATGCGTGGTCGGGGCGGGCCTACCCCAACTGCGTGGTATCGCGGGTGACGCCAAGTCATACGCCGAGCGGCTTTTCGACTTTCCCGCGATCGGTGCCTTAGACGAAGCAGCGGCAGGGGACGCAATCATGAAACCAGCTGAGGGTAACAATGTCACGTTCACCCCCGAAGCGCTGTCGCTGGTGATCAAACAAACCCAGGGATACCCATATTTCCTGCAGGAATGGGGCAAACATTCGTGGGATGTTGCGAAGGCCTCGCCAATCACTGCGGCAGATGTTCAAACCGCATCGGTCGAGGCGACCGCGGCCATGGATGCGAGTTTTTTTGGCGTTCGATTCGACCGGCTGGCCCCCGCAGAAAAACGTTACCTTCGCGCGATGGCAGAATTGGGGCCCGGGCCGCATCGATCTGGCGATATTGCGACACAGTTAGATCGCAAGGTGACATCGCTGGCACCCACGCGTAACGGCATCATTGCTAAGGGCATGATCTGGAGCCCAAGCCACGGAGAAACGGCGTTCACTGTGCCCATGTTCGATGCCTTCATGAAGCGCATCATGCCGGGCGACGACTGGCGGGCTGAGCGCCTGTTGTCATGAAGCAAAAACCACTGCGGATTGCGGCGCCTGGCGCCAGGTATCAGATTCAGGTGATAGGGCACCGCCGCGCGCCTTTGCGCGATTTTTATCATTTGGTACTGCGGATATCGTGGGCCACAACGTTTGTGTTGGTCGGCGCGCTGTATCTGGCGGTCAACGGCCTGTTCGCGGTTGGGTACCTTGTGACGGGGGGACTGGCCCATGCGCGTCCTGGCAGCCTGGCCGACACGTTTTTCTTCAGCGTGCAGACCATGGGCACCATCGGTTACGGCGCGGTCTACCCCGAAACGCCGTGGGCAAATGTGTTGGTGGTGACCGAATCGTTTACGGGCCTGATTCTGACCGCGCTGGTTACCGGGCTGGTGTTTGCCAAATTTTCCCGTTCGACGGCGCGCATGTCGTTCACACGCGAGGCTGTGATATCGCCCGTGAATGGCCAGCCGTCGCTGTCGTTTCGCGTGACCAACGAACGCAGCAATCGCATTGTCGACGCCCAGATCCGCGCCGTGGCGATTCGCAGGGAAACCACCACCGAAGGTTCGACATTCTATCGCATGGTTGACCTGCGGTTGTCGCGGGACCGCGCGCTGTCACTGACCCGAAGCTGGACCGCCATCCACCCCATCGATGAACACAGCCCGTTTTGGAACCAGACCCCCGAATCGATCGACGAACAAGAACTGGAGGTGCAGGTGCTGATCGTCGGCCTGGACGAGACCACCATGCAGACTGTCCATGCTGGTCACCGTTATTTCGCCCACCAATTGCTGTGGGGGGCCCGCCACGTCGACGTGTTAGTTGAAACCGCGGATGGAAACGTGGTCCTGGATCTGACGAAGTTTCACGACACGGAACCCACAGCGCCGACTAACGGCTTCCCGCATCCGCGCCCGTAGGGCTGTACCCACGCCACATCCAGACCAGGGTATCGCCCAAGGTGCGGTCAAACACGCGGCCATCGCAATGTTTCGTGGCCTTGCTGAATACGAAACGATAATGATAACCCTTGGCCTTTAATACGGCGGCGGTGCGCCGGTTGGCCATCACCCAATTGTGTTGGGTTTCTTCGGGATCGTTGGCGCGCAGATCGTTTTCGGATACATGGGTGAAAATGCGCAGGGGTTTTCGTTCGGTATTTTCAATCAGTTTTAGTCCTGAATGATAGTCCCACGCACCTGCGGGGAATGCGGTTTCTTCAGGGGCGTCGTCGTCCTGTTGATCAACAAAAGTCCCCGAATACGTGATCAGCCGACGAAACAGATCAGGGCGAAACCAGCCCATCGTCAGGGCCGCCGCGCCGCCTGAACTGCATCCCATCGCGCCCCGGCCCCAGGGATCGCTGGTCAAGGCCAAATGCGGAAAGGCCGATTTGATTTCGGGATTTTCCAGAACGGCGGGAAACACTTCGTCGTTGATGAACCGGGCCAGCCTGTCTGACATCGTGTCGTATTCCAGTCCGCGTTCGCTGCCCTTGCTGTCCGATCCTCCATTGGCCACAGCGATGGCGATGAAGGGCGGCAACCGGCGTTTTGGATCTTGGGTGATCGTCAAATTGTCCAGCGCGTGGGCGACGCGGTCAATGGGGCCGGGGCCGTCGTGGATGACAAGAACTGGCGCCTTGCCCCCGTCCTTATATTGCGCGGGAACGTAGACCACAATTCGGCGCGTGAATGGATGTTGTTGTTCCACCTTCAGGGTTTTGTCCTCACCGCGGAAGATGTGGCTGGTCTTCGATTCCATGTTGAATTCAAACCGCCGGCCCTTGGGCGCGCCCTTGTCAGTTAGATCCGGATCTATGCTGTAGTCAGGACCGGCTTCGAAATCGCCGTCGCCTTCGGATTCAGAGATTTGGGTTGGCGGCGCGGGGGCGGGCTGTGGTTGGGCCGGGGGTGGAAGTTGGGGCGCGGCGCAGGCTGAAAAGGCCATCGCTGCGGGGATGATCGAAAGGCGAAGGATACGCATGGGAAAGGGTTTATCACAGGTATTTCCACAGGTGACCTAGCTTGCTATGCCGCAAGCATGACATTCAGCATCATGCTAACGTTTCATTATGAAAAATCCCCACGCCGTAGCCCTAGGCAAACTTGGTGCGCGTGCCGGGGCGGCCCTTGGCGGTCGAACGCGGGCCCTGGTCTTGTCGCCTGAACGCCGTCGTGCGATAGCCCGCGAGGCAGCCGCAGTCAGATGGGGGCAGCTCCCCGAAGTTGTGCGGGATCTTTTTTGGAACTACACGTTCGAGACACTGCGGATGCCTGAAAATCTGGACCTAGTCATGTTGCACGTTCTCACCTACGGTAACGATGCCCATCGCCAGTGGCTGGCGCGCCGATTCGGCGACAGCGGCATTCGACGCTGGATTGTAACTAACAAGGGACGCGGTTTGACGGTTCAGCAGATGGCGCCCTGGGTGTCGGTCAGGACGGCCCGCATTTGGCAGGCACAAAACCCGTATTCTCTGCTGTGGGAGAACCGTTGAAGATTCACCTTGATGCGCTGACGACAGAACAACAGGCTGTACTGGTTGCATCAGCAACTCCCTTCAGATGCCAGTGGAAATTACGCAAAATGCTGAGGGAACGTTTTTAGGGAAAGTTGGCTCAGTCCAATACAGCGTCTTTCGATACAGATACAAACTGGTTGGACGTCCCGTCAAATTCGAGGGCTGCCAGCTGGCATCGCTTCGAGACATCGGCGCCATGAAAATGACCGCGATAGTTCAGCGCACGACCAAACGCGACTATGTCGACCTGCATGCCATCCTGATCGGTGCGCGCGTTCCGTTAGGGGACATCACGGCGACGATGGAGCGCAAGTTTCCTGGGGTCGATCCGGGCACAGCGATCAGGGCGCTAACCTACTTCAACGACGTTGAGAAACAGGCCATGCCCGACATGATTGCGAAAACCAGCTGGGACGATGTCAAGCGCGGCCTCGCGTACGGGGTTTCGCAAATCCCTCGGCCTTAAGCGGCCCGCAGGGCATGTTGCCGTCTATAATCCCATTTGGTACGCACCTGGGGTCGCGCCAGGTACGACAGCCTTATCGAGCTGAATCTTGAGCGTGATCCTGCCATCGCGGCCTGTTTTGCTGACAACCATCCGGCCGCTACCATTCGCCGGTTGGAGGCCTTCGCGCGAATGCCCATCAGCACCGACGGGCGGACGTTGCTGTTCCTTGATGAGATTCAGGCAGAGCCCACGGTGGTGGCGAAACTGCGCTGGTTCGCCGAGGAGCTGCCTGGCCTGCCTGTGATCGCGGCGGGATCCCTGCTGGACTTCGCCCTGCGCGAACCGACCTTCAGCATGCCGGACACGCTGCTGCGTTGGTTTCATCAAGAGCTGACCGTTGCGAACATTGCCAGCGGGGTGACAGTGTTAGATCCGCTACATGCCCGCCTGCAGGAACTGTTCATTTGTTATCTGCTGGTGGGGGGAATGCCAGCCGCCGTGAGTCGTTTCTGTAAGGGCCGTTCTTTTTTGGCGGCGGCAGAAATCCACGCGGACCTTCTGGCGGTACTGCGGTCAGATTTTGCGAAATACGCTGCCCGTGTCCACCAGGGGCGCCTGAACACAGTTTTTGCCAGCGTCGCCGCGCAGTTAGGCGGGAAGTTCGGCTACCAGGCGTGCCGATCCCGACGATCGTGCCGTTGCAATTAAACAGGCCGTCGAACTTCTGTGCCTTCCGCGCGTCTGTCACCGCGTCGTGGCCACGTCGGCCACGGGTGTGCCCCTGGCATTCGGGGCTGACGAACGACGATTCAAACTAATCTTGCTGGATACGGGACTGGTGTCTGCGCAGTTTGGCCTGGACATCGCAGGCCTTTTGCCCAACGTGGATCTGATGCTGGCCCACAGGGGCGCCGTCGCGGAACAGGTCGTGGGCCAGGCCGTAACGACGGGCGCCCTTCGCGGCCTTCACCTGTTCATGGCCGAACGCGGTCTACACCTGGGGGTTCGTTTCAATTCCGATCTTCCCACGCTGGTCGAGTAAAGACCCAGACGCCCAAAGGGGACGCACGGTATCGGCTGCTGCCCTACCCTTGTACGCCGTCGAAGCACTGCCGCGGCTACTGGCGGAACTGCCCCACTAAATTCTGACCCGGGGCCCTCTTTGCAACACATAAACATGTGCTACATTGGATTATGTGCTCTTACCAAGGAGCTGCGGAATGGCAACAACCGTCAATTTCACCGGCGCTGTAGATCGTGACTTACTGAAGCGCGCCAAGATAATCGCTGCCAAGACCGACACGTCGGTCAACGCGCTGTTCAACGCCGAGCTTCGTCATCTGGTCGAAAATTTTGAAGCGGCAGAATCCAACGGCAATCAGAACTTCAAGATCCTGCTCGATTTTTCGCTCGGGAAGCGCGGCGCCACCGAAACCATCCTTTCCCTGGGCATCGACAGCGAAGAGGACTTGTTTCTGCTGATGGCGCAAGCACACCTGCCAATGCCTAGATTGTCCGAGGCGATCACACGTGCAATGGCAACGCAGCTGAATTCTCTGTTGCCTTGATTCGGCGCCGCAATGTCAACGTCGGTTGTTTTAATACCCGACGCCGGGCCGCTGATTACCCTGGCCTACGCAGATGCGCTGGACCTCCTGCGGAAACCAGGCTGGTCGATCGCTCTGGTCGACATGGTGTTGCACGAACTAACGCGTCACCAAACGCCGACCAGCCAGAAGATCGCACAGTGGGTCGACACCATCGGGGCTCCCGTGCGCACGACCCGTACTTTTCAGTACCACCAGCGGGCCCTTTTGGCGGAACCGGGTGCGGTGCGAAAATCGAATCTCGGCGAGCTGGCGATTCAAGAGACAATGAATGAATTTGCCCTGGACAAGCCCGAGGAGACTGGCGTCTTCCTGTTCGAGGATCACAAGATTGCCCGGCCCAGCTTTTTGCTGCCTGACAACTGCCGCAAGGTCAGTACGCGGGGCTTTCTGGTTTTTCTGGAGCAAAAAGGCTGGCTGGTATCCGCAGCAGAGATCGAGCGGCGAGCAATACAAGCTGGACGCAATTTTTCCAAACTTCGTTTTCCGCACGAGTGACCAGCGCTGGAATGGCTGTAACACGACCCTACCGTTGGCTGGCCCGAACCCATAGCGGCCTACAATCATCGCGCTGCTGGCCGTTTGGCAGCAGTAGGCCTAACGAAAAAATCGATGTCGCCCGTAAGACGGGATGCCCATGACCCCCCCGGCGTTCCCACCCACGACCACGTACTCAACCGCGTATGAGTTCATCAACGCGATAAACTCGCGCCAGTCGGCCGGAATTTTCACTATTCCCCCAGAAGCGATCTGCTAATTCAAGAACGATATCTAGGCGCTGTTGCGGGGTCAGCGCCGCGTAATAACGCGCGTCTGCTAAGTCCGCCGCTTCAAAGCTAGAAAACGTCTGCACCTGTCGGACCATTTCGAATCAACTGTAACCCGACCCTACCGTTGTCGGCCGCCACGACAAAATCAGCGGCGTTAGATTCTTGACGCCCGAAGCCGTAGCGACCTACAATCACCGTGCTGTTAGCCGGTCGGGGGGCCTGCGCTGGTGGCGAAGGATAGTCACGGGTGGCGAGAAACGATCAGATCGTTCGAATTTTGGTGGTCGCAAAAGCCCTGGCGGAAAGCCGACGGGGGATTTCGTTAAAGGTGCTGGCCGACAAACACGGCTGGGCCTGGCGCACGGTCTATCGCGACGTCGACGCCCTGGAACAGGCGGGGTTTCCGGTTTTCAAGGAAGACGGACGTTATCGCCTGGTGGAGGGCTGGAACACGCCCGCCGCGCCCGGCATAGATGATGACGAAAGGTTGGCCCTGTACAGCGTCCGCGCCCTGGCCGGAAGCATTCGCAGCACGATGTTGGGCCGCGCCCTAGACCGCCTGTGGAACAAATTGTCCACCACCCAGGGTGGCCAGACGGCCCTGATTCCCGCCGCCAGCCCCGCCTGGTTTTCAATTCGTTCGCCCATCAGCATCGACTACCGCCGCCACGACAAAATCATCGCCACCTTCGAACGCGCCATCCGCGACCAGGTCGCCGTCACCTGCCATTACCGCGCCCAATCCACCCGCACCGTCACAACCCGCACCATCGAACCCGCCGAACTGCATTGGGATCCCGGACTGGAATCTTTGTACGTTCTTGCGTTCTGCCGCCTAAGACAAGAGGTGCGCGTATTCGCCGTCCACCGATTCCTGACCGCGTCCCTGGGTGAAGACAAGTTTGTCCCGCGGCCCGAGGCTCGATCCAAGACCGCGCTGAAGAGTGCGTTTCGGGTGTGGCGATCCTAGGTCGTTGAGACAATCCGCGTGCGGTTCGCCCCTGAAGTGGCCGATGAGATTCGCGAACGCACCTGGGGGACGGGACAGACGATCGAGGAGGATGTGCAGGGGGGACGTGAGGGGTTGGTGCTGACGCTGGAGGTGGCGGGGTTGGCGGAGATTGAGCGGTGGATTTTGGGATTTGGGGCGGGAGCGGAGGTATTGGGGCCGGTGGCGTTGGTGGACCGGGTGAGGAAAGCGATTCGCGGGGCGCAGGCGCGGTATGAGGGGATTGGGGACGCGGGTGGGGCGTTGGGGGGGAAGGTGGGGGTTGGACGGGCAAAAGTGCGGCGGGGGCCAAGAAAGTTGTCCCCGGATGACAATGGGGGGGTGCAAGGTGGGGGGATGAGGAAGGGGACGTGATGGGGGGGCTCGATAGCTACGCAATTTCAGGGAGGCCGGGTGAACGTGAATAACTTTGACCGATGGTTCGAGGCTCTGACGGGCAACCCGCCTTTTCCCTGGCAAATCGCGCTTTTTGAGCGATTCATGAGTGGCGAAATCGAACCCGTGATCGATATTCCAACTGGGTTAGGCAAGACATCCGTAATGGCGATCTGGTTGATCGCGCGCGCGCAGGGCGCAGCGCTTCCGCGCCGTCTCGCGTATGTCGTAGATCGGCGGGCTGTCGTCGATCAGGCGACTGACGTTGCGCAGAAAATCCGGGACGCTGTCGACATCGACGCCAATCTTCGAACGGCGATTGGCCTCAAGGAACGGTCGCTGCCCATTTCGACGCTGCGGGGGCAACACGTCGACAATCGCGAATGGTTGGAAGATCCAGCCCTCCCGGCGATCATCGTCGGAACCGTGGACATGATCGGTTCGCGTTTGCTGTTTGAGGGATACGGCGTCAGTCGAAAGATGAGGCCCTATCATGCAGGCCTATTGGGCGCCGATACCCTCGTCGTCCTTGACGAAGCGCATTTGGTTCCGCCTTTCGAGAAACTTCTGCAGGCGATTGCACAGGGGCGGGCAACGCTGGGCCCGCGTGATCAAACGCTTGGCAAGCTCGTGCCTGCCTTTCATGTGATGTCGCTCTCGGCTACTGGCCGTAACGATGGAGGGACGGTTTTCGGCCTTAACGACGCCACGGACCTCAAAAACGAAATAGTTAAACAGCGCCTAAATGCAGTGAAACGTCTTCGGATCATGCCACCGATAGAGGATGGCGATCGGCTACCGATCGAACTTGCGGCCGAAGCCTGGCGACTGTCAGGCAATGGTAGTCGTCCGATTCGTTGCATTGTTTTTAGCGACAAACGTGAGCACGCCGAGAAAGCGAAGGCAGAAATCGAACGGCTCGCAGGAGGCAACAAGAAAGATGACCTTTCACAACGAAAAATTGACTCGGAGCTTTTTGTCGGCGGCCGTCGTGTGTTCGAACGTGAAGCAGCAGCTGTTCGTCTCAAGACGTTAGGATTTATCGCTGGGACGGCAACACCGCGCGAACGCCCAGCATTTTTGTTCGCAACCTCCGCTGGCGAGGTGGGGGTTGATCTGGATGCAGATCACGTCGTATGCGACCTTGTCGCATGGGAACGCATGGTTCAGCGTCTCGGTCGCGTGAACCGTCGGGGCGAAGTGGCGGGCGGGTCGGACGTCGTTGTTGTCACAGCGCCGGAACCAAAGCCCAACAAATCGACGCAAGCGGCGTTAGACAAGGAGCCAGGAGACCGAAGAGAGAAGGACATAAAGTCTATCAAAAAATACGATATTAACGTTGCTTTCGCTCGCGCGTGTCGGACGGCAATCGAACAGCTTCCGAGCGCTGGGGGCATTGCTGACGTAAGCACTGGTGCGATTCGGCGCCTCAAACTTACTGCGGCTTCCGACCCGACCCTTGCGGCAAAGCTGGACGCAGCAACAACGCCTGCCCCCCTGCGTCCCGCGCTGTCGCGTCCGCTGGTCGACGCCTGGTCGATGACCTCGCTCGAAGATCACACAGGTCGTCCTAATGTGCAGCCCTGGTTGCGGGGATGGATTGACGAGGAGCCACAAACCACCCTTGTATGGAGATCCCACCTGCCGCTCCGAAATGGTAATGCCGCAAAAAACAGTGAAATTGAGTCGTTTTTCGAGGCCGCAGCGCCCCATGCCAGCGAGCTCCTGGAAGTCGAAAGCTTTCGCGTGATGAAATGGCTCATCGCCCGAGCAAAGACCTTCTCAACGAGACGTCGAAATCGTGACACGGGCACCGTGGAAGACTGGCCACAAAGCCGGTCGACCATCGTGGCGATGATTCTCAACCCAATTGGAAAGCGGTCGTTCCTCAGATTGGGCGACCTCATATTTGATGACGATGAGAAAGCCGATGCAAAAGAACGTGAGGACACCCTGAACCGTGACCTTTTCGACAGGACGCTGGTCGTCGACGTGCGCCTTGGTGGTCTTGGAAGTGACGGTCTACTCGACGACGAAAAGGACGAAGCGCCGCCAACCGCTGATGCCGCCGCTGATGCCAAATCATCATGGCGCGCCATCGTGAAGTTCGCAGTGCGTGAAAGCGACTCTAGTACGCGCACTCACGAGGAAAGCTGGCGCGAGCGTTTCAGGTTCCCAATTGGGTTGTCACCGGACGGAGCGCCCACGCGCTGGTTAATTGTCGACAAGTTACGCCACGATGCCGCCACCGAAGACGATCGCTCGGCAGGTCATGACCAGCTTCTCCTCGAACATCAGACTTGGACAGAGAAACGCGCCGCAGACATTGCGGCTCGCATCGGTCTCCCTGAGTTGTACGCTGATGTACTCAAGCTAGCAGCCCGGTTACACGATGAAGGTAAGCAGGCAACGAAGTGGCAGCGCGCCTTCAATGCAAAGCGCGATGGCATCTATGCAAAGACACTTGGCCCCTTAAATGTTGCGGCACTCGACGGTTACCGCCATGAGTTCGGATCGATACCGCACGTGCTCCATTCGGAACGCTTTTTGAACCTCGGCGGCGATGATCTGATGGACTTAGCATTGCACCTAGTCGCCGCACACCACGGGTTCGCTCGTCCCGTCATCAGTATGCGGGGCTGCGACGACGCGCCACCGTCAGCGCTTGAAAAACGCGCACTTGACATCGCACTGCGATTTTCACGCCTCCAGAAGCAATGGGGCCCATGGGGCCTTGCTTGGTGGGAGTCGTTGTTGCGCGCTGCTGACCAGCAAGCGTCGCGCGACAACGACAGACCGAATCGCGAAGAACATAGGGAGGTTCGCTGATGGCACAGGCATCAATCCCCGTCGATCCATTTAATCCTGGTCAAGTATTTGCATGCGTGGGTTTTCTAGAGGCTGCGGATATCCTGTCGGGCGATGCTGAAGGGGGGTTCGACTGGACAGACTTTGCAAACGTACGATTTGTCCTAAACACCAGCGGCGGCGCGAATCCATTTGAGGTGGTTTTGGAATTTCTTGCCACGGCGAAGATTCGCTATTGCACCCCACCTGCCGCACACACTTTGTCATCGAACTCAGAATCAGACTCGGGCCCAGACCCCGATGCGGAAGAAGACGATGTCGACGTGGATGCCCTGACTAATTTCGTAGAATCTGAAACGTTCCCTTGCCGCACGCCCGACCGGATGTCACTGCCCATTCGTCTTGAATCGACCGACCACGCTATCGAACTCGGTCACTGGACGGACGGGTCACGTCGCAACGACTTTAAGCTCTACTCAGGAAATCGCTCCGCTTACAAAATCGCGTGTGCGATGGTGAGCGGAACTCGCAAAAATCCTACTAAAAAACAAACTGTCGGCGATCCAAAAACCCTTGGAATAGCCGCGCTATGGGATCAGAAACGCACAGAACTGATCGAGGCCCCATTCGATGTAGTTACACTCATGGGTGGAAGTTTTAACTTCGACCCCCGGGGCGCGTGGACCGCGCGGGACGCTGGCTACTCGCCCAATCAACAGCGTCACGGCATTGCTGCGTCGCCCGTCGTTGAAATGCTTACGGCATGGGGACTGGAACATGCACGCCCATCTGAATTCGCCACGCGACAGGTCAGATATAGCGTTTGGAGCGGGCGCTTCGGTCCGATGTTGGCGCGGGCAATTTTCGGCGGCACCAAAATCCCGGTTCAAAGTCGAAAGTTCACATTCGAGCTCGCCCTGTCAGGCAAGAACAAGGTCATAACATTCGCACAGGAGGAACTAAACCAATGACAACCACTGCAACAGTTACTGACGGACTACTAGACACCTGGGCCACGGATCAAAATGGTCCCGTTGCATTACACCTGAAGCAAACATTGTTACCCGTCGAGGGGGAAGGCGGCGTGATCTTTCCCCCAACATATGCTGACATTGGCTATAGCATCGACATCTTGTCCGACGGTACTCGCGTAGCTGCGATCGACAGCGTTGGTTCGCAGGCAAATCGCCTTGAGCCTATTTTCAAGGCATTCCCAGAAACACAAGGAAAGAACCCACTGGCCTCCCTTGTGCCACAGCTTGAGATCCTTCTTGAAGATAAAGAAGGCGGCACGAGACGGTCGGTTCTCGATCTTGCTCATCGAATCGCCGACGCAGTAGTCCAGTCGTCGCCTACGCTATCAAAAAACAGTAAAGGACGCCTTTGAAACGCTCAAGAAGACTGGCAATGCCCGACCATTGTGCGAGCTCGCCCCAACGTCGCTCGTGTTTGGCGTCTGGGATTCACGTGGCGGCACAGGCGAAAAGCGCCCCCGACTCGTTCGGTCTATCATTCGTGCGTGGGACGTGGATACTCTTCACTCCGCAGCTCAATTCAGCTCCATCTGGAAATCACTGAGCGAGCAACAGCAGAACGATCTCAAGAAAGAAGCCGAGGCAAAAAAGACAAAACTGTCGGAGAAAGGCTTTGCAGACGCTCCCGCAGTATTCCGCAAAACCAAGATTCAGAAGTATCGAGACGATGCAGTGAATCCGGAAGCCCGCGTACTCGGCGGGATTCTGGTTCGCGGCCGAATTGAGCGGGACGTGACTGTGAACCTCGTCGCACTTCGCGGACTCCGCGGCAAGAACAACGAGGAAACGAAGAAAATTCAGAAATATTTGCTCGGACTCTCGCTTTTGGCAGCAACTGCTGACATCGACTTGTTTCTACGCGAAGGCTGTCACCTGCGGTACACCGGCGAGGATCTCTGGCATGCCGTCCCTCGCCGAGGCGCTCCACTGCCCGTGTTGTCAGGGCCGGGCGATGACGAGCGAGAAGTCATTTTGAAATATGCGCTTGCCGCGGTCGAGCCCTTCAAGGCTAATTGGCCAGCTGTCTTGGGTTACAAGTTTGACCTTGCAGCCGCGAAGAAACTTCTTGCCAAGACGGCCGAAGACACCACGGATCAGGAATAGTTAGATGACCAATCTGCTCATTGTTGTTCAATTCCACGATGGGCGCTTCCATGGATCGGGCGAGTGGCCGCCGTCCCCGGCGCGGCTGTTTCAAGCGCTAGTTGCAGGCGCAGGACTAAGCGGGCCTAACGAATGCGAGAAATTCGCAGACTCGCTCACGTGGCTTGAACGGTGCGACTGGCCCTTGGTAGCAGCCCCGAAAGCGGCAATCGGCCGCAGTATCAAGCACTACGTTCCAAACAACGACCTCGATGCGATGGGGGGTGACGTTCAGCGTATTGGTTCTATTCGCACATCGAAGGACGTTAGGCCATACTTATTCGACAGAATGACCCCGTGTATGTACGTCTGGAATTTTCAGGAAGGCGAGGCAAACATTGGGCATGCGCAAACAATCATCGCTCTCTCAGAACGCATCTATCAGTTCGGACAAGGTGTCGACATGGCGTGGGCATGGGGCGAACTACTGAGCGACGGTGATTTGTCAGTGCAGTTGACTAACTACCCCGGCATTGTCTCCCGTCCCTCGCCTGGAAGTGGGCGCCTTCTGGCGTGTCCCGAACGGGGTTCTCTCAGAAGTCTAACTGTCCGTTATAGAGCCAATAGCCACCGGTTCACAATTGAAGGAAAAGGCAGGAATGCGCGACAACTATTTTCCCAGGCACCGAAGCCGCGATTCGCCCAGATCTCATACGACAGCCCGCCTGACAGGCGGCTATACGAGATTCGGCAAAGCGTCGACGGGACAGGCTTTGTTTCTTGGCCGCTAACCCGTACGTCGCAGCTGGTGGAGCGCCTCCGTGATAGTGCGATCGAACGCCTGAAGAAAGCTCTGCCCAGTCGTGAAGTGGATATCGAAGCCGTCCTCCTCGGTCGTAAGGCGGAAGCCGCCCCTGATGGCCCGACCGCCCCACGTATTCGAATCATTCCGCTACCATCGATCGGTCATGAGCATGTGGACCATTCGATTCGACGCGTGCTGATCGAGGTCCCTTCGGGCTGCCCGATGCGGGCGAACGACATTTACTGGGCGTTCTCCGGCCTTGATGTCGTGGATGAGGTCGTGGACGGGGTCACTGGCGAGGTAACCGGCGGTGCGGTCCTCATACCGGCGGGCGACGATGGCATGCTGTCGCATTACGGCTTGGGCGAACAGCAGGCCCGCGTTTGGCAATCCGTAACCGCTGCAGCTCTGCCTACGGACACCGCACGGCGGCGTATCGAGCCGGCACGCCGGATCGACGAGGCAAAGAACGGCCAGGAACGCTTGGCCGAGAACGCGCGGGCGGCTTCCGCGGTGGTCCAGGCCCTCCGCCATGCGGACGTGAGAACGGGGGTTGATGCGATTCGAGTTCAACGCGAGCCCTTTGAAGCACGCGGCGCCCGCGTGGAATCCTTCGCGACTGAGACCCGCTTTGCAAAGGAGCGCCTTTGGCATATCGCGATCACTTTCAAGGCGCCGGTGAGCGGACCGCTGGTCATTGGGGATGGGCGCTTTCTGGGTCTTGGCCTCATGGCACCACCCCGGCGTGTCCAAGGCGTTCACGCCTTCTTGATCGAAGGCGGGCTCAGCACAGATGATCCGCCGGCAATGGCAGTTACGCGCGCGTTACAGAGAGCCGTGATCGCCAGGGCCCAGTGCGTTTTTGGTGCCCGAACGCGATTGCCTAACTTCTTTACGGGGCATGAATACGATGGAACTGCGTCACGGCGACAACACCAACATCTGACTTTCATATTCGACGGCGATCAGAGGCGCCTTCTTGTTATCGCACCGCATGTACTTGAGCAACGCAATCCGCAGGAATGGGAGCGCGCGTATCTCGGGATGCTTGATGAGGCTCTTGGTGATTTTCGCGAACTGCGCGCTGGGGTAGCGGGACGCCTTTTGCTCCAACCTCAGGTGATTGACCTCGCGAACGACTCGTTATTCGCGGCGTCTCACGTCTGGGAAAGCGTGACGCCATACCATGTGACACGCCATGCGAAACAAGGTGGAGCGCCCGAGGCGATGACGACTGACCTCCGCGCGGAGTGCATTCGCTACGGCCTACCCGCGCCAAGAATCGAAGTCGAGAAAACGCGGGGCGAGTCTGGCGTTGGATTGATCGGCACGGGACGCTTGACTTTTGACGTGGCGGTCAGGGGTCCAATCGTTCTGGGCAAGACCCGGCACTTCGGGGGAGGCCTGTTCGCTGCTTGTCGAAGGTGAACCGTCATAAGCGCGTCGGTATGTTACTCCAACACCGAGCGGCTTGACCTGGCCTTCAGTATCGCGGACGCGTAGGCCGCGCACGCGCGAATTGATTCGAGTCCCAGTTGCGGATAGTTACCGAGAATCTCGCGTTCGCCCACCCCAGCGGCAATCATATCAAGGACCAACTCAACGAGATTCGGGTGCCCCTGACGCTCGGCTTGCCCCCCAATACGAGAGGATTCAGTTCTATATGATCCCGCCAGTCCACGTTCCAGGTCTAGTCCAGTGTCACACAAACATCTGCCCCTCAAATCTCGCCGTGAAGGCGCTGCTGGACTTCGGATTCATCCGCACATTCGAGGAATAGCTGGACTGCCTCCGCCAGGTTCGTGCGCGCTTCGTCTATAGAAGCCCCTTGACTGGCCAGGTCCAGATCCGGACATAACGCGACATATCCGTCGCCTTCCCGTCCGATAATGGCCGTAAATTGCATGGTCTTCATGCGGGCAACTATAGCACCTGGCCACAGCGTCCTGCCCAGACACGGCGATCTCGTCAGATTCATTGACCCCGGATGACAATGGGTACTCGTAGGCTGGTGGGATGGCCACCAATACGCCCTCTGACATCCCCGATCTAGTCCCTGCACGGATGCTGAATGAATTTGCTTACTGTCCACGATTGGCGTGGCTGGAATGGGTGCAAGGGGATTTTACCGATAGCGCCGACACGGTTGACGGACGTCACCAACACAGGCGGGTCGATAAAGAAACCGGCACCCTGCCCACGGCGGACAAACTGGCCGGCCAGGCCGCCGAGCATACGTTGCATGCACGGTCGATCTACCTGTCTGGCAAGAACGTAGGACTGGTTGCGCGGATTGATCTTGTCGAGGCGTCTGGAACGGTGGTTACCCCGATCGACTACAAACGAGGCGAGGCGCCTGACCTGCCCCTGGGTGCGTGGGAGCCCGAACGAGTCCAGGTTTGCGCGCAGGGGCTCATTCTGGAGGAAAACGGTTACACATGCACGGAGGGCATTCTGTACTTTGTGGCCTCCAAGAAACGTGTGCCTGTCGTGTTTACGCCACAACTGCGGGCAAGGACCATGGAATTATTAGCGGGGTTTCGGGCCACTCTCGACGGTGGGGTTATCCCGCCGCCCCTTCAGGACAGCCCAAAATGTCCGCGCTGTTCGTTGGTCGGCATTTGTTTGCCCGACGAAGTAAATCTGCTGCGCCTTGGTCCGACAGAAACGGACGCTGATGATCCGGTAGAGCCGGACGAGCCACGACGTTTGCTGGCCGCACGCGACGACGCGCTGCCACTGTATGTTCATACTGCCGGGACCAGGGTGGGTAAAAGCGCTGAGGAGTTTGTGGTTGAGCCTCGCGAGGGCAGCCGCCAGACCGCACGCATGGGCCAAACGTCACAAGTGTCGCTGTACGGAAGCATCCAGATGTCAGCCCAGGCCATTCAGGCAGCCTTGGGATATGGGATTCCGATCTGTTATTTTTCGGCGGGTGGTTGGTTCTACGGAATGACCACGGGTGCGTTTCACAAAAACGTTGAACTTCGGCAACTCCAGTACAGGACCGCGGACGATCCTGAACGTTCAGTGGCCCTGGCCCGCATCTTCGTTGCTGCAAAGATTCGCAACTGTAGAACCCTGTTACGGCGAAACGCCGAAGACCTTCCCCAACATGTTTTGCAGGCGTTGCGTGACCTGGCCACGAATGCAGAAGCCTGTCCGGTCGCGGCGTCGCTGCTGGGCATTGAGGGGGCTGCGGCCCGCATGTATTTCGAACATCTTCCCAAAATGTTGCGCCGAACTGGTGACGACGGGGCCGTCGAGTTTGATTTCGAAGGGCGAAACCGGCGCCCCCCACGTGATCCGGTCAACGCCTTGCTGTCTCTGGCGTATTCACTGCTAGCAAAAGATCTGACCATCACCCTGCAGGCCGTTGGTTTCGATCCCTTTCTTGGTTTTTATCACCGGCCACGATATGGCAGGCCCGCGTTGGCATTGGATTTGATGGAGGAATTCAGGCCACTGGTGGCCGATTCCGTAGTCATCAACGCCATCAACACAGGGGTGGTCCAGCGCGGGGACTTCATTTCACGCGCGGGGTCGGTCACGCTGAGCGAGGCCGGTCGTGGGCGGTTCATGCTGGCCTACGAACGACGCATGGATGAACTGGTCACCCACCCCGTATTCAACTACCGCATCAGCTACCGACGGGTGCTGGAGGTTCAGGCCCGCCTGCTGGGACGGTTCCTGGGTGGGGAAATACCGGAATACATCGGATTTCAGACCCGATAAGAAAGGTTGCCGTGCGAAACATCTTCCTGGTTTGCTATGATGTGTCGAACGACAAACGCCTGCGGCGGGTTTACAGGGCAATGCGCGGATTCGGTGACCACCTTCAGTTTTCAGTCTTTCGCTGCGAGCTTTCGCCCCGCGAACGCGCACAAATGATTGCCGATCTATCTCCCATCATTGACCACAGCGCCGATCAGGTTCTAATCATCGACATCGGTCCCAACGAGGGCCGCGCCAACGTCGCCTTCGAGTCCCTAGGCCGCGCCTACACAGCCCCTGAACGAACAGCGATCGTTTTGTAGGCGCGCCCTCATGTTCTCTGACACATTGCATAGCAGCCATGCCTGGACCGTTTTCGAGCGGCGAGGTGGTATCGTTTCTGCGGCACCCGCTCGCGGGGGAAATGCGCAAGCCAAGCCCATGCATTCACAGGGAAAGGAAGGAACGTCGCCTGATCAAGAGCCGCCAAACGACGCTGTTAGCACCGAAAGTTCGGTGCGCTCGAAAACGCCCGTTCAAGTGTGCGAATTTTTTGGTATATTCGCAGGAGCGCTATCCGCCGATGAAAGTCGGCGGCCCCATTGAAGCTAGGCAGCCCCCACAACAGGTTGAGTTGTAGTAACCGACTATCCGCCGATGAAAGTCGGCGGCCCCATTGAAG
>JAYUUT010000332.1:0-2660 GCA_043754455.1 Myxococcales bacterium
TGGCGGACGCTGAACTGCTGGCTGTCATGTTGGGAACGGGAAGGCGGGGCGAGGATGTGATTCAACTGGCGACGCGGCTCCTGGGGCGTTTCGGAGGCCTCCGGGGTGTATCAGAAACCTCTGACCATGAACTGCGCAACGAACCGGGAATTGGTCCCGCACGGTCGGCGGCATTGCAAGCCGCGTTCGAGGTGGGGCGCCGGGTTGTGGGCAGCCGGCCCGTGCGCGGGCACCGATTGGCCCACGCGGCCGATGTCTGGGAGCATTTCCGGGCGCGGCTGGGAACGGCTCCTTTGGAGGAATTCTGGATTCTGGGGCTTGATGTCCGACATCGTGTCCAGCTTGAATTGTGTGTGGCCCGCGGCTGCCTCACGGGGGTCGAAGTTCACCCACGCGAGGTGTTTCGCCCTCTGATTCGGGCCGCCTGCGCCGCTGCCCTTTTGTGCCACAACCACCCGTCGGGCGACCCGACCCCGTCCCGGCAGGATCGGGATCTGACGGCGCGACTGCGTGAGGTGGGGGATCTGTGCGGAATCGCGATTCTCGATCATGTGGTGGTTGCCGCTGACGGTTACGTCAGTCTCGCGACCGGGGGCTGGTAAAGGGCGACTGGCGGCAGGTGTTCGTAAGGAAAATTCGGAAGGTCCCGGTGAACCGACTAGACTCGACCCGAATGTCTTCCGTTAGGCCATCAGCAGCCCTTGCCCTGTGCATTGCCCTTTGTTCCTTGATGTCCCGTGTTGCTTGGGGAGGCACCGATTTCGTGGGAACCCGGCCTTTGGGGATGGCGGGGGCTTTGAGATCAGCCGCCACAGGGGACGCGGCCGTGACCCTGAATCCATCTGGTATGTCACTGGTTCGGTCCTATGTTGTCGAGGGGGCCTACCAGAATACATCTCCCGGGGCGGGCAACGCTTTTCATGCCTCGATTGTCGATACAACCTCGGATCTTGGGCTTGGTGGGGCGCTTTATTATACGTATGCCGGCGATAGCCCCGCGGCGTTACGGACAGGGGGCCACGAAGGCGGTTTCGCGCTCGCCGCACCCCTTGGTGACCGGACCTTTCTAGGCGGGACCGTCAAATACCTTCGCGAAACACTTAACCCCGTGGGTCTGCCACCGACCCGAAACAGTGGGCTGACCTTTGACGCTGGCATCACCATGCGTCCCATCCCGGTCCTGTCGGTTGGTTTGGTGGGATACAACCTCAAGCGCCTGGATACCTCCCGAACACCTCGCGCCATGGGTTTGGGTACTTCGCTTTTGGCGGGCAGCATCTTTTTGTTGGCTTTCGACGGGGTGATGACCTTTGACGTTCCTGGTCGCGACAAAACCATAAGCCTGATGGGGGGCGGCGAGGTTACAGTGACGCAGTCTATTGCCCTTCGGGGTGGCGGGGGCCGCGACGGGATTCGCAAACGTGGCTTCGCCTCGGGGGGCATATCTTTGCTGTCCGAAGTGGGCGCCTTGGATTTTGGTTTCTCCCAGGATGTTTCCGGGTCGGACAAAGCGACCGTTATCGGCCTCAGTTTGCGATTTTTCGTCCCCTCACCGTAAGTTGGGAACCACCTGAAGGCGGGCGTTGTCAATGATCAGGTGGAGATATCCCTCGGCCTTCGTGCCGCCGCCCTTCGGGCCCGGCCCATCATGACCGTCGGGGAACGGCTGCTATTGGCGCGGCTGCGCGCCCGGGAAGAGGAAGCCTTCAACGAGGTTGTCGGCCTTTACGCCGACAAAGTTTTCAACCTCGTGTTTCGCCTTGTGGGAAGCGCCGCTGAGGCCGAGGACATTGCCCAAGAGGTTTTCGTCACGTTATGGAAAAGCGTCGACACGTTTCGCGGCGAAGCGAAGTTTTCGACCTGGCTGCTGCGTATTGCGGCGAATCACGCGAAGAATCGGATCAAATACCTGTCCCGGCGTGCCAAACCTGGTGCCCTAGCCGCCATCGACGATGCGCCCGACGGGGATCCTGATCAAGCCCAAGGGGAATTGCCCCAGGGGCATATGGTGCCACCCGATCTTGCATTTGAAAATGCCGAACGTGACGGGTTGATTCAACAGGCCATCGCGGCCCTCGAAGAAGATCATCGCCTGCTTCTTATCCTTCGCGACATCGAAGAGCTGCCCTATGACGAGATTGCCGAAATCACAGGATTGCCGGAGGGAACCGTGAAATCTCGGCTTCATCGGGCCCGCCACGCATTGCGGATCATCATCGAAACTGGCCCCGGCGGCACTTTAGGGAAAGGTCAGATTCCGTGACCGGGGGTGGGGATCACGCGCGGGCCCAGGATAACTTTTCGGCCCTTCTAGAAGGGGAGATCGCAGATGACGAACGTCGGTTCGTGGATCAGCATTTAAGGGGCTGCATCGTCTGCCGCACTGAACTGGAACGAATGCGCCGAACCTTGGGGACCCTGGTCGGCCTGCGTACGAAGGCGCCGTCCTCCTTTCTGGCAGATATTCAGGCGCAGATTCATCAGCGATCGCGGGGACGTTTTTTTGGGCCAAAGTGGCGGCTGTTCGGACGCATTCCCTTCGAATGGGTGTCGATGGCCATGATCATCGCGATGCTGGTGTATTACATCGCGACCATGTACGCGGCACCCACGGGGGTTTCTCCGGGTGGGTGACTAGTCGACCTGGCAGAGAAAAACCT
>JAYUUT010000333.1:0-3724 GCA_043754455.1 Myxococcales bacterium
ATGTCGAACCAAACTTTTTTCCCCCGCATCGGCGTCCACCACCGTGATAACCCCAGCCGCGAAAGCCCATCGTTCCGACACGGGCAGGGCCGCGAGGCCGTCCAGGATCGCTTCGGGCTCAGCAATGCCCGTGGTTTCAAGCACAATACATTCGGGCTGCGAACGACTCACAATTTCCTCGATCGCCGTCCACAGCTCTTCTTGGGTGCGAACCTCGTGGCAGACGCACCCGCCGACCAGTTCGATGACGTCGCCGGACCGTGACTTCAACAACCGCCCATCGATATCAATTCGGCCCAGTTCATTCACCAACACCGCCACCTTCCGGTGGTGCTGGGCCGCCAGAACCCGGTTCAAAACCGTGGTCTTCCCTGCCCCGAGAAATCCCGACAAAATGACCAGGGGCACCGCCTTTGCAACGATTGCGGGCGGCGCGACGGGTTTATTCGAGGTGAAAATGATGGGCATACACGCGCCGGACCCGCAAGGAAAGCACGGACGCGCCCCGGTCAAGGGGATAGAACGCCACGAGCTGCTAGACGCGCAAATTCATGGCTTCCCCGCCGTAGATCTTGTCCCCAAAGAAATCGACCTGCGGGCATCCCATGGCGTTAACGATGGCGGTCAAGATGCCGTTGGTGGGGGCCGATTGACCGATTTTCCCAGAAAGCGCCGGCAACCAACGCCCCATCTTGAAAGCGTTACCTACGTTCCCCCCTAAGAACCAGATCAAGTTGTCGGTCTGATGACCCCCGCCCGTCCGCTGCATATTCGCATAGAGCAACAGGGTGCTGTCCAACATAGGCTTTCCGTCGAAGTCCTTGGTTTCGGTCAGTAACTGTAAGAAGTACGCGAAGTTTTCAATGAAGAATCCATCCACCAGATTTTTTTCTCGCCGCAGGGTCCCGTCGTTGTGGGCGATGGTGTGGTGGTTGCGCAAGTTGTTCCCCGACCCGCCGGTTTCAGTTCCGGCCCATTTTTCGTTCAACGACGGGATCTTTTCGGCAAGCCATGGAAAAACGATCGTGTTGTTGTTGGATGAACACCACAAATGACTGGCCACCCGGGTCAGGTCACAGGCCATCGCGGCGACCGTCATTTCTATCTGCGCCCGCATGGTCAGATTCATCTTTTCGTTGAACTGTGATTCACTCCAATTGGCTGGGTCAGGTTTGGTTGCTGCCTTACAAGCCGCCGCACCCGCAGCCCCTTGCAGCCGTCTTTCCAAGGCCGCGATGCCATCAAGGTGATTCTGAACGCGAACCTTGTCGTCCTTGCCAACCTTGGTCTGTAGGGTTTTCAATTGGCCTGACGTAAAACCCAGAATGCTGCGCCGCTGGGCGCGGATCTTGTCCAGAGTCCCCGTGTCCACGCCACCCCCAAACAATTCATCAAACAGTTTGCTGGGATTGTCGCGAATGCTGGGGGCATTGTGGGTCTTGCCGTCTTGACTACGGCCCGTGTACGAAAGCGGCTGGTTGCCATAACCACCGGACGAAAGTTTCGCAGGCCGCAACACCAGCGAAGCGAAGGGTCGAGTTTTGGCATCAGGCATATTCTGAACAACGTATTGATCAACCGACGGATGCCCAGCAGACAGCGACCAACCGTCAGGAATCGCAGGACCCGCCACGCCCTTGCCCCCGGTCAGCAGGAACGGCAGGATCCCATGCCCCGCTATCCCTGTGCCTTTGACTTGTAGGCCCGTATCGATGCCGTTTTGGATGTTGATGCCTCCGAGACACAAAACCTTGTCCCGGAAAGGTTCCAGAGATTTTAGCGGTGAGAACTCGACGTCTTTGGGCTTCCAAGATGTTCCGTCCGCCACCGGCACGTAGTCGCTTGTGTACCCGTTAGGGACTGCCATCACAACCAGCCGGCGGGGCTTCTCTGCTGCCCTGCCCATCCCCTGCCCTAACAAGGGCACAAGCCCCGGGGCCAGCCCCAATCCTTGCAGCAACGAACGGCGGGACAACGATGAAGACTTCATGGGGTCAGCTCCTCTTCGACCGAAACTGCCCTATGGGTTAAGGCACGGGATGTGGCCAGCGCAACCATCAGTTCGCGCACATCCCAATTCGATGCGCGGAAACTGGCCAGCGCTTTGGACATAGAAAACTCGTCCGCCTTGGATTCATTGCGGGCCATCCCATAACGAAACCACTGTTTTGCTACACAGCCACGCACTTGATCGCTGCGGGCCAGAAGCCCCGCTAGTTCAATTCCATCCTTAAACGGTTGATCTTTGTCATCCAGACCCGACACGACCCCCGCGGCGTCAATCGGAAACTTCCCGTCCATGACCCGAAAACCTCCGACGGCGTCGTAGCTTTCAAATCCAAAACCCAGCGGGTCCATCAGTTGGTGGCAGGCCGCACAGGTGCCCTGCGCATGCGCGGCGAACCTTTGTTTTTTAGGCATATCTGGATTGGGACCCGGCAGATCGGGCACCATCCCGGGCGGCGGCGGGATGTGGGTACACATGACCTCTTCACGGATGAATTTTCCGCGCAGGATCGGGCTGGGTTCGTTTTCGTCGGCGTGGGCGGCCATCACCGCACCCAAAGTGAACAGCCCCGCGCGTTGCCCTGCGGGGAAATCTTTCGCGACGAAGGCCATGCCGGTGACGCCCGCAATGCCGTAATGTGTGGCCAAGGCACCGTTGACCAACGTGGATGTCGACGAAAGCAAGGTGTCCAGACGCCCATCGCGCTTCAACACAACATCCGCTGAATAGCGCCGTAATTCTTCTAACAACCCTTCGGCCAGCGCGCCGGACCATTTCGGATACAGCTTCGTATTGCGCAGCATCACGGGCAAGGCCGTCACGCGAAGCCACTGTTCGTGGAACGACGACACCGTCCGGCCTGCCTTCGGATCTTTCAACATGCGCCGGATCTGGTCTTCAATCTGTTGCGGCGTTTTCAGTTCGTCCCTGTCGGCCGCACCGAACAAAACCGCATCAGGTAGGGACGCCCACAAAAAATACGAAAGCTGCGACGCCAAGTGATGGGGGTTCAACCGCACCGCGGTGCCTTCCCGTGCCCCCGGTGTCCAGCCAAGTTCCCACCGGTACAGGAAGAAGGGGGATTGCAACATCGTCGAGACCAGGCTGCGAACGGCCTCCGGAATCGTTTGTTTCAGTTCGCCGCGCAGCTTGGTCTTGAAAAAATCCAGATGGCTTGTCGTTTCTGCTGGTGTCAGTGGGCGGCGGTAGGCCTTGCGGCCAAATCCCGTGACGAAGGCCCGAAGACAGACATCTTCGCCTGGCGTCGCAGCGACCGGATCGCAACCCATAAACGCAGCGAGTTTCATCGTCGCCCGACCCGCCAGCGCATCTGCCGCGTCCAGGTACGCACTCACGCTGAGGTCATCGACCTTCTGAACTTTCGCAAACCCCGTCTCGGCATTGGATTCGCCCGGAAATCCGTTGGCGACGTTCATTTCGTCGTTCAGCAGGTCCCGAACCGTGTTGTTGTATTCAACCCGAGACAAGAGCCTCAGCGGCAGCACGGACGACGCCGTCGGATCACCCGTCGTTGGTCCAGCATCGATCGGGGCCCTCCCGCCGGGAGGGTTGCCAGCGCCGTCGTCGCCAGGCCCCTTGCCAACCACCGGCTTGCCCCCAGGTTGTGGATTTTCCGTAGGGTTGCGCAGGGAACTGTCACCCTGGTCCCCGACCGCCCCGGTACAAGCAGCCCCCCCGAAAAGCCACGCGACGGCA
>JAYUUT010000334.1:0-14856 GCA_043754455.1 Myxococcales bacterium
GATTGGCAGACCAACGCGCCCGCATGGGTGCGACGGCTTCACCGCGCCCAATGCCGGTATTCATCGGAGGGTGTGGGGTCGGACGGGGTGGTGGAAACCTTCTCCACCCAGGCCGTTTTCGTCCCTTGATGGCCAATTTCAAGCCGCCTAGCGCCTGCCGCCGCCAGTCGCGAAAAACTACCATCGGTCAGGCCTTCCGGCCTTCCAAAGCCGCCTAGCGCCTGCCGCCGCCAGTCGCGAAAAACTACCATCGGTCAGGCCTTCCAGGCCACACCGTCCGGCGGCGGGGCTTCGAACCGGGGCGAATTGGACGCAATGTTTCTCATCGGCCTTTACGCAACCGGGACAAAGCTGTTTGAACTACCTATGCTCCCGAGTGAAGGGGCAAGGTTCTGCCGCGAAGCTATCTGCTGCCCCGCTACCCCTTCTACCGTCCGGCCCCGTCGCCCGCAGATCGTGGCCTGGGCTATAATCCCCTGTGACCATGAACTTTCCCGACCTTGCGTCACGGATTATCCCCGTCCTTTCGGCTGCTTTGCCGGGCCTGCAGGCGGTGTACGTCTTTGGCTCAGTGGCGCGTGAACAGGGGCGCCACGACAGCGACGTGGACCTTGCGTTCCTGACGGGCCGGGCTGTGGACCCGGTTGCGCGTTGGCATGTTCAAGAACGGTTGGCCTCTACTCTAGGCCGTGACGTCGATCTGGTCGATCTGCAATCGGCCTCAACGGTTATGCGCATACAGGTCATCGGCGAAGGCCTGGTTCTTGTCGACATCGATCCTTCAGCGCGGGCGTTTTTCGAAGCCATGGCACTCTCGGATTTTTCACGACTGCAGGACGAGCGCAAAGGCATTCTTGAAGATGTCTTGCGTCGTGGGCATGTCTATGGATGACGTGCAAATCAATAAGGCTGCGATCGTCGAAAGGTGTATTGCCCGCATCCGCGAGGAATACGACGGCCTTCCGGCGACGCTTGTGAACAATCAGACCAAACAGGACTCCATTATTCTTAACATCCAGCGTGCGTGCGAGGCAGCCGTGGATCTGGCGATGCACCGGGTTCGGATCTTCAAACTGGGGATGCCTCAGCAAAGCCGCGAAGCTTTTGATTTGCTGGCCAAAGCGGGGAAGTTGGACCCTGATCTAGCCCAGGTCATGAAGCGGATGGTTGGCTTTCGCAACATCGCATTCACGAGTATCAGGCGATATCCTTGGCCATTGTCCAGGCCATCATCGAACAGCATCTTGATGATTTGCGGGCGTTCGCGACGATTCGGTGAACATCCGGATCGGGCTCAACCTGGGAGCGGGGCTGCTGTGAGTTGCCGGACTATCCGTATGAGTGTGGTATGTTTGGTGGTATGAAAAGGAGTATGCGCCTCAAAACGTCCATCACCTTGCCCGAGGACCTGCTCCGGTCCGTCGATCGGGTGGCAGGGGGGCGCACCAATCGTTCGCGCATCATCGAGCAAGCTCTGCGCGATCTACTCGAGCGTGCCGCAAGATCGGAGCGCGACGCGCGGGACAGCAAGATAATTGACCGCAATATCGATCGACTCAACGACGAGGCGGCCGATGTCCTCGGCTATCAAGTGAAGATTTGAAGCGTGGTGATCTCTACCGCGTCCGCAAACCAAAGGGGGACGCCAAGAGCCAACGGGTATTCGTGGTTTGCAGCCGCCAGGTCCTGCTGGACTCGCGCTACTCGACCGTGATCTGCGCGCCCATCTATTCGAAGCGCGACGGGTTGACGACTCAGGTCGATGTGGGGACCGAGTGCGGGCTCAAACACGCATCGGCCGTTCATTGCGACGAACTGGTGAGCCTCCCCAAAAGTGCTCTGACTGACTACGTCGGATCGCTGACGCTTCCTGCTCGTCAGGCACTCAAGTTCGCCCTGCGCATTGCTGTTGACGCCGAGTGAAGGTCGGACGCCCCTGACCGCCTGGCGCGCCGAAGATGCCGTGATCGGGCCCGTCGGGCCGTGGCTGTCGCCCCGCGTCCGTTATATTTTCCGCGACCGGGATAGTGTAGGATCATGAACGTCCACGCGCACTTTGGGATGACGGGGCTCCGTAGGTTGGCCGTGATTATCGCGACGCTTGGCGTCGTGGCGAGCCTGGGGGTGTTTCCCAGCGAAACCCGGGCCGAGCAGTTCACGCTCTTCGACGTGACCTATACCCACGCAACCACCAACACCTACTCGGGGCACTACTACATCAAGCCGTCGGCCGTGACGCCGACCAATTGGGTCTCTCCCATCGATTACTCCCAGGGCACGGCGTACTTCCACCTTGAGGTTTACTCCAAGCCGACGGATGCCGGCAGCAAGTTCCACGTTTGTTTCTTCGGCAAGGGGTCGAACTATGCCTGCGGCCCGTATACGAAGGGTTATACGAAGCCCGGCGTCTTCGATTGGTCGGCCAAGCTGACGACCTTCTACCAATACAACAAGGTCGACTGGACCAAGGGCCTGGACAGGATGCCCTTGATTCTGACCGACGACACACCCGTGAACATTGGGCCCGAGGACGTTGGCGCTGCGAAAGCGGCCATGTATATGCCCAGCATGGTGCGCGTCGTGGGCATCATGGTCTCCCCGGGCGGGACCTACGTGCCCCCCGGTCCGCCGACCGATGCGGGGGTACCGCCCGTGGCCGGCTCAGGTGTGCGTGATGCTGCCATGGCGGGCGATCGTGCGCCGGCTGATCGCGCGCCGGACAGCGCTGCCGTTGTGATTTTGCCCCCGGCCGACGCGGCACCGGCGCCCGTCATTGCCGACCCCGCCCCTTCCACCCCGCCGGCGGGGGCCGGTGCCGGTGCCGGTGCCGGGGGTGCTGGCCGCACTTCTCTCGGTGCCGCTGCCGCGGGCGGTGCCGCTGCCAGTCCCGATGACCCCCTGGTCCCCGCGAAAACCAAATCCAGCGGCTGCCAAATAGGCGGCCAAGGGCTGGACAGCCCCGTTGGTCGGGTGTTGATTGCTGCTGCCATTTGTTTGGTCCTGCGCCGTGGACGTCGACGGGCTGTAAAACCCCTGTAACAGGCTGGCATCCGGGGGGGGCGGGCTATACTCCGCGCCGTTCATGCGTGGCCTACGTTCGCTGATTCTCACACTGCTGGTAGCGGGCTGTTCTAGCGGGGACAAGGCCCCGGTGTCGGTTGCCGCGCGGCCGTTGCCGCTGGTTACCGTGGTGGCGTCCGAAGGCCGTGATTTGCCGATCACCTTGCGCGCGCCTGTCGAACTTCGGCCCCTCTATGCGGCGGAGGTCGGGTCAAAAACCCTCGGCAACCTGGACGCTGTGCTGGTGGATCGCGGCGACAGGGTGCGCCGGGGGCAGGTGTTGGCGCTGGTCCGTCCCAGCGACCTGCCGGACCAATTGGCCATGGCGCGAGGGGCTCTGGCCCAAAATCAGGCGGCGCTGGGGCTGGCCCGAACCAACCTGGATCGCGCAAAACTTCTTGCCCCCGAGGCCGTCGTATCCCAGTCGGAATTGCAACAGGCCCAATCGTCGGTGGCTGTGTCCGAAGCCAATGAAGTCGCAGCACGGGCCCAGATTGCGGCCTTGGGTGTTCGTTTGGGCGAAACCCGTATCGTGTCACCGATGGACGGTGTCGTGATGACCAGGCGCCTCGATCCGGGGGCGTTGGTCGGTCCCACCCAGGGGCCCATTGTCACCGTGGCGCGCCTGGATGTCCTGCGTGTGTTTATCAACGTACCTGAAAAATCTGCGGTGTCGGTCACGGCTGGTAAGGCCGCCTTTGTCGAGGTCGATGCCCTACCGGGACGACGATTTTCGGCCAAGGTGGTGCGGGTGTCGCCGGGCTTCGATCCGGCAACCCGCACGTTAGAGGCCGAGGTCCAGTTGACCAATACAGATGGTGACCTGCGTCCGGGCATGTACGGCCGGGCGACGCTGGTTCTGGATACGCACGCGGGCGCCGTGGTTGTGCCGGTCACGGGTGTGCAGTCCACCCACGATCGAACTTTTGTGTTTGTGCATAAGGATGGCGTCGTGAAACGTCGGCAGATCGAAACCGGTTTCGACGGCGATGACATCCTGGAAGTGACGCGTGGGCTTTCGGCCGGTGAAGACATTGTGGTCGCAGGGCTGACCTTGATTGCCGATGGCGCAAAAGTCCGGGCGGTGACGGCCGTGCCTCCCCCTTCGCCAACCGCGGTAGGCTCTGCGGTTCGGCTTAACCCCTAGGTTTGGTGGATCCCGTTCATGTGGCTCACACGCCTGGCCCTGCGGAACCCGGTCTTCATCCTGATGATGTCGTTGATGACCCTGCTGCTGGGCGCCGTGGCGCTGCAGCGCCTGCCCGTCGACATGTTGCCGGATATCAACATTCCGCTGGTCACTGTGGCGACTTTTTATCCGGGCGCGGGCCCTGAAGACATTGAAAAATCTATCACCTTGCCACTGGAACGGGCGGTGGCTGCGGCACCTGGGGTTGCCCGTGTGGACAGCGATTCCCGACAGGGGGCGTCGGTCGTACGCGTTTTTTTCGATCGCAGCATCAACCGCGAAACCGCGCAATTCGAGGTGCAACAACGGGTGAACCAGGCCATGGCCAGCCTGCCCCCAGGCATCCAGCAGCCGATGGTGATGAAGTTCGATGTCAGCAATTTCGCCATTGCGATGCTGGCGGTGACCAGCGACGAACTGGATGAACGCCAACTGGGTGAATTGTCCCGCAATGTGATCGAACCGCAGTTATCAAGGGTGACAGGGGTGGCTTCAGCCGCGCCTGGCGGGGGCAGGGCGCGCGAGATCCAGGTGTTGGTGGATCTGGATGCGTTGCGGGCGCGTCGCCTGGACATCCTGGATGTGGTCGATTCGGTAAGGCGGACGAACCTGCTGATGCCCTCGGGCAATCTGCGTGCGGGCGAACTTAGTTACAACGTATTTTCCAACACCCAAATCCACAGCGCGCGGCAGTTGCGCGACATCATTGTGCGTCCGACGGGATCGCCAGTGGGTGGGGCCGCGGCAACCGTGCGGCTGTCTGATCTGGCCCAGGTGGTCGATGGCGCCGCGGATCAGAACGATCTGTCCCGCATTGACGGTCGTCGGGGCGTGCTGGTGCGGGTGATGAAACAACCAGGGGCGAACACGGTCGCTGTGGTGGATGCCCTTCGCAAGGTCTTGCCCAGCCTGCGTGACATCCCCCCTAGCGTGCGGTTCGCTTTAACCCTGGACCAGTCACAGTATGTGCGGTCCGCGATTTCGTCGCTTCAGCACGAGGCGTTGTGGGGTGGGGCGTTGGCGATTTTGGTGATTCTGATTTTTCTTGGCAGCCTGATGGCCACCGGAATCGTGGCCATCGCGATTCCCCTGTCAGTCGTAGCGACGTTTGCGATTCTGTATTTCGTGGGCGAAACGCTGAATGTGTTTACGCTGGGGGGGCTGGCGTTGGCGATTGGACGGTTGGTGGACGATTCCATCGTGGAACTGGAAAACATCCACCGACACCTGCAAACCGAGCCCGATCGCGAAAAGGCCGTGCTGGCCGCAGCGCAAGAAGTGGCGATGCCTATTTTAGTGTCGACCATCACAACCGTGGTGGTGTTTTTTCCTGTTGTGTTTCTTAGGGGCGTGAACCGCGATGTGTTTCAGGCGCTGGCCATCACCATCGCTTTTTCGCTGGCCATGAGCTTCCTGGTGTCGCGCACGGTGACGCCGCTTCTGTGTTTGAAACATTTGGCGCGCGGGGGGCACCCGGCGAATCCAGGTGTGCTGCGGCGGCTATTGGACCGTATGGACGAACGTTATGCGGCGTCGTTGTCCTGGGTGCTGCGGCACCGGACGTCGGCGTTTCTGTTGATCGTTGTTGCCTTTGCCACATCGTTGACCCTGTGGCCGAAATTGGGTCGTGAATTTATGCCCCGCACTGACGAATCCCGCGTGGGGGTGATGCTGCGGGCGCCCACTGGAACCAGGATCGAGACCACGGAAATCTTGGTCGCGAAGATCGAGAAAAAGCTCGCCGACCTCTACGGTCCGCCCGCGGGTGAAAACCTGTTAAAGGGCGCCGTCATTCGCAACATTGCGGCCTCGGCCGGGGTGCCGACGGGCCGGGGGGCGCTGTTCAATCAGAATCCGGGGCCCCATGCCGCGATGATCGATTTGAACCTGGTGCCCCGATCCCAGCGGAATTTGGGTGATCGCCAAATTGTCGAGACCCTAAATGCACAATTGCCCGAATTGCTGCCGGGGGTGATGACCGTGGTCAACGACGGCGGCATTATGCGCCGGATTCTGCGGGCCGAATCGCCGTTCCAGGTCGAGGTCGAGGTGCAGGGTCAAAATCTGGCGGTCGGCTACGCCTATGCGGATGAACTGTTGGCGAAACTCCGTCTTTTGACCGATGCGCAGGGGCGGCCCGTGTTGATTGCCTTGCGGCCGATGTACGAACGCAACTATCCCGAATTGCACGTCGAAGTTGATCGCGAAAAGGCCGGCGTGCTGGGTGTGAACGAACAACAAATCGCACAAACCGTGCTGACCAGCCTGGTTGGAAACACCCAGTTTGCGCCCGTACCCTTTACCGACCCCGAAACGGGCTACGAATATTTCATCAACGTGCGGCTACAGGATCGATTTCGCGATCGCGTGAGCGCCATCAAGGATCTGTTTTTGCGCGCGCCCTCTGGGGCCCTGGTGCCGCTGTCTACGGTGGCAGACGTGAAGCGCCGGGGGGGGCCTGTCAGCATTGCCAGACGTCATATGGACCGATTGTTGTCGTTAACGGCGGAAGTGCCAACCTATGCGGATCTTGGCGGCGTCAGTGAAAAAGTTCAGCAGGTACTGGACACGACGCCGCGCCCTGAAGGTTTTTCATCGCGATTGGGCGGCGACGTCGAGGCCCAGCAACAGATGTTCAAAGATCTAGGTTTCGGCCTGCTTCTGGCGCTGGCGCTGGTCTATATGGTGTTGGCATCGCAATTCAAATCGTACCTGGACCCTTTGGTCATCATGTTCAGCGTACCGCTGGGATTTTCCGGGGTGTTGTTGATGCTGTATTTCACGGGCACCACCTTCAACGTCAACAGCGGCATGGGGGTGATCATGATGATAGGCATTGTGGTTTCAAACGGTGTGCTGCTGGTTGATTTCGCGAATGTATTGCGGCGCCGGGGGGGCGAATTGGTGGATTGCACCGTGAACGCCGCGCGCACGCGGTTGCGCCCCATCTTGATGACCAGCCTGGCGACGGTGGCGGGCCTTATCCCGATGGCGGTTGGCATTGGCGAAGGCAGTGAAACCAACATCGGTCTGGCGCGTGCGGTGATAGGCGGGCTGACGGTGTCGACCGGGTTTACATTGTTCCTGGTACCCATGCTGTATGTCACGCTGGAACGGTTTGCGCGGCGGACGGCGCACCCATCATGAAACGGTTTGCGGCGGCTTTGATGGGCATGGTTTTGATCTCACCGGTTGTGCAGGCGCAAACCATGCCGCGCATGGATCTGGCGCAATCGGTGCGACAGGCGTTGTTGCAGAACCCAGACATTCAAGATGCGCACTATGTGCTGACACGGGCCGAGGCCCTGGTTTCACAGTCCCGCGCGGCCCTGTTTCCGACGGTGACTGGCAGTGGGATCTATACGCACCTGGACAGTGAACGGGTCTTGGGATCGGGTGACACCCGACGCGTGGTGGCGGGGCAAAATCAGGTTCGGGGGGAACTTCAGTTGATCGTGCCCATCCTTGCACCTTTGGCGCTTGACCGTGCCCGCCGGGCCGAAGGCGAACGCCGGGAAGCCGTGGTGATGGCAGCGGATCTGCGGCGGCAGGTGGCCGTTTCGACCGCGCGCGCGTTTCTGTCTGTGGTTGCGCAACGCCGCGTAATTGTGGTGGGCGAACAGGCACGCGACACCGCAAAGGCGCATCATCATTTCGCCGCCACGCGACTGGCCGGTGGCGTGGGCCGTGCCATAGACGAAGTGCGCGCGGATCAAGAATTGGCCACAGCAGAGGCGCAGATCGAAATCGCCCAATCGGGCCTTGCCCACGCGCAGGAAGCTCTGGGACTGCTGGTTGGTGCGTCCGGGCCCGTCGATGCCCAGGGCGATCCGGATATTGAATCGGTGGCGGGAGCGCAGGCCCGCAGCCTTCCCGATCCCGTGTCAGCCGATTCCCGCAGCGACGTTGCCGTGGCGCGGGCGCATATCAAGGCCGCGGATCGTGCCATTCGGGATCGCTGGACCCAATATGCGCCCTATCTGTCGTTGGTCGGGATTCCGTATTTTCAGAAGCCGGCGTCACTAACGAATCCGGAACTGGGATGGTTGGCGCAACTGGTGCTGACGGTTCCGATCTGGGATGGGGGCCGACGATCCGCAACATTTCGCGAACAAGATGTGGTGCTGTCACAGGCGCAGCTAGAGGTCGACACACGTTTACGCCAGGCGCGTGCCGAAATCCGATCGGCCTTCGCGTCCGTGATACGGGGCGACAGCGGCCTTCTGGCCTCACGGCGGGCAGCCGACGCGGCCCAAAAGGCGCTGCATCTGGCCACCCTTGCATATACAGCGGGGGCGACCAGCAACATCGAAGTCGTCGACGCTGAACGCCGCGCGCGCGACGCCCAAACCGCAGCCACGGTCGCCGAAGACACCGCGCGCCTGGCCCGTTTGGAACTTCTGGCCGCCAGTGGTCGATTTCCCGGCGCGGCTGATCCAAAAAAACAACCCTGATTGGACTTCAACCATGTCAGCCACATCGCGTCTGGAAAACATCGAATCAACCCTGCGGGGCGCCCTGCATCCCGCGCATCTTGAAGTGCTTAACGAAAGCCACATGCACGCCGTAAAACCGGGTGCCGAGACACACTTCAAAATCATCGTTGTGGCTGACGAGTTCGAAGGTTTGCCCCTTATCGATCGTCACCGTCGAATCAACCAATTACTTGCTGCCGAACTTTCATCCGGGCTGCACGCGTTGTCGATCCACGCGATGTCCCCTTCGCAATGGAAGCCGGGATCCACAGCCGTTCTGAATTCGCCCGCGTGTCTCGGTGGCACGGGCAAGTAGGGGCTGCCTTGTGTGCCGACCGCTTTTAGCTATCGACTTCGGGCTGCCAGGTCAGTTGAATCTCGGCCCCTAGATCTGCAATCACCCGTTCGCGGAATCGTTTCTTCAGTTTGTCCGCGATCTGCCCCATTCGTTGTTTGCTGACCCCAAAACGCGCCCCCAGATCGGAAAGCGGCGTCGGATCGTCCGGTGCCGCTAGGTGATCGCGCCAGACGGCTCGTTCCCGGGGGTCAGTCAGTTCGGCATCGAAACGTTTCATCAGATCGCCCAGGGCGCCTGAAATCTCGCTGCGGGCCGCCTGCGATTCGGGCGATGCGCCGCCGCCCGACAGTCGTTCCTCCAGCCCCAGTCCGTCGTCGCCGGGGTGCGGATCAAACGACACCTCACGCGACGCCAGGTGGGCGGATACTTCTTCCAAATCTTTTTCGTCGACGTCTAGTTTGGCCGCCAACAGTTTAGGCGTGGGATCGAAACCAGCGGCCAGTAGTTTCTGGCGTTCTTTTTCCAGGCGGAAGAACAACTTGCGACCCGCGCGGGTGTTGCCCACGTGAATCAGCCGCGCGTTGGTCATCAGAAAACGCAGAATGAACGCCCGTATCCAGTACGCCCCATACGATCCGAATCGCGTGCCCATGTCTGGATCCCAGCGCTTGACCGCCTCCATCAGCCCGACGCTTCCCTCCTGAATCAGATCCAGAACGCTGGTCCAGGCCTGTCGGTACTGAAACGCCACGCTGATGACCAGTCGCAGGTTGTGTACCACCAATTTTCGCGCAGCGTTCTTGTCCGCCCGTTCACGGACGGCCTGAATCAGTTTCCTTTCGTCATCTTCGCCCAGCCGCGGATACCGGCGGGCCTCGGCCAGGAACCGACGCAGGGGATCGCGTGGGGTTGCGCCTATCGGTTCAGACAGAATTGCAGGTTCGGGGACCTCGGCTAAGGCCGTCGCGCCGTCGTCGCGATCGACCACCTCGACCACGTCGTCGTCTTCGGATTCTTGGGGTTTATCGGTTTCCTGGGTCATGGACGGGCTGGCGGAATGGACTTTCGTTATAGCCTGCCGTCCCGGGTAAGCCCGACCCTCGGGCCTCAAATCACGTCTTCATCTGCGGGCGCAACCTGCGGGACCGGACCTAGATCGGGCACCGACCAAGGCCGTCCGTTCCATAGGGCCAAACCCAGGGCCGCGCCCATGACGGCGATGGCCACCCAGACGCCCATCCTGACGACAGCGGGATCTTTGGCTTGTTGACCTAGATCAGCCGGGATCTTCGGTTTGAACCAGGGGGTCAACGCCAGCCCTGCGCCTGCCAGACCGCCGCCAAAATGGGCCCACAGGTCGATGCCCGGGATAAAGGAAAGGCCCATGTTCAGCACAAGGTTCCAAAGCAGGCCACCGCGAAGGCGGGTTGCCATGATTCGTGGCAGGCCCTGGTTGGGTCGCGCCATGCCAAGGGCAATGGTGATGAACCCCCACACGACGCCCGAGGCACCGACAGAAGACGGTGCCGTCCCGATAAAGGCACTGGCGGCACCACCCACAGCGGCGGTCACGGCCCAGGCGATTACGGTCTGTCGCCAGCCGATCAGACTTTCTACAAGGCCACCAAGGCTGACCAGCGCCAACAGATTCATCGCCAGATGCAGCAGACCACCGTGCAAGAATGAATAAGACAAAAGCCGCCACCACTGGCCTTGCACAACCGGATCATGGCTGTTGGACCCCGACAGCAACAGGATCAACCCGTTGGGGCTCGGCTTGTGACTCCACATCAGGGTCAGACAAAACATCAGCACGCACACGCCGCCCAGAAACGTCACCGCGTGGTGGGGACGGCGCGACAAGGCCTGCGCGAAGGTCACCACGTCCTGTCGTTCGCGTTCCATGGTTTGCAAAAACTGCTGAAGCGTAGGCAGGTCCAGCGGCGGTAGATCCGGCAGCAGTTTTGCGGCGTCGCGCACGACATCGCTTCGTCGTCCCGTCACGTGGACCAATCGCCCTTGGTCGTTTGCGTGGTACATCCCCAGGTGATTGCGATCGTGGGCCGCACGATCGGCGTCCTCCATCAACCCCCGCGATTCCTTCGGGCCCCCGGCCAACACCACGAACAACAGGCCGGACTGATGCCCATCGATGACCCGGGCCAATCGTGCCCGTGTTTCAGATTCGGAACCACCGTCACCGCGCACCACCACCACGACGGCCCGTTTTTCTGACAGTTCGATGATCTGAAGATCGCTGTCGATGTGACCCACCCGAAACGTGTCCCCGCGTCCATTTGCCGCCCGCAGCACGGCGTGCAACACACGGTCACGCATTTCGCCTGGGATCATCGATCGACAGTGGCCAGCAATTCGTCATCCTGCGCAGGTGTGCCCACCGTGATGCGCACCTTGTCGCGAAGCCCCGGTTTGTCGAAGTACCGGATCAAAATGCCCGCGGCTTTCAGCTTCTGATAAACGACGTTGCCATCGCCTCCAGGGACTGTGGTCAGCAGGAAGTTTGTCTGACTGTCGGGGACGACGTACCCGCGCCGGATCAATTCCGCCTGCAGGCGCGCCCGTTCGGTCTTCACAGCTTGCCACGACATTTGTGCCGTTGCGCGGTCGCGTAGGGCCGAAGTGGCCGCGACGATGGAAATGGCATCACAGTTGTAGCTGTCCTTGCATTTGCACAACTGCGCCGCCGTCGCTGGGTGTGACAGCGCATATCCGAATCGCAGGCCGGCCAGGGAATATCCCTTGCTTAGCGTGCGGGTCACGATCACGTTCGGGTGGGTTTTTAGCAGGGGCAAGGCCCCGTCTGCTGCATCGGAAAAATCGACATAGGCCTCGTCCACCAGCACGATGCCGGGGAATCGTGCCGCCAAATCGGCGATGGCCTCGTTTGGGACAACCGTTCCCGACGGCGCGTTGGGGTTTGCAAAAAATATTGCCTTGGCCCCCGTTGCCAGCAGGGCGTCCGTGGGCAAGGCCCAGTTGGGCGCCCAGGGAACCTCGGCCACTTGCAACTGCGCTATGCCCGCCAGCACCGGGTACAGTGAATACGTTGGGTGGGGATAGGCCAGCACGTCCCCCGTGGCGCAGAAGGTGCGCAAAACGATCGACAATATTTCGTCGCTGCCGTTTGCCGTCACCACCATGTCGGGGCTGACGCCGTGAACTTGTCCTGCGACCTCACGAAATTCATCAGCCAGGGGGGATGGGTACCGGCGCAACCATTCCGAGTCTATATCGCGAATCGCGGCCATCACGGCGGAACTAGGGGGGTAGGGGTTTTCGTTGGTGTTCAGTTTGATCGAACGTTCGCCCGCGCGCGGCTGTTCGCCGGGCGTGTACCCGGTCATGGCGGCCACGTCAGCACGCGGAGCGGGCGGGTTTTTCGTCATGCTGACCCAAGGTAGGGGATGGTTTGCGGGCCTTCGGGCAGAACCGCAATGGCCGTGTCGGGACCCCGGCGTCGTAGCTCTTCTGCAATTCGTGCGGACAAATCTTCGACCGGCTCCATATGGGCACGCCGCACACTGTCGGCCGGGATTTCGCTTTTCAAACCCACCCGCGCCTTGCACGCGATAATGGCCAGCAGTTGCGCTTCCCACTGGTCGTACAATGAAAAACCGGGCCGCGTAATCGTTTGCAGCAAGGCCTGCGGGGTGGCGTGGTCGAATAGCAACGTTTTGAAATTTCCATGTTCAGGAAATCCGTCGTTGCAGCGTGATGCCGACAGAATCAACCCATCCTGCTGCACAACCTGCATAGCGGCGTGCATGCCCTTGACCGCCTGATACAAGTTCTGGTCCAGCGGATAACCCGAATTGGTCGTGACCACGATGGGGAACGGTTTGTCGCACGCGATCATCGCGGTCTGTTTGGCGAAGGCACAACCAGTCCCGTGGGCCAGATCCACGTCCCCGCAGAAAAATCGCGTGATTTCTCGTTTCCGGTTCAACGTCACGTTCAACAGGAAATCTACGGGCAGGACCGCGCCGTTGTGCCGGATCTGATCCTGGGTTGGATTGCCGTCCAGAACGCCCCAGGTGCTGCGCGGGTGCCCAATCGCGTCGGCGCGGTGGTAGTGCATGATGCTGTCAATGTCCGCAACGGCGGGGAACACGCCCTTCCATCCGCCCGAAAACCCCGCCATGAAATGTGGTTCGATGAATCCCATTACGATCCGCCGATCCGCTTCGACATAGTCGCGGGCCATAAAAATCGGCCGACCGTCGGCAGTTTTTCCGGCCAATTTGTGGGTTTTCGCGTCGTGCGAATCGTGATTCACCACGCGGTATTTGGATAGAATTTCCGCGCCCACCATTCCCGCCAATTCGTGAGGGGTGTTCACGCGATGTGACCCTGTCCCGTTGACGATGACAAAATTTTCTGGTGGCACGTGCGCCAGTTCTTCAAACACCCAGCGCAGCAACCGTTCGTTGGGCAGGGGCCTGGTGATGTCGGGAATGCAGATGGCGACCCGTTCGTGCGCGGCAATGCTGTCCCTCAACGGGCGCCCACCGTACGGGGCGCGGGCGGCGGCCTGGAACGCGGCGGCTTCGTCGGGCAGTCCCGGGACGAAGGCCGGTTCAATGATTTTTATGTTGTTACCGGGGATCTCGATTTGCAGGCCGTCGCGGCCGTATTGAAGATGAACGCGCATGGTGTGGCGCGTGAGGTTTAGCACGCGGACACCGTGTTTAGGCCACCCGGTTGTGCGCCTGCCCCTTTACAAACGCCCCCAGATTGTCCGCGACCGCCTGGCGCAACCGGGACCGCGCCTCTACGGTTCCCCAGGCAATGTGGGGCGTCACCACCACACGCCCCGCGAACGGTGCCGATTCGTCGGTCAGGGGATGGTCAATCCCGGGCGGTTCGGCCGACAATACGTCCAATCCAACGCCCCCCAACATCCCCGCTGTCAATGCTTCGACCAGGGCCGCTTCATCTACAAGCCCACCCCGGCTTGTGTTGATCAGAATGGCCGTCGGTTTACACAACGCCAAAAACTTCTCGTTCACCAGATTCTTGGTTTCTGCTGTCAACGGGCAGTGCAGGGTCAGTACATCACCCAGCGGCAGCGCCTGCGAAAGAGGCATGCGGTTTGTTGTTGCCGACCCCGGCACGGAAGCCGCAATGACCTTCATGCCGAAGCCTTCGGCAATCCGCCCCGTGGCCCGCCCGATCGCCCCTGTGCCGATCACGACCAGGGTTTTCCCCGACAGTTCCGCCAACGGTCGCAGAAAAAAACAGAAATCCGGCGTTCGTGCCCATTGCCCGGCCCGCACCGCGGCCGCGTGCCCCGCGACATCCACCGTCAGATGCAGGATCAACGCGAAGGCCAACTGCGCCACCGATTCTGTGGAATACCCCGGCACATTTGTCACCGCAATGCCGCGCGCCCGGGCCGCGTCTAAATCTACAATGTTGGTTCCCGTCGCGCTGACCCCCACGTATTTCAGCGTCGGAACCGCCGCCATTAATGCCGCGTCCACGATCGCCTTGTTCGTAATGACGGCGTCCGCCCCTGCACAACAACGTGCCAGATCGATGCCGGACGTGCGGGGAAACAACGTCAACTCCCCCAGCGCCCGCAGGGATTCCCAGGCTAAAGGCGCGTTCTGATCGGCGGTGTAGCTGTCCAATACGACAATTTTCATGGTGTATGCGAACCCCCCGCGGTCGTTACCATCCCGTTAGCCCCCGTGCTAGTTTTTCCCGGTGTTCGGATGGCCCCTCAACATGCCTTGGCTTTTGGTCGTTTTCGGCTTGGTGGTGGGGTGCCAGGCCAGGCTTCCCGCAACTGACGCGGTCCCTGTTGAACC
>JAYUUT010000335.1:0-2341 GCA_043754455.1 Myxococcales bacterium
CTCTGTGCGATGATCCTCAGCGCTTCAGGCGTCAGGCAGCTTGTCGCAGCCCCGACAATCGGGTAATTGCGGGTGAAGGTGCCGCTGCGCGCACGACGAGCGGTGGGATCTGCATCGGCCAAGTTCTTGAACCGGGCCCCTTGATACGGGGGATCCTGCGGTACCTCAATATCCCAATGCCAGCGCACTGGTTTGTAGCCAATCGGATCCGCTGCCGTATGACGGGGCAACGCGTCCGTTAAACTGTCGCCGTTATAACGAATGTCCAAGGCCGATCGGGTTCGGTCCTGGTTCGAAAGCGTGACTTTCGGGTCGTAAACCACGCCGACGGTCGAAAACACCACGGGGCGTTCGGTGACGCCGGCGCCTATCGAATACCTGACAACATCGAAGGTATCGATCCGGCGTTCGTCCTTGTCACACGGTTTTACGGACGTGCATCCCGATGCCGGGAAAAGTTTATTATTAAAGGCCGGAAAAGGTGCGTCGTTATCAGTCCCGATGGCTTCCCATCCGTTAACCAAATAACAGCTTCCCAGTTTCGTTCGGAACCACAATTCCATTCGTGGCCTCGGAATCTTGTACGCGAACACTGACGGCGTGACGAAGGTCCTGTCATCCACAAGGGGACAGTTGATCACCTTGCCGGTTCGGTGGGACGACCACCCGCTTTGGTTCAGGGCGTCTGCCAACGTGCCATCATGTTTGATCGAATCGGGATCGTAATCGTCAGGAACCATCACTTCGACTATTTCCCAGAGCCCGGAATATTCCGAACCGTTAATCGGATTCTTGTCGATGATGGGCCGCTGAAATCCCTGGCCCTTGGCGTCTCCCACCAACTGGTCTCGCGTCCGGATGCCGTACGGGATGGCCTTGTTGGCCTTCGGTGCGGGGTTTGGGTCCCTGACGCCTTTTCCACCCCGCATATGCCACAACCCCGTTCGTTCCTCGAGAACCGCGTTCGCGAAAATCGGCGCCTTGCTGCTTTGCCGATAGAAGAAGAACATCTGCGGAACCTTCACGTAGTCCGGATCGCTGGTGGTGCTGGTCGCGGACCTTTTCTTGATGTGCGACACCAGCCCGAAGTCGTAATGTTCCACCCGTGTGTAATTCACCCAGCCGCCCTTGGGCACCAGGTTTCGGGGCAGCCCCGCCGTGGGGGCGCTGGTCGTGGAACCGTCATAGAAGAACGACGCAAGATCGATGGGGCCGTAGGCCTCGTCCGACAGCGTTTCCCCGCAACCGACCGCCAACAGGGCGGGCAGGGCCATGAAGAAAAATATGGGAATGTGGGTCCGGCTGGGCTTGTTAAGCATGCAAGTCTCTCCGTTCAACCTGAAGGCGAAGTACCCCAAAAAAAGGTGCTATCCCCTGGAAAAAGGGCAGCCGGGCGCTTCTAACAGATTGGAATCTTGAAGGCAATGCTGTGTGTAGGGGGGAATGCGCCCGACCGTGAAACATAAGAAAAATTGCGTGTGGGTGCAGGACCGATATCGTAGCTGTATGGCAAAGAAAAATCGTTCCTCGAAGGGTTTCGCTGGGATTCTGACGCTGGCCGCCTTGGCGGTGGTCGCGATCATGGGCGTGTCGCGCGCACGTGGCACTGCGTCGCAGCCCCTGCCGTCCGCTTCCATTTCGGCGCGGACGGACCTGTCGCTGCCTGCCCTTGACCGGGAAGTTGCCAAATTGGCGGCTCAGGCTCGTACGCATTCCGACCGTTAGACCCGACATATCGTCCTACGGGGCAACCCCTTCTCTTGGCGGGCGCCAACGGACACTGTTAAAAGGGGGGCATGTCTAGGAATGTCCTCGTGACAGGTGGGGCCGGTTTTATCGGCTCGACCTTGGCTCGTGCGTTGGTGGCCACAGGTGATAAGGTTCGCGTCATCGACGATCTGTCGTCGGGCCGCCTGGAAAACCTCGGGGGAATCCAGAACGCCGTCACGGTCGAAATCGGGTCGATCTTGGACCCGGCCTGCCTTCACCGGGCCATGCAAGGCGTCGACGTCGTCTTTCACCAGGCCGCTGTTCCCTCGGTGCCCCGGTCGCTCGCGGCACCGATGGCCAGCCACGAAGCCAATGCGACGGGGACTTTGGCCGTGCTGGAGGCTGCCCGGCAGGCTGGGGTGAAACGTCTGGTTTATGCCGGATCATCGTCCGCCTATGGCGAAACCCCTATTTTGCCCAAGGTCGAAGACATGCCGACCATCCCGCTGTCGCCCTATGCGGCTGCGAAATTGGCGGGGGAAAATTACTGCCGCGTTTACGCGCGGGTATTTGGTCTGGAGACCGTTGTTCTTCGCTATTTCAATGTGTTCGGGCCCCGCCAGGATCCAAA
>JAYUUT010000336.1:0-4085 GCA_043754455.1 Myxococcales bacterium
TGACGCTGGCATTCTGACGGTGGGGTGTCCTGGCTGTCGCCAATGATATATCGGTACCGTATTGCTTTCCGCTACCGTCTAAAGGGGGGGCATCCTAATATCCGCCTCCATGCTGAAACGTGTCACTCATGTTGTGCTGCTGGCTACCGCCCTTTTTGGGTGCAAGAAACGCGAAAGCGATGCCATCGCGGTGATCCCGAAAGGCACGACGCACGAGTTCTGGAAATCGGTTCACGCGGGTGCCGAGAAAGCCGGGCAAGAGCTGGGGATGAAGGTGATCTGGAAAGGGCCGTTGCGTGAAGATGATCGAGAGGATCAGATCAAGGTGGTCGAGACCTTCATCAACATGCGGGTTAAGGGGATTGTGTTGGCACCGCTGGATGATACGGCGCTTGGGCCTGTGGTGACCGATGCTGTTAGGTCGAAGATTCCAGTTGTGGTGTTTGATTCGGATCTGAAGGGGGACGACTGGACAAGTTTCGTCGCCACCGACAACCACAAGGGGGGCGGGTTGGCGGCGGCGCATTTGGGAAAGCTGCTGAGGGGCAAGGGGAATGTTTTGATGCTTCGTTACGCGGAAGGATCGGCCAGCACGGCGGCGCGAGAAAAGGGGTTTATGGATGCCATAGCGAAATTCCCTGAGATCAAGGTGGTGTCGAGCAACCAGTATGGCGGGGCGACGACCGAGACCGCGTTTCGTGCCAGCGAGAACCTGCTGACGGCACACAAGGACGCGAACGGGCTGACGGTTCAGGGGATCTTCTGCCCCAATGAATCAACTACCTTTGGGATGTTGCGGGCGTTAGAGGACGGCGGTTTCGCCGGGAAGGTGAAGTTCGTTGGGTTCGATAGCTCTGCAAAACTGGTGGACGCGATGGCCAAAGGCGTTCTTGACGGGGTGGTGGTGCAAGATCCGATCAATATGGGGTACATGGCGATAAAGACGATGGTGGCGCACCTGCGGGGGCAAAAAGTTGAACGACGGGTGGACACGGGGGCGACTCTTATCACGCGCGAAACCATGGGAGAGCCCCGAAGCAAAGAGCTGCTGGCACCGGATTTCAAGACCTGGTTGAAGGAGTAGCCTGAGGTGCTGCCCCGGCTGCAGATGCGCGGCGTGAAGAAGCGGTTTGGGGCGACCCAGGCGCTGGGGGGAGTTGATCTGACAATTCTTCCGGGGGAAGTGCATGCGCTATTGGGGCAGAACGGCGCCGGCAAAAGCACCCTGATGAAAGTGTTGTCAGGGGCGTACCGTCCGGACGAGGGGCAGATGCAACTAGATGGGCAGCCCTACCAGCCGGGAAGTCCCCAGGAAGGGAGAGCCGCTGGGGTCGCCATGATCTACCAGGAACTGTCATTGGCGCGGCACCTGACGGTGGCCGAGAATATTTTCCTGGGGGTCGAGCCGCGGCGGGGGCTGTGGCTGGATCGGGCGGCCTTGCGGACGCGTAGTGCCCAAGCCTTAGCTGAGCTGGCCCACCCGGAAATTAATCCAGATGCAAAGGTGGGATCGCTGTCGATCGCGGCCCAGCAGGTCGTGGAGATCGCCCGGGCGCTGGCCTTGGGGGCCCGGGTGCTGGTGTTGGACGAGCCGACCAGCAGCCTGACCCGGACCGATGCCGAGGCCTTGTTTGCCTTGGTGTCGCGGCTGTCGGCCCAAGGCCAATCGATCATTTACATCACGCATTTTATTGAAGAAGCCAAACAACTGGCGACGCGGTTCACGGTGTTAAGAGATGGACAAACCGTGGGTGGCGGTGAGACCGCGCAGATTGAGGTCCGACAGATCGTCGACATGATGGTCGGTCGTCGGATGGAAGAGCTGTACCCACGACGCGAAAGAACCCGGGGAGAGGTTGTCTTGGAGGTCAAAGACTTGACGGGGCAGGATCGACCCATCGGAGTGGATTTTTCTCTGCATCGGGGGGAGGTGTTGGGGATTGCGGGGCTTGTGGGGGCAGGACGCACGGAACTGTTTCGGGTGTTGGCGGGGCTGGACCCCGTGCGGCAGGGGTCGATCACGTTGGGCGCTTTCACGGGTTCGGCCACGCCGGGTGAACGGTGGGCGCAAGGACTTGCCCTGGTGAGCGAGAACCGTAAGGAAGAAGGTCTGGCCCTGGGGTTGTCGATTGCGGACAACCTGACCCTGTCGAAGTTGCCGCGTTTGGTGCGCCCCGCCGAACGCGCGGGCCTAGTGCAGTCGTGGATAGACCGGATGGGGATTCGCTGTCAGGGCCCCTCACAGTGCATTTCTGAACTGTCGGGAGGGAACCAGCAGAAGGTGGCGATTGCGCGTCTTTTGCACCACGGGGTTGATGTATTGCTGCTGGATGAACCGACGCGCGGGATCGATGTGGGGTCCAAGGCTCAGATTTACGAACTGATTGATGAAATGGTGACGAGAGAGAGTCAGAAGAAGGCGGTCATTATGGTGTCGAGTTATCTGCCTGAGTTGTTAGGAACCTGCGATCGCATCGCGGTGATGTGTCGTGGGCGTCTGGGGCCTGCGTACCCGGTTGGAAACGTGACCGAACAGGATCTGGTCCGCGAGGCCGCTGGCGGCGAGGCGGCGGCATGAGTGTTGTTGCAAAAACGTCCCCATCGCTTGTGAAACGAATTCTGCTGGCGCCGATGTTGCGCCGGAATCTGGGGCCTTTATTAGGGCTTATCGGCGTGTTCGTACTGTTTGTGATCTTGCTGGGTGCGACCCGCGACTACAATTTCGCCGATCCCGGAAATATCGAGACAATTCTTCGGCAGACGACCATTGTTGGGTTGGCGGCGCTGGGGATGACTCTGGTGATCGTGTCAGGAGGGATCGACCTTTCGGTCGGTGCGACCATTGCCCTGTGTACGGTCGTCATCGCCTGGTGTATGCAGGCGGGGTGCAATCCAGCGCTGGCGGCATTGGCCGGGATCGGGGCGGGTGTCGTTTGCGGGCTGGTCAACGGGTTCTTGATTACCCGTCTTCAGGTCGTGCCTTTTATCGTCACCTTAGGAAGCATGCTGTTGGTCCGGGGTGTGGCCAAGGGGCTGGCCGGCGAGCAAAAAATCGACGCCCCGAAATCCTGGTTGAATGAACTGTTAGCGCGGTTGCCGCCGGACCAGTCGTGGATGTTGGTGCCGCCGGGCGTATGGCTATTGTTTGTGTTGGCGGCGGTGGTCGGAGGGGGGCTGATATACACGCGGTTTGGTCGGCACGTGTTTGCGGTCGGATCGAACGAATCGGCGGCACGTCTGTGCGGGATCTCGGTGCCCCGGGTCAAGGTGCTGGTCTATGTGCTGGGCGGGCTGTTTGCGGGTATGGCGGGCGTGATGCAGTTCTCGCGGTTGACGGTTGGGGATCCGACGGGGGCGATGGGGCTTGAACTAAATGTCATCGCGGCCGTTGTTATTGGCGGCGGCAGTTTGGCGGGAGGGGAAGGTTCAATCCTGGGCTGTCTGATTGGCGCCTTGATCATGCAGGTCATTCAGGCCGGCTGTTCACAAATGGGGTGGCCCAATTGGGTACAGGAAATCGTGACCGGCGCGATCATTGTGATCGCTGTCGCGCTGGACAGGCTACGCCATCGGAAACAAAACTAGGAGCCAAAATGCGTTATCAGGACAAGGTTGTAATTGTGACGGGTGGCAGCCGGGGTATTGGAGAGGGGTGCGTCCGCGTGTTCGTCGAAGCGGGGGCCCAGGTTGTGTTCTGCTCGATAGCCGAAGAGGAAGGCCAGCGGCTGGCGGCCGAATTCCCCGGACGGGCGCTGTTTGTGCGCGCCGACGTCCGAAAGACAGACGACGTGTGCCGCCTGATTGATACGACTGTGAAACAGTTTGGGCGCCTGGACTGCCTGGTTAACAATGCGGGCTGGCATCCCCCCCATCGCCCGATCGATGAATTTAGCGAAGACGAGTTTCGAGCGTTGTTTGAATTAAATGTGGTCAGCATTTTCACCGCGTGTAAGCGGGCCTTGCCCCATCTGCGCAAGACCCGTGGAAATATCATCAACCTGGCAAGCCTGGTGGGGGCCATGGGTCAGTTGCATGCGACGACCTATGTGGCGACTAAGGGGGCCGTAACGGCCTTTAGCAAGGCC